>CADBJR010000022.1 GCA_902795065.1 uncultured Coriobacteriaceae bacterium
CTGAGTGGGGTGACAGGGCGGTGTGGGAAGAGCTTCACCACAAGGATTCATTCCGATTCTGGCTGGACTAGCCCAGACACACTTTTTGTCCTATAAGTCCGAAAAGAAAAGCCCCGCAGGTGCGAGCCTGCGGGGCTTTGTTGTTGTGCGGGTCTTGAGCCTAGAACTTGACGGAGGGAACCTCGCGGATCTCGTCGTTGGCGGCCTCGAAGCCGTGGCGCGGCTTGAACCTGCTGCCGGCGACGATGTTGCCGGGGAAGGTCTCGATGGCGTTGTTGTAGGCGAGCACGCAGTCGTTGAAGCTCATGCGGGCGTAGCTGATCTTGTTCTCGGTGTCGGTGAGGTCGGACTGGAGCTGCTGGAAGTTGAGGTTTGCCTTCAGCTCGGGGTAGGACTCGGCGACGGCGAACAGGCGGCCGAGCGCACCGGTGATCGAGTTGGCGGCATCCATGCGGGCCTCGGCGGTGGCGGCGGTCACATAGTTGGTGCGGGCGGTGGTGACGGCCTCGAGGGTCTCGGACTCGTGGGTGGCATAGCCCTTGACGACCTCGACGAGGTTGGGGATGAGGTCGTTGCGGCGCTGGAGCTGGGTCTCGATGGTCTCCCAGGCGTTGTCGCAGCGGTTCTCCTTCTCGATGATGCCGTTGTTGATGCTCACATAGGCAAGGCCGCAGATGATTGCGAGCACGACGATGATGATCACTACAACCATGACAGGTCCTTTCTTCAGGTGAGAGGTCCTTCCTCACATCCTTATCGAGTATACCCGTGTTGTTTTGCAATTAACAGGTGCGCGTGCAGATGACCCGTGCTCAGAAGGGCCCGACCCTCCGGTTCCTGTCAAATAACCTGTCAAAGGGACAGGTTATTTGACAGGTTTCCGCGCAAAGGAAACGCCGCCCTCGCAGGCGGCGTCATCGTCGGTGGCGGAGGAGGAGGGATTCGAACCCTCGGAACGGGGTTGCCGCTCGACGGTTTTCAAGACCGCTGCAATCGACCACTCTGCCACTCCTCCGAAGTGATGTGCTTTATCCTAGCATACAGATGCAGGCACGCGACGGATGAGGTGGCGCATGGTCGCAGATGACGAACGCTTCATGCAGCTGGCGCTCGAAGAAGCCCGGCGGGCAGCCGAGGAGGGCGAGGTCCCCATCGGCGCCGTGGTCGTCTGCGGCGGAGAGGTGGTCGCGCGCGCCCACAACCGCCGCGAGACCGACGCCGATCCCTCCGCCCACGCGGAGTTCTCCGCCATGCTCGAGGCGTCCCGCGCGCTCGGACGCTGGCGGCTCACCGGCTGCACGGTCTACGTCACGCTCGAGCCCTGCCTCATGTGCGCCGGCCTCATGGTGAACGCCCGCATCGACCGCTGCGTCTACGGGGCATCCGACCCCAAGGGCGGCGCCCTCGGCACCCTCTACGATGTGAGCGCCGACCCGCGCCTGAACCACGCGTTCGCGGTGACGCCGGGCGTTCTCGCAGACGAGTCGGCCGAGCTGCTCCGCTCGTTCTTCCGCTCCCGCCGATGACCCCTGCGCTAAGATAGGGTCGTCACCCCGTCGATTGGCTGCGCCATGATCAACCTCGCGAACCTCATCAGCGTCCTCTCCGTCCTCGTCGCCACGGGCGATGACACCAACCTCGCCATCCCCGCCATCGCCGCGGGCGTGGGGGTCGGTGCGATCGGCATGTCGCTGTTCGTCCGCAAGGGGAGCGGTGACGGCGGCCGGAGGAAGCGGGCGAATCGCAGGAGCAAGAGCAGCTCGGTTCCGCCCACAAGGGGCAGGAACGGTCAGCATCGGCCCTGACGGTTTCGGGGATCAGACCACCTGGAAGATGAAGAAGTCGAGGTAGTGCGTCTCGGGCATGCCCCAGAGGATGGGGTGGTCCGGCGCCTGCTGGCGCTCCTCGAGCTGCCTCAGGCCGACGCCCGCGTTGCGCGCCGCCTCGGCGATCGCCTGGGCGAGCAGGTCGCGCGTCATGTGCTGCGAGCAGCTGCAGGTGGCGAGGTAGCCGCCGCGCGGCAGCATCCTCAGCGCGCTCTCGTTGATCTGCCGGTAGGCGCGTGAGGCGTTGCGCACGTCCTGGCTGCGCTTGGCGAAGGCCGGCGGATCGAGGATCACGAGGTCGAAGGGGCCGCCCTCGGCGCGGAGCATCGCCTTGTCGCGCGAGAGGCGGGCGAGGTAGTCGAGGGCATCGGTGCAGGTGCATCCGAAACGGCCCTCATCGATGCCGTTGAGCGCCGCGTTCGCGCGCACGAGCTCGAGCGCGCCCGCGCTGGCGTCGACGAACCGCACGTATTCGGCGCCTGCCGCGGCGGCGTTGAGGCCGAACGGCCCCACGTGGCAGAAGCAGTCCATCACGTGCGCGCCGGCAGCGAGCCTGGCCACGGCGGCGCGGTTGTACTTCTGGTCGAGGAAGAAGCCGGTCTTCTGGCTGTTCTCGAGGTCGAGGCCGTAGGCGATGCCGTTCTCGCGCACGATGATGCGCGGGCTCTCGGGCGTCTCGGGCGAGCCGTCCCACCAGCCCACGCGGGAGGGGAGGCCCTCCTTGGCGCGCATCGGGGAATCGCAGCGCTCGAAGAGGGCGCGCACGTCCTGGCCGTCCTCGCGCAGCACGCGCAGGACGAGGCCGTAGAGCAGCTCGCGGCGGAGCTCCATGCCGTAGGTCCCCACCTGCGCGACGAGCACGTTCTGGTAGCGGTCGACCACGAGCCCGGGGAAGCCGTCCGCCTCCGAGAAGACCACGCGGCAGCAGTCGCGGTCCGCGCCCATCGCGCGGCGCCTCAGCTCCCACGCCCAGCGCATCCGGCGCTCCCAGAAGGCGTCGTCGATGCGGTCGTTGGCGTTGCGCGTGACGATGCGCACGCGGATCGTGCTCAGCGCGGAATAGAGCCCGGCGCCCTGCCAGGTGCCGTTCTCCTCCATGACGTCGACGACCGAGCCGTTCTCGGGCGCCTCCGAGCCGTCGGGCAGGTTCGCGAAGCCGAGCACCTCGCCGGCGTACACCCAGAGATGCCCCGCCTTGAGGCTGCGCGCGGCCTTGCGCGTGACGATGACCTGCGGATACGGGCGTGCCTGCTTCATCCTAGAGACCCGTGCCCTCCGAGAAGCGCCTCACGGCCTCGTTGAAGATGTCGCCGTCGGTGCGGCAGGGGACGAAGCGGTCGCCCTCGTGCTGGCGCGTCTCGTCGCCCTTCGCGAGCAGGCACACGAGCGCGTTGCGTCCGAGCGCGTAGGCGAGCTCGACGGAGCGCGTGACGGCTGCCTCGCGGTCGACGATCACCTCGAAGTCCGTGCCCGCCGGCGTGTTCGCCGCCATCTCGGCGCAGATGTCGGCGGCATCCTCGTGGGCGGGGTCCTCCTCGGTGTAGATGAGGTAGTCGCACCACTTGGCCGCCTCCTCGGGCAGCTCGACGCGCCGCTCGACGGCCTTGTCGCCCGGGCAGCCGAACACCGCGACGATCCACCAGCCCTCGAACTCCTTCTTCATCGACGAGAAGAACTTCTGGTAGGAGAGCCTATTGTGGGCGTAGTCGACGATGCCGACCACGCGGCGGTCGGGCGTGAGCAGCAGCTCCATGCGCCCGGGTACCCGCACGAAGTAGAACCGCTCCATGATCTGCTCGGGGTCGACGCCGATCGCCTCGCAGATCGCGATGGCGGCCAGCGCGTTCTCCACGTTGAACAGGCCGGGCATCGGGATGGCGACGGAGCCCTCCCATGTGGGGGTGTGTGCGGTGAAGCGCACGATGCCGAGCGAGTGGTAGATGTCGGACGCCCAGACGTCGGCAGCGTCGGTCTCGGCGGAGAAGGTGATCACGCGCTCGCAGCGCTGCGCGCGCCCGAGGATGACGTCGGCGTGGTCGCAGTCGAGGTTGACGACGGCGGTGCGCGTCTGGTCGAACATGCGGAGCTTGCTCTCGAAGTAGTCCTCGAAGTCGGGGTGCTCGATCGCGGAGATGTGGTCGCGGCCGATGTTGAGGAAGCAGCCCACGTCGATTCCGAGGCCGAGCACGCGGTCGTACTTGAGCCCCTGGCTCGAGACCTCCATGACCATGTGCTCGAGTCCCGCGTCGCGCGCGTTGGCGAGATGGCGCCACAGGTCGGGCGCCTCGGGCGTGGTGTTGTGGCTCTCGAAGTACTCGACGCCGTCGAAGGTGTCGATCGAGCCCATGATGCCCGTGTGCTCGTAGGCCTCGTCGCCGTCGAGGATCGAGCGCAGCATGTAGGCCACGGTCGACTTGCCCTTGGTGCCCGTGATGCCGAGGATGTCGAGCTGGCGGTCGGGGTGGCCCCAGGCGATCGGCGAGACGATGCCCATGGCGCGGCGCACGTCGGAGACGACGAGCGCGGGCACGCCGGGTGCGCGGCTGGCGAGCTCGGGTGCGAGCGCCTCGCCGCAGAGGTAGGCCGTGCAGCCCTTCTCGAGCGCGGAGACGAGGAAGTCGGCGCGGAAGGCCTGGCCCTTGCAGATGAAGAGGTGGTCGGCAGCGGCCACGCGCGAGTCGCAGTCGGCGCCGCTGATGGGGGAGGCGAGGGCATCCTGCGTGCAGTTGTCGGCGCTGATAAGGAGCTTCTCGGCGTCGAGCGCGTCGACGACGTGTGAAAGTGTGGTATTCATGCCCACCAGTATACGCCATGCGTCTGCGACCTCGGCGGTTCTGTGGTACACTTCCAGTCTGCACGGGCGATTGGCGCAGTGGCTAGCGCAGGTGCCTTACAAGCACAAGGTCGGCGGTTCGAGTCCGTCATCGCCCACCATGAATCCGCAGCCGCCCTCATCGGCGGCTTTTTTCGCCGTTCGGGATTTCTTTCCGGACGGCTGTCATGCCGTAGGGAGGTGCGACCGTGCTCATCAACCGCGTTGCCGACCAGCTGCTCGCGACACCCGAGCTCAGGCCGCTGATCCGCGCCCTCGATGGGGGAGAGGACGCGAACCTCTCGATCGCGCAGAGCGCGCGCCAGCTCATGCTCGCCGCCCTCTGGGCGCGCAGCCCGCGCCCCTGCATCTACATCGTCTCGGGCGAGGAGACCGCCGACCGCGCCGCCCGCGCGCTGGCGGCCTGGCTCGGAGCCGGCAACGTGTGCCGCTTCCCCGAGCGCCGCGAGTACCCGTGGTCGGGCTCCGCATCCGACGACGCCGTGATCGCCGCCCGCTGCCGCGCCATCGAGCGCCTCGCCGCCGGCGAGAGCTGCGTCGTGGTGGCGAGCGCCCGAGCGCTGTTGCGCCGCGTGCCCCCGACGGGCAGCGGCTACTTCGCGGGCAGCACCTTCGCCGTGGGCGACGAGGTGCCCTTCGAGGACGTGGGCGCCCTGCTCGTGGGCATGGGCTACACCGATGCCGGCGCCGTCGACGCCCCCGGCAGCTTCCACATCCACGGCGATACGGTCGACATCTTCCCCGCGCAGGCATCCGCGCCGGTGCGTATCGAGTTCTTCGGCGATGAGATCGACCGCGTGCGCCGCATGGTCCCCTCGACCGGCCAGACCATCGGCGAGCTCGCCGAGGCCGAGATCGCGCCGTGCCGCGAGATGGCGCTCACCGACGAGACCGTGAAGCGCGCGACGCGCATCCTCTACAAGGCAGCGCAGGAGGACGTGGATATCGCCGCGGACCTCGAGCTCATCGGCCAGCGCGCCGCCAGCCCCGCGCTCGAGCGCTACCTGCCGGTCCTCTACGGGAAGACCTCCTCGCCGCTCGAGCACATCTCGTCCGACGCGCTCGTGGTGCTCGCCGAGCCCCGTGCGCTCTTCGACGACTGCGCCCGATCCTACGACGAGATCGCTGCTGCGGCACGCGCCGCCCGCATCGATCTCGACGGCCTCTACACGCCGCCGCGCGAGCTCGATTTCGGAAGCCAGCAGCGTCTGTCGTTCTCGTCGCTCACGCGCGCAGGCTTCGCGCCGACCGCCGCGCTCGACGTGCGCCAGCCGAGCATCGCCGGCGCCGACTCCAAGCTCGTCGGCCGTGTGCGCCAGCTCATCGCCGACCGCTGCACGGTGCTGTTCGCCGTCCCCGACCGCGCCGCGCGCGAGTCGCTCGAGCTGCGCTTCTCGGATGAGAACATCCCGTTCTGCGAGATGCTCGGCGCCTCTGCGGGCACCCGTCCGCTCGAGGGCGGCATCGTCACCTTCTTCGACGCGCCCGTCCCCGCGGGCATCGTGATCCCCGAGGCGCGCCTCGCGGTCCTGTCGGTCTCCGACCTCACCGCGCGCAGCGCCAAGAGCCGCCGCAAGGGTCGCCGCATCGACCCCACCTCCGTGACCTTCCCGTTCAAGCCCGGGGACTACGTGGTCCACGCGACGCACGGCATCGCGCTGTTCGCCGACATCGTGCGCCAGGAGGTTGCGGGCCGCGAGCGCGACTACTTCCTGCTGGAGTACGCCGAGGGCGACAAGCTCTACGTGCCGCTCGAGCAGGTCGACCGCATCACGCGCTACGTCGGTCCCGACGGGTCCGCGCCGCGCCTCACGCGCCTCAACACCGCCGACTGGTCGCGCGCCACGGGCAAGGCGCGCAAGAGCGCCAAGAAGCTCGCGTTCGATCTGGTCGATCTCTACACGCGCCGCTCGTCGGTCGCCGGCTACGCCTTCGCTCCCGACACGCCCGCGCAGGAGGAGATGGAGGCGAGCTTCCGCTACGAGCTCACGCCAGACCAGGCCGCGGCGCTCGCCGACATCAAGGTGGACATGGAGGCAGACCGCCCGATGGACCGCCTGCTCTGCGGCGACGTGGGGTTCGGCAAGACCGAGGTCGCCCTGCGCGCCGCGTTCAAGTGCTGCCAGGATGGCAAGCAGGTCATGGTGCTCTGCCCCACGACGATCCTCGCCGAGCAGCACTTCCAGACCTTCTTCGATCGGTTCACACCCTTCGGCCTCAAGGTCGCTGTGCTCTCGCGCTTCGTCACGCCGGCACGCCAGCGCCGCGCGCTCGCTGATTTCGCCGCAGGCGACGTCGACGTGCTCATCGGCACGCACCGGCTGCTCTCGTCCGACGTCAACCCCTACGACCTGGGGCTCGTCATCATCGACGAGGAGCAGCGCTTCGGCGTGGGCCACAAGGAGCAGCTCAAGAACATGCGCGAGCAGGTCGACGTGCTCACGCTCTCGGCGACGCCCATCCCGCGCACCATGCAGATGGCGGTGTCGGGCGTGCGCGACATGTCGCTCATCATGACGCCGCCGCCGGGACGCAAGCCCGTCAAGGTGACGGTGGGGGAGTACGACCCCGATATCGTCTCGACGGCCATCCGCGAGGAGCTCGCGCGCAAGGGGCAGGTGTACTACGTCAGCAACCGCGTCCACACCATCGACGAGGCAGTCGAGCGCGTGCTCGAGGCCGCACCCGAGGCGCGCATCGGCGTGGCGCACGGCCAGATGGGCGCGCGCGAGGCCGAGGATGTGATGATGCGCTTCCAGGAGCACGAGATCGACGTGCTCGTGGCGACGACGATCATCGAGAGCGGCATCGACAACCCCATCACGAACACGCTGATCATCGAGGACTCGCAGCGGTTGGGCCTCGCGCAGCTCTACCAGCTCAAGGGCCGCGTGGGCCGCGGGCGCGAGCAGGCGTACGCCTTCTTCATGTTCCCGCCCGAGCTGCCGCTCACGCCCGAGGCGGTCGACCGACTCACCGCCATCAACGAGTACCAGGACCTCGGCAGCGGCATGCGCATCGCCATGCGCGACCTCGAGATCCGCGGCGCCGGCTCGCTCATGGGCGCCGAGCAGCACGGCAACCTGTCGGGCGTCGGCTTCGACCTGTTCACGCAGATGCTCGGCGAGGCCGTCGCCGAGGCGCGCGGCGAGACCCGTGAGGTCGAGCTGCCCGAGGTGACCATCAACCTGCCCGCCGACTTCTTCCTCTCCGAGGACTACCTTCCCGAGGTCGACAAGCGCGTGCTCGTGTACCGCAGGCTCGCCGCCGCGACCGAGCTCGACGAGGTCAACGCCATCGAGCAGGATTGCGAGAACAGCTGGGGTACGCTGCCCGTCGCGGGCAAGAACCTCTTCGACCGCGCCCGCGTGCGCATCCGCGCGCAGCGCCTGGGGGCGACGTCCGTCTCGCTTGCGAACGGACGCCTCGTGTACCAGGGACTCTTCGATGTGCCCAAGACCGCCGCGTTCAAGATCAAGCAGAAGGGCGGCCTGGTCTTCCCCAAGTCGGGCAAGGTCACGATGCCGTTCAAGCGCACGCAGGAGGAGGTCATGCCCGCCGCGCTGGGTCTGCTCGAGGAGATCGGCGGCGATGACGAGGCCGAGGAGTAGGTTTCGGCTCCGATGGGGAGCCTTCGATGCTCGAAATGTCCCTGATGATGCAGGATTTCGGTCCAACGACATCTTCGGTGAATACTGCATGCATATTGCAGCAAGAAAATGCAGATATTCTGAATGAGATTTGACCTGCAACATCTTCTGAGCAGAAAGCTGCATCATCAGGGACATTTTGGTTTGCCCGAGGCTGGTCAAAGGCGTTTGGAACAGCGAATTGTCGCCGCGCCCCCTTCGCCCGTATAATGAAGGCAGTTACGAGATTTCGACGAGGGGAGATGGCATGACCGACCAGACCATCACCGTGGGAACCGCACCGAAGCTCCGCTGGGGTGTGCTCGGCTGCGGCGTCATCGCCAACCAGATGGCGCAGGCGCTCCAGCTGCAGGGGCGCATCATCGACGGCGTCGCCAACCGCACGCACGACAAGGCGGTCGCCTATGCCGAGAAGTACGGCATCCCCAAGGTCTACGACGAGATCGACGATCTGTTCGCCGACCCCGACATCGACGCCGTCTACATCACCACGCCGCACAACACCCACATCACCTACCTGCGCAAAGCCCTCGCTGCGGGCAAGCACGTGATGTGCGAGAAGGCTATCACCCTGAACTCCGACGAGCTCGACGAGGCCATCGCGCTGGCCCGCGAGAACAACGTCGTGCTCATGGACGCCTGCACCGAGCTCCACATGCCGCTCTACAAGGAGCTCGTGAAGCGCACCAAGGCAGGCGACTTCGGCACCGTGAACCTCGTCCAGGAGAACTTCGGCAGCTTCAAGGAGTATGAAGAGCGCAACCGCTTCTTCAACCCCAACCTGGCAGGCGGCGCCATGCTCGATATCGGCATCTACTCGCTGACCCTCATGCGCCTCTTCATGGAGAGCACGCCCAACGAGCACCTCTCGATGATGAATCCCGCGCCCACCGGCGTCGATATGACGAGCGGCCTGCTTCTGCGCAACGCCGAGGGGCAGATGGGCGTCATCTCGCTCTCGCTCCACTCAAAGCAGCCCAAGCGCGCGGTCATCTCCGCCGACAAGGCCTACATCGAGATCATCGAGTATCCGCGCGCCGACGAGGCGACCATCGTGTGGACCGAGTCCGGCGAGGTCGAGACCTTCCGCGCCGGCGAGCGCCCGCTTGCCCTCTGCTACGTGCTCGCCGACCTCGAGGCTGCCGTCGCGGGCGACGAGGAAGCCCTTGCGCAGATGGACGTCACCGTCGACGTCATGCGCATGATGACCGACTTCCGCCGTGACTGGAACTTCTACTATCCGGAGGAGCTGTAGTGGATCTTCCCGAGCTCTGCAGCAGCATAGACGCCGAGACCGCCGGCCGCGACGGCGCGCCGGCGACCCATCCCGAATTCGACCGGCTCGTGCGCACCATGTGGCGCCTCCGCCAGCCCGACGGCTGCCCGTGGGACAAGGCCCAGACGCATGGCAGCATCACAGAGAACATGGTCGAGGAGACCTATGAGGCCGTCGAGGCCATCCGCGAGGGCAGCGACGCGCATCTCGTCGAGGAGCTCGGCGACATGCTCGAGCAGATCCTGCTCCAGGCGCAGATCGGAGCCGACGAGGCGTCGTTCACGATCGACGACGTCTGCCGCGGCATCAACGAGAAGCTCGTGCGCCGCCATCCGCACATCTTCGGCGACCCCGCGGAGTTCGGCGCCGTGGACAGCGAGGGCAAGGTGCTCGACATCTGGGATGACGTCAAGAAGCAGGAGCGCGCAGACGGCTTCGAGCCCAAGGGCCTGCTCGACTCCGTGCCGTGGTCGTTCCCCGCGCTCATGCAGTGCCAGAAGATCTCCAAGCGCGCAGCCAAGGCGGGCTTCGAGTGGGATTCCGTCGACGACGTGTGGGACCAGTTCGCGAGCGAGCGCGCCGAGTTCCGTGCGGAGGAGCCGGGCAGCGAGGCGCGTGCGATGGAGTTCGGCGACATGCTCTTCGCCCTCGTCAACGTCGCGCGCCACGAGGGGATAGACGCCGAAGAGGCGCTCGCCGCATCCAACGCCAAGTTCCGCCGCAGATGGAGCGCGATGGAGCGGATGGCTGCCGCCGACGGCCGCGAGATCGAGTCGTACTCGACCGAGGACCTCAACATTCTGTGGAATCGTGCGAAGGAGCTGGAATCGTCCGCGCCTGCATCAGGGCAGGGGCCATCCGTGGTATAACCTTGTGTAGCCGCAAACGACCATCAGACGAAGCAAGGGCATGAGCACGGAGACCACCGAGAAGAAGACCGCCGAGAAGAACGGCGTCGAGAAGGCGGATGCCGAGAAGAAGGCACCCGAGGCCGCCGCATCGAGCCGCAGCAAGGCCGCCCGCGCCACCAAGCGCGAGAAGGTCAAGCGCGCTCCCGACCCGGAGTTCCGCCGCAAGCTCGTGATCGCCCTCGTCATCGTCGCAGCCATCCTCATCATGCTGTACCGCCCCACGCGCGACCTCTACATCGCGTGGCGCACCGGCTACGTGCTCCAGCAGCGCTACGACACGCTCGCCGATGAGAACCAGGAGCTCAGCGAGGAGGTCGACCGCCTCATGACCCGCGAGGGCATCGAGGACGCGGCGCGCAAGCGCGGCTACGTCATGCCCGGCGAGACGAGCGTGAAGGTCGAGGGCCTCGAGGGGGAGCCGGCCGAGGAACCCGAAGACGAGGAAGCCGAATCCGAGCTTCCCTGGTTCATCCACGTGGGCGATTTCGTCTTCTTCTACAAGGAAGACGCATGAGCCGCGTCGCAGCCATAGACATCGGCACCTTCACCATGCGCCTGGCCATCGCCGACGTGGCGGACGGCCGCGTGCGCTCCATGCGCAAGCAGTCCACGATCGTGAACCTCGGCCAGGACGTCGACGCCACGGGCATGCTCGCGCTCGACGCCATGAAGCGCGCGTTCCTCTGCGCCCGCGCGTACGCGCAGCTGGCCAAGGAGGCGGACTGCGATGCGCTCTGCTGCACGCTCACGAGCGCCGCCCGCGACGCGGGCAACTCCGACGAGCTCATGGCAGCGCTCTCCTCGCTCGGCATCATCCCCGAGGTCATCCCGGGCGAGGTCGAGGGAGCCCTCACGTTCCTCGGCGTCGCGCAGGACTTCCCCTCGACGCCCATCCTCGTGGCCGACAACGGCGGCGGATCCACCGAGCTCGCGCTCGGCAAGCTCGAGGGGCGCGTGCTCGACCTGCGCTGGGTGAAGTCGGTCGATGTGGGCTGCCGGCGCGTGACCGACCGTTTCTTCCCGGAGGGCGATCCGGTCGGTGCCGAGACCCTGTCCGCAGCCCATGCGTTCGCGCGCGGGGAGTTCGACCGCGCGCTCGCGACCATGCCGCGCGACCTCGTGCCCGAGCGCCTGGTGGTGTGCGGCGGGACCGCGACGAGCCTCGTCGCGATGGCCGCGCGCCTCGAGCCCTACAACCCCGCGTTCGTCCACCTGCACGAGCTGACCGCGGGCGAGATCCGCGCGCTCGAGCAGGAGCTCTCCGCCCTTCCCGTGGAGAAGCGCAAGGTGCTGCCGGGCCTACAGGAGAAGCGCGCGCCCGTCATCCTGGGCGGGATGGTCGCGGTGGCGGAGATCCTCGCGTCGACGGGTTTCGATGCCGCGCAGGCGAGCGAGAGCGACCTGCTCTTCGGCCTGTCGATCGCGTGCGATGCCGCCGTGAGCGGGGCGATGTCGCCGGTCGTCTGGAAGCCGGCCGTCTCGCGGCTCGTCGAAGAGGGCTAAGATTGAAGCATGCCCGCGGGGGCGTGGCGGAATTGGCATACGCATCGGTCTTAAAAACCGAGGCCGCAAGGATTGTGGGTTCGAGTCCCACCGCCCCCACCATCGCCTTCCTCCTGCCCTGCAAGGGTATGATTGAGCCATGGCACGCAGACGCGAAAAGATCCCGCATCGCAAGAAGGCCCGCCAGCTGCTGACGGGCACCTTCCGCGTGGTCCGCTCGGGACAGGCCAGCGTCGAGACGCCCGAGGGCGTCTTCCGCGTGGGCCGCGGCGGCTCGAACGAGGCCATGCACGGCGACACCGTCGAGGTGTCGATCTCCAACTTCCGCGGCGAGCTGCTCGCGTACGTGCAGCACGTCTCCGTCCGCGCCACCGCGACCTTCCTCGGCCGCTACGAGCTCGCGAACCCGCTCGGCGTCGTCGTCCCGCTCGATGGACGCCTCAACCACGACTTCTTCGTCCTCCCCGAGGACCCCGCGCCTGCGCGCCTCGGCGTGCATGAGGGCGACATCGTCTCCGCCCGCATCGTCGAGTACCCCACGCGCAAGAGCGCGGCGGTCGCCACGATCGAGCGCCGCGTGGGCGCGGGCGACCAGCTCGACCTTCCCATCGAGGCGCTCATCGCAAGCTACGGCCTGCCCACGGAGTTCATGCCCGCGACGCTCGCCGCGGCCGATGCGCTCTCGCTCGATGTCGAGGGGACGCTCGCCGCGGAGCCCGATCGGGCGGACCTGCGCGGTCTGCTCGCCATCACGGTCGACCCCGCCGACGCGCGCGATTTCGACGATGCCGTGGGCGCCGCGCGCACCGCCGACGGCTTCGAGCTCTGGGTCCATATCGCCGACGTCTCGTCCTACGTGCACTGGGGCGACGCCATCGACAACGAGGCCAAGCAGCGCACCTGCTCGGTCTACTTGGTCGACCGCGTGCTCCCGATGCTGCCCGAGCGGCTTTGCAACGAGCTCTGCTCGCTCAAACCGCACGAGGACCGCCTCGCGATGAGCGTCCGCATGCGCCTCGACGCACGCGGCCGCATCGTCTCGGCAGAGGCCAACCCCTCTGCTATCCGCTCGTCTGCGCGGCTCTCCTATGACGAGGTCGATGCGATGCTCGCAGGAGATGCCCCTGCTCCGACGCCCGAGATCGGCGAGCTGATCGCCGTGCTCGACGAGATCCGCGCGCTGCGCGATGCGCTCCGCCGCGAACGCGGGGCCATCGAGTTCGAGACCGTGGAGGCCAGGGTCATCCTCGCCGAGGACGGCACGCCGACCGGCGTCAGCGTACGTTCGAAGACCCGCGCGACGAGCCTCATCGAGGAGGCCATGCTCGCGGCCAACGAGAGCGTCGCCGCCATGCTCGCCGACGCCGATGCGGAGTCCGCATACCGCGTGCATGAGTTCCCCTCGCCCGACGACCTCAAGACGACCATCCTCCCCCTGAAGGAGCTGGGCCTCATCGAAGGCGACGAGGCGGCTGCCCTCATCGCGGGCGACCCCTTCGCCACCACGGCGGTGCTCGAGCGCGCCAAGGGCGTTTCGGGCGGTGAGCTCGCGTCGGCGCTGCTGCTCCGCGCGCAGAAGCGTGCCATCTACCTGCCCCGCAACGAGGGCCACTACGCCCTCGCCGCGCCGGCGTACTGCCACTTCACCTCTCCCATCCGCCGCTATCCTGACCTCATCGTCCATCGCACGCTGAAGGCCCTGCTCGCCGGGCGCCTCTCCTCGCGCGAGCAGGCCGAGATCCGCGCGCAGCTCCCGCAGATTTGCCGCAGCTGCTCCGACCAGGAGCGCGAGGCCGATGCGGCGTCGCGGGACTCGCACGACATCAAGATGGCCGAGCTCTACGCCGGAAGGATAGGGGAGTGCTTTCCGGGCGTCGTGGGCGGCGTCGTGGAGTACGGCCTGTTCGTCGTGCTCGACGACACACACGCCGAGGGGCTCCTGCCCGTCCGCGCGCTCGGCGACGAGTGGTTCAGCTACGACGAGCAGCGCCTCACCCTCACGAGCGAGTCGACGGGCGCCGTCTGGCGCCCCGGCAAGCGCGTGGCCGTGCGCATCGCGTCTGTCGACATCCCGCGCGGCCGCATCGACTTCACCTTGGCGGGATGCTCGAAGTCGGCGCATAATTGAGTCCCGCACACCGCGTCACGAGGAGCGACATGGCTTGGACCAACATGACAGACGAGATCCTGCGCGCCGAGGGCTACCTCATGCAGGATCATGACGAGCAGGCGATCGAGCTGCTCTCGCGCCTCGCCGAGGATGCCGAGGAGTATGTCGACCGCAACTGCCCCACCACCGAGACGCTCCAGTGGTTCTCGTTCCCCACGATGTTCGACCGCCTGGCGTACCGCCGCGTCGAGGACGACCCGCGCGAGCTGCGTGATGTCGAGGAACCCCTCGACCGCCTGTACAGCGATCTCGCGCTCGCCTACGTCAAGGTCGGCGACTACAGCATGGCGATCGAGGCCCTGAAGCGCGCCATCCGCTGGAATCCCATGGACTGCGGCGCCCGCCTCGACCTCGCAGACCTCTTCCGCGTCGAGGGAGACGTGCAGGAGTACCTCGCGCTCACCTACACCGTGTTCGAGCGCGCGAGCGATGCGCGCCACCTGTCCCGCGCCTTCCTCACCTTCGCGAACTACTTCGAGGCCTGCCAGAAGCCCCGGACCGCGGCTGCCGCCCTGCGCGCCGCCCGCAACCTCGGCGTCGACGACAGCGCGCTCGCAGCCGCCCTCGATCAGGCTGCCGGCACCGAGCGCGATCCCGATGCCGTGACCGACGGGGAGGCGACCGACCTTCTCGCCGCCGAGGGCCTTCCCGACGGCGCGAATGCGGAGATCGCCATCTGCCTGCTCATGTGCGCGAGCGATGCCGCGGCCGCAGGCCAGCGCGACGTGGCGACCCGCCTCACCCTGCGCGCCCGCGACCTCGTGGGCGAGCCCGCCGCCATCGCCCTGCTCGAGCTGATCCGCGGCACGGAGGCCGGTGAGTAGCGTGGCCAAGCAGACCGGCAAGGACAAGCCCAACATCCATGTCATCGCCAAGAACCGCGCGGCGAGCCACGAGTACTTCATCGACGAGACGTTCGAGGCCGGCCTCGTGCTCACGGGCACCGAGGTCAAGAGCCTCCGCGAGCGCTCCTGCCAGATCACCGACGCCTTCTGCCTCATCCGCGGGCGCGAGGCGTGGCTCCACGGCGTCCACATCCACCCGTACAGCCACGGTACCGTGTGGAACGTCGACCCCGACCGCAAGCGCAAGCTGCTGCTCCACAAGAACCAGATCGACTACCTCGACCGCAAGCTGCGCCTGAAGGGAGTCGCCCTGGTTCCGCTCATGCTCTATTTCGACGAGCACAACCGCGTCAAGCTCCAGATCGGCCTCTGCCGCGGCAAGAAGCTCTACGATAAGCGCGACGATATGGCCAAGCGCGACACCGACCGCGAGATCCAGCGTGCGCTCAAGGAGAGGAGCAGGTAATGGACACCAGGGCACTGCACAAGTTCACGAGCGGGCTCTACGTCGTCTCCACCCAGGCGGGGGAGACGGTGAGCGCCTGCCTCATCAACACCGGCCTGCAGCTCACGAGCGCGCCGCTCCAGGTGCAGGCTGTCGTCAACAAGCAGAACTACACCGAGGGCATCATCGAGCAGAGCGGCCACTTCGCGCTCACGCTCGTCTCCGAGAAGGCCGACATGCCCTACATCGGCCGCTTCGGGTTCCGCACCTCGCGCGACTTCGACAAGTTCGACGGCGTGACCGTCGAGCGCACCATCCTCGGCGACCCCTACACGCCCGACAACGCCGTCGCTGTGCTCGCCTGCGAGGTCGTGGGCACGCTCGACGTGGGCACCCACATGATCTTCGTGGGCGAGGTCAAGGATGCGGCCGTGCTTTCGGACGACCCGCACATGACCTACGGCTACTACCATACGGTGCTCAAGGGCAAGACCCCGCCCAAGGCGTCCGCCTACGTTCCCGAGGGCTAGTCCGCGCCTTACCGTCTGCCGCTAATTTCCTACCTTGCAACAAGCGTCGGATTACGCGCGGTCGACGTTTGGGTATGAATGAAGTAGAGCAATAGATCCCATCTCGGGATCTCGAATAAGGAGGTGGTTCCGATGGGCAGTGAAGAGAAGACGTACACGTTCCGTTGCACCGTCTGCGGTTGGGAATACGAGAGCGATTCCCCCGAGCTCCCCGAGGATTTCGTCTGCGAAGTATGCGGCGTCGGCCCTGATATGTTCGAGCTGGTTGAGGAGTAGCACGGTCCCTGAGTTCCACCGTGTACGAACAATCCAATACGTGCCACGATCTGGCGCACAGCGAATCACGAGCCCCGGAAACCTTAGAAGCCCGGGGCTTTCGCTGTGGCATGAGCGTCTCGTTGCGGTTTGGCCAGCCGAAGTCGGCAAAAACGGACAGATTCGGGCTTTTTTTGTCTCTTTTTGCCGACCTCGACGGGCACGGCACCCCTGGGCACGGGATAAGCGCGGTTGAAGTAGGATAGAAGGGCTGCAAAACCCTGCGAAAGGATCGACCATGCCCGATTCCGCACGCTCATTCGGCCGCGCGAACGACGGGATGCGCCCCGTCAAGCTCACGCGCAACGTCATGAAGAACGCCCACGGCTCGTGCCTTGCCGAGTTCGGCGACACGCGCGTGCTCTGCACCGCCACGGTGGAGGAGGGCGTGCCCGCGTGGCGCAAGAACAGCCATGCGGGATGGGTCACGGCCGAGTATGCGATGCTCCCCGCCTCGACGGCGCACCGTACCCCGCGCGAGCAGAAGGGCCGCAAGGGCCGCTCGATGGAGATCGAGCGCCTGATCGGGAGGTCGCTGCGCGCGGTCACCGACATGAAGCGGCTCGGCGAGTACACCGTCACGATCGACTGCGACGTCATCCAGGCGGACGGTGGCACGCGCACGGCGTCGATCACCGGCGCGTGGGTGGCGCTGCACGACGCGCTCATGCGCGAGGTCGAGGCCGACCGCATCAAGCGCCTGCCGCTCACCGATCAGGTGGCAGCAGTCTCGTTCGGGCTGGTCGGGGGCGTGCCGCTGCTCGACCTCGATTACCGCGAGGACAGCGCCGCCGATGTCGACATGAACCTCGTCGCCTCCTCGGGCGGCCGCATCGTGGAGCTCCAGGGCACCGGCGAGCGCAGCTTCTTCTCGCGCGCCGAGCTCGACGCCCTGCTCGACATGGGCGGCGCTGCGATCGAGGAGCTGCTCGCACTCCAGAACAACGTCACCGGCTTCCGCGGTTAGGGGGATCCCATGGCATTCATCGACATCTCGACGCTCGACCCCGCCAAGACCATCGTGGTCTCGACCGGCAACGCCCATAAGGTCGTGGAGATCGAGGAGATCCTCGGGAAGGTGCTGCCCGAGGTGCGCTTCGTCGCCCTCGGCGAGCTCGGCGACTTCCCCGATGCCGTTGAGGACGGAGAGACCTTCTTCGACAACGCGCTCATCAAGGCGCGCTACGCCCTCGCGTGCACGGGCCTCGCGATGGCGGTCGCCGATGACTCGGGTCTGTGCGTGGACGCGCTCGGCGGCGCGCCCGGCGTCTGGTCCGCGCGCTGGGCGGGCGAGCACGGCGCCGACGATGCCAACAACGAGAAGCTCATGCGCGAGATGGCCGATGTGCCCGAGCCCGAACGCACGGCGCGCTTCCATTCCTCGGTCGTGCTCGCCTACGCCGATGGCAGCGTGCTCTCGGGCGAGGGCGACTGCGAGGGCCGCATCGGCTACACGCCGGTCGGCACGAACGGCTTCGGCTACGATCCGCTGTTCCTTCCCGACGACACGCCCGGACGCACGATGGCGCAGCTCGAGCTCGCCGAGAAGAACACGATCTCGCATCGGTTCCACGCCCTCGTGGACCTCGCGTCCAAGCTGGGCGCCTGAGCTCGCTGCCAGGTTGCATCCGACGACCCGATGGGGATTCCGTACAGCGGAGCATCCGATTCCCACCCGAGGGGACGCGGTATACTTGTGGGACAGGAAGGAAGCACCACGTCGAACGGGGAGGTTATCCATGGAACTTGTTCGTGCCAAAGACTACACCGATATGAGCCGCAAGGCAGCCAACATCATCTCAGCGCAGGTCATCCTGCATCCTGATACGATTCTCGGCCTTGCCACGGGCGATACGCCCAAGGGCACGTACGCGCAGCTCGCCGAGTGGCAGAAGAAGGGTGACTGCAGCTTCGCACGTTGCTCCTCCTACAACCTCGACGAGTACGTGGGCCTCTCCGACGACCATCCGCAGAGCTACCACTACTTCATGAGGAAGTACTTCTTCGACCTGGTCGACATCGACATCGCCAACACCCACGTGCCCGATGGCGCCGCCGATGATCCCGCGGCTGCCTGCGAGGAGTACGACCGCATGGTCGCCGCTGCCGGCTATCCCGACCTGCAGCTTCTCGGCATCGGCCGCAACGGCCACATCGGCTTCAACGAGCCCGACGACCATTTCGCGCGCGGCACGCACGTGGTCGATCTCACCGAGAGCACCATCGAGGCTAACAGCCGCCTGTTCGACAGCATCGACGACGTGCCGCGCCAGGCTATGTCGATGGGCATCCAGACCATCATGCTCGCCCGCCGCATCCTCGTGCTCGCGAGCGGCGCCGATAAGGCCCAGGCCGTGCACGACATGGTCTTCGGCCTCATCACGCCCAAGGTGCCCGCCTCGATCCTGCAGCTGCACCCCAACTGCACCGTGATCGCCGACGAGGCTGCGTGCTCGCTCTGCTAGATGCTCCACAAAGACCGCAACGGGCGCCGATGGCATTGCCGCCGTCGGCGCCTTTCCTCTTGCTGGTAGTTTCTCCGTGCAGACCTTGAAAAACCGTGTCCGAGGATAGTAAACTGTGCCTTCGTGAACGCTATTCGCACCGCATCGGCGGTGTGATGTATGGAGGTTTCCATGGAGAACGACATCCCTCCTGTCAACAGGATCGATACCATTCGCGACGAGCTCATGCGCCTGCAAGGCGAGCGCCTCAAGGTGCGCGCCAACATGGGCCGCTCCCGCATCGTCGAGCGCACGGGCACCCTCGTGATGGCGCATCCCTCGCTCTTCGTCGTCGAGGTCGAGGAGCGTCGCGGCAGGAAGTCGCGCCAGTCCTACCAGTACGTCGACGTCCTCACGGGCACCGTCGAGCTCTACGACACCGACACCGGAGAGCGCATCCTCAACTTCGCGCCGGCTGACGCCCAGCTGGACGACGGCTACGACGACGGCGACGACTTCGACGACGAGGACTAGTGCCCGCCGTGGCGCCCTCCGCCCACAAGGACGCGCCCGCGCTGCTGGCCCCTGCGAAGGTCAACCTCCATCTGGGCATCCATCCCGGCCGCGATGAGCGGGGCTACCACCGCGCAGACTCCATCATGATTCCCCTCGAGCTCGGCAACGGGCTCGCCATCGAGCGTGCCGAGGCACCCGAGGCGGTCTTCGAGCCCGCGCTGAGCATCCCTGCCGAGAAGTCCGTCGTCTACCGTGCGGTCGACGCGTTCGAGCGCACGTTCACCCCCGGCTGCAGCTGGCGCGCCTCCGTCACCCGCCTCACCCCGGGCTCTGCTGGTCTCGGAAGCTCGTCGGCGGATGCGGGCGCGGTCCTGCGCGAGCTCGCGCGCATCGCCGACGTTCCCTCCGACGACAAGCGCCTCGTCGCCATCGCGCAGTCCCTCGGCGCGGATGTCGCGTTCTTCCTCCAGGGCAGCCCCGCGTTGCTCGGCGGCGTGGGCGATGTGCTCGAGCGGACGTTCCCGCACGTCTCCATGGAGATCGCGCTGGTCAAGCCCGAGGTCGGCGTGTCGACCGTCGAGGCTTACCGCGCCTTCGACGAGCATCCCGTGGAGCCGGCGGATCCCTCCGATCTTGCTGCGGCCCTCGACGCCGGCGACATCCCGGCGATTGCGGCGCATCTCGCGAACAACCTCGCGCCGGCAGCCATCGAGCTCGCGCCCGAGGTGGGGGAGTGCCTCGCGTGGCTGCGCGCGCAGGACGGGGTGCTCGGCGCCCAGGTCACGGGTTCGGGCTCCTGCTCGTTCGCCATCTGCGCGACGGCTTCCGATGCAGAGCGCATCGCCGCCGCAAGCCCGTGGTGGGCCCGCGCGACGCGCACGATCTGATCATGAGAATCGGAGCCTGAAGGCCCGAGGCGCTGCTAGAAGAGCAGCAGATACCCCAGATAAGCGGCATAGGACAGCAGCATGACGGCTCCCCAGGGGCGCCTCAGCGACCGTGTGCGTGCGCAGGCGACCCAGAGCAGCACCACGGAGAGCACCGCGAGCACGCCGTCGACGATGAATTCCCGCTCGAAGGGGATGGGGTTCAGGACGCCCGCAAGGCCGAGCACGAAGAGCACGTTGAAGATGTTGCTGCCCACGATGTTGCCGATGGCGATGTCGGCCTCCTTGCGCGTGGCGGCGGTGACCGAGGTCACGAGCTCGGGCAGCGAGGTGCCGAGGGCGACGATCGTGAGGCCGATGACGCGCTCCGAGACACCGAACGCGCGGGCGATGTCGGTGGCGCCGTCGACCACGAAGTTCGATCCGATGACGATGCAGGCCGAGCCGACCACGAGGAAGACGATGAGCTTCCAAAGGGGATGCCGCTCGTCGGCCTCCTCCTCGCCGCCTTCGCGCAGGCCGAGCACGACGGTGTAGGCGAGGTACGCGATGAAGAAGATGAGCAGGATGGCCGCATCGAAGCGGGAAATGAGGCCGTCGGGGATGCCGAGGATGAGCAGAAGCACCGTGATGCCGATGGTGAAGGGGATCTCGATCCTGAACGTCGACGCTTGGATGGGGATTTCCACGATGACCGCCGTGAGCCCGAGGATCACGAGGACGTTCATGAGGTTCGATCCGAGGACGTTGCCGACGGCGATGCCGGTGACATCCTTGAGACCCGATGAGATGGAGACGGCCGCTTCGGGCGCGCTCGTGCCCATGGCCACGACGGTGAGGCCCACGACCAGCGGCGGTACGCCGAGCAGCTTCGCGAGGCCGCTCGCTCCGTCGACGAACACGTCGGCGCCCTTCACGAGCAGCATGAAGCCGATGACGAGCAGAGCGAGTCCCTTGACGATCTCCATGGTGTGGCAACCTCGCATCCGGCGGCGGTTTGCAGTGAACCATTGCATTATAGCCTCGCAACCGCGTTCGAGCCCGTTCGGGTATCATTCGCCTTAGCCGCAATCTCGTCAGATGAGGTTCTTCTTATGGCAAAACGCGTCTTCGTGATCGTGCTCGACAGTTTCGGCATCGGCGAGATGCCCGATGCCGCCGTCTACGGCGACGAGGGCTCCAACACTCTCTGCGCCTGTGCGACCACGCCCTACCTCGACATCCCCAACCTCGCCAAGCTCGGGCTTCTCAACATCGACGGCGCGCTCGATTCGCCCTACGACGTCGACCTCGCGCCCCTTGAGGAGACGGCCGGCGCCTTCGCGCGCATGGCCGAGGAATCCAAGGGCAAGGACACCACGGTCGGGCACTGGGAGATCGCCGGCGTCGTCTCGCCCGAGCTCTTCCCCACGTACCCCGAGGGCTTCCCGCCCGAGGTCATCGACGAGTTCGCGCGCCGCACCGGCCGCGGCGTGCTCTGCAACCGCCCCTACTCGGGCACCGAGGTCATCTACGACTATGGACGCCAGCATCTCGAGACTGGCGACCTCATCGTCTACACCTCGGCCGACTCGGTCTTCCAGATCGCCGCGCACGAGTGCGTCGTGCCGCCCGAGGAGCTCTACGGCTACTGCCGCATCGCCCGCGAGATCCTCACGGGCGAGCATGGCGTGGGCCGCGTGATCGCGCGCCCGTTCGTGGGCGAGTGGCCGAGCTTCAAGCGCACGGCGAACCGCCAGGACTTCTCGCTGCCGCCCACCGGCACCACCATGCTCGACGCCATCGCGGGTGCCGGCATGGATGTGCTCGCCGTGGGCAAGATCTGGGACATCTTCGCGCATCGGGGCATGACCGACCACGTCCACACCGACGACAATGCCGACGGGATCGCCAAGACCCTCGCGTGGATGGACCGCGATTTCGAGGGCCTCTGCTTCACCAACCTCGTCGACACCGACTCGGTCTATGGGCACCGCAACGACGCCGAGGGCTACGCCAAGGCGATCTCCGCGTTCGATGCCAAGCTGCCCGAGCTGCTCGCAAAGTTGCGCGACGATGACCTGCTCATGATCACGGCAGACCATGGATGCGATCCCGTCACGCCGTCCACCGACCACTCCCGCGAGTACGTGTTCTGGCTCACCGCGGGCAAGCGCGTGCGCCCGGGCGCGAACCTGGGGACGCTGCCCACGTTCGCCGACATGTCCGCGACCATCCTCGACTACCTGGGGCTCGCGCCCCTCGAGCACGGAACGTCCCGCCTGTCCGAGATCATGGAGGTGTAGATCATGCCGACTCCCCACAACGCTGCCGAGAAGGGCCAGATCGCGAAGGTCGTCCTCATGCCGGGAGACCCGCTGCGCGCCAAGGTGGTAGCCGAGCGCTACCTCGATGACGCCGTCCAGTTCAACGCCGTACGCAACATGTTCGGCTACACGGGCACCTATCGGGGCGTGCCCGTCTCGGTCATGGGCAGCGGCATGGGCATTCCCTCCATCGGCATCTACGCGCACGAGCTCTACGCCTTCTACGACGTGGACGCCATCATCCGTATCGGCAGCGCGGGCGGCCTCGATCCGCGCACGCGCCTGCGCGACCTCGTGATCGCCCAGGCTGCCTGCACCGATTCGAACTTCGGCGCCATGTACCATCTTCCGGGCACCTTCGCGCCGATCGCCGATTTCGGCCTGCTCTCGACCGCCGCGGGCATCGCTGCCGAGCAGGGCGTGAACACGCTCGTGGGCAACGTCATCTCCTCCGACCACTTCTACCACGCCGCCGCCGATGCGGATGCCGCCGCGCGCTGGCAGAGCATGGGCGTGCTCGCCGTGGAGATGGAGGCGGCCGCGCTCTACATGATCGCCGCCGAGCACGGCAAGCGCGCTCTCGGGATGTTCACGATCTCCGACCTCATCCACACCGCGGCGTCGGGCGAGATGAGCGCCGAGGAGCGCGAGACCAGCCTCGACGACATGATGCGCGTGGCGCTCGCCACCGCGGTCACGGTCGGATAGGGCGGCGGCGATGGACGACAGGCAGCTCGTCGGGCTCGCGTGCGCGGCGCGCGGCAGGGCGTATGCACCGTATTCGGGCTTCTCCGTGGGTGCGGCGCTGCTCGACGCCGACGGCCGCGTGTGGCAGGGCTGCAACATCGAGAACGCGGCGTTCGGCCCGACGGTCTGCGCCGAGCGGGTGGCGCTGTTCAAGGCCGTGAGCGAGGGCGTGCGCTCCTTCGAGGCGCTTGCGGTCGTGGGAGGACCGGCAGGGGAGGGGATCGCACCCTACACCCCGCCCTGCGGCGTGTGCCGGCAGGTTCTCCGCGAGTTCTGCTCCGACGGGTTCCGCGTCATCCTCGCATCACCCGACGGCAGCCTTCGCACCACCACGCTGGGCGAGCTGCTACCCCAGGGCTTCGGACCCGAGAACCTCTCCTGACCTGCAATTGGGGACGGTTCCTTTTTCGCGGTTTTCCGCGCTTTTGGGACGGTTCCAATTTCAGGGAAAACGGCGAAAAGAACCGTTCCAAACGCAGTTCGCAGACCGATCGTCGAGGAGGAAAACGATATGCGCATGTACGACATCATCGAGAAGAAGCGCGACGGAGCCGCCCTCGCCGACGAGGAGATTGACTTCTTCGTCTCCGGCTACGTGGCGGGCGACATCCCCGACTATCAGGCGTCCGCCCTGTTCATGGCCATCTTCTTCCAGGGCATGGATGCGCGGGAGACCGCCCATCTCACCATGGCGATGGCGCGCTCGGGCGATATGCTCGACCTCTCCTCGATTTCCGGCATCAAGGTCGACAAGCACTCAACGGGCGGGGTGGGCGACAAGACCACGCTCGTCGTGGTCCCGATCGTCGCTTCGCTCGGCGTGCCCGTGGCCAAGATCACCGGTCGAGGACTCGGCCACACAGGCGGCACCGTCGACAAGATGGAGTCGATTCCCGGGATCGATGTCGCCCCGAGCCGCGAGCGCTTCCTCGAGATCGCGCGCACGGCGGGAGGCGTCGTGGTCGGCCAGTCGGGCAATCTCGACCCCGCCGACAAGAAGTTCTACGCCTTGCGCGACGTAACGGCTACGGTGAACAGCATGCCGCTCATCGCGTCGAGCGTCATGAGCAAGAAGATCGCCGCGGGCGCCGACCGCATCCTGCTCGAGGTTACCTGCGGCAACGGCGCCTTCATGAAGTCGGTCGACGATGCCATCGAGCTTTCGCGCCAGATGGTCGAGATCGGCGAGAACGTGGGCCGCACCACGGTGGCGCTCATCACCGATATGGGCGTGCCGCTCGGCGCCTGTGTGGGCAATGCGCTCGAGGTGCGCGAGGCCTGCGACGTGCTGCAGGGGAGGGGACCTGCAGACGTGACCGAGGTCTGCCTCGAGCTTGCGGCGAACATGGCCGAGCTCGGCGGCAAGGGGACGCTCGACGAGTGCCGCGTCCTTGCTGCTGCGAGCATCTCCGACGGCAGCGCGTTCGCCAAGTTCCGCGAGATCGTCGCTGCTCTCGGAGGGGAGGCGGCTGCCCTCGACGACCCTGCGTTGCTCCCGCAGGCGGCCTGCTCGCGCGTTGTCCGCGCTCCGCGCGGCGGATTCGTCTGGGAGATGGATACCGAGCGCGTGGGAACGGCGTCGGTCATCCTCGGAGCGGGCCGCGCCAAAAAGGAGGACGGCATCGACTACGCTGCCGGCATCGTGCTCGCACGGAAGACGGGCGATGCGGTTGCGGAGGGCGACGTCATCGCCACGCTGTATGCTGCCCGCGAGGATCTGCTCGACGATGGCGAGCGGGTGCTGCTCGACGCCTACGACATCCGCGATGAGATGCCCGGTGAGCGAAGGCATTTCTACGCCCGCGTCTCGCGAGACGGCATCGAGCGTTATTGATACCGGTTTTCGGTACCGGTTTTCGGGACGGTTCCTTTTTCGCGGTTTTCCGCGAAAAAGGAACCGTCCCGAAAGCGCGGAAAACCGCGAAAAAGGAACCGTCCCGAAAGCGCGGAAAACCGCGAAAAAGGAACCGTCCCGAAAGCGCAGCGCGGAAAACCGCGAAAAAGGAACCGTCCCATATTGCAGGTTAGAGGAGGGGCTGGTCGAACTCGTAGAGCGCCTCGTTCACGGCGAAGAGATCGTAGTCGCCGTTCCTGATGAAAAACTCCACGATGACATCGCGCTTGCTCGCATGCGAGAGGGCGAAGCCGGCGCGCTCGAGCAGGCTTTTCGTCTCGTCGAGCGAGAGCTTGAGCGCGATGGCGAGCGCGAGCACCGTCTTCTTCGCCGGCCGGTAGTCCGCGTCGCTGCGGATGCGCGAGAAGAGCTGGCGGCTCATGTGCGCGCGCTTGTACACCTGCACGTCGGTCATGCCCTTGCGGTCGATGAGCTCGAGGAGCGTGGTCGAGAAGGGCTCGTCGAGCTGGTCGAGCCACGCGGCGAGGCTCGGCTTCTCAGCCTTCGAGGATGCGCGCATCCTGGGGAATCCGCCCATCGTCTCGAGGGGCGTCGTCCGCTGCGGCATCGGCGCCGATGGAGCCGCCATCTGCTTCGCCGGCGTCGGCGGCGCAGCGTACCCGGACATGGACGGCGCGGAGTAATTCCCGTAGTCCTCCGCAGACGGCGCGCAGAAGGACTCCTCCGCCACCTGCGGGAAGGCGTGCTCCGCCGCGGGGACATCCTCCCGAGCAGCGCTCAGCTCGACGGCAGCGGCGACGGCGTCCTCGTCGATGAAGGTGCGGTCGATGAAGGCGGAGATCCTCCCGATCAGGTCGCTGTCGAGCCGCTTTCTCCTGAATCCGAGCATCTCCGCCTCCGTTCCCGCGTTCTACCTGCGCCTATTGTACGCTAGCGGCGCCTGAACAGGCCGCGCTTGGCCGTGTCGCGCTCGACCTTCTCCTTCCAGTTCCCGCTGATGGGCATGCCCTGCGGCGCCGAGCGCATGCTGCAGGTCGCCTCGGCGATCGCGTCGTACATGACCGTGCTGCCCTCGCTGTCGGCCAGATAGGTCGCCGCGCGGTCGGCGTTGATGCCCAGACGCCCGGCCTCGCCCACGGCGTCGATGTTGGCGCCGAGGAAGATGAACTCCCAGCCCTCCTCGGTCCGTGCCTCGATCGCTTTCTTGACGTCGGCGTAGCTGTAGCGGGAGCTCGCGTTCTCGAGGCCGTCGGTCGTGATGACGAAGATCACGCGTCCGGCCTTGTACTCCTCGGGCATGTAGCCCTGCACGCGCTTGATGTGCTTGATCGAGTCGCCCACCGCGTCGAGCAGCGCCGTGCAGCCGCGCACCTGGTAGTCCTTCGCGGTGAGGTCCGCGACCTCGGCGATCGGCTTGCGGTCGACGATCACGTCGACGGTCGTGTCGAACAGCACGATCGAGACGTTCGCATCGCCCTCGAGCGCGCGGTTCTTCGCGAGCGTCGCGTTGATGCCGCCGATCGTGTCGCTCTCGAGGCCGCCCATCGACCCGCTGCGGTCGACGATGAAGACCAGCTCGGTGAGATCCTTGTTCATGGTGTGCTCCTTCTCTTCGGTCATCCTCCGGGGCACCATCAAGATAGGCCGCGCGCGCCGCGCTGCGGTCAATCGGCGGTTGACATCGTGTGGAGATTCGAATCGTGAAATGTTTCATGTATAGAAACTGCGTGTATTTCCTCAATACATGCATATTGGATGGAGTAACATGCATTCACACGAAATTGCACGGCAAAAAGATTGAAGGTGCATCATGGCAAAGGATAAGGTCGTCCTCGCGTATTCGGGCGGACTCGACACGTCGGTCATCGTGAAGTGGCTCCAGGTCGAGCGCGGCATGGACGTCATCGCGATCTGCGGCAACGTCGGCCAGGACGAGCGCGACCTCGGACCCATCAAGCAGAAGGCCCTCGACATGGGCGCCATCGTCTCCGAGGCGGTCGACATGCGCGAGGAGTACGCCGAGAAGATCCTCTCCAAGGCGATCTGGGCGAACGGCAAGTACGAGGGCATCTACCCGCTGCTCTCCGCCCTCTCCCGCCCGCTCATCTCGAAGCACCTCGTGGACATCGCCCACGAGTACGGTGCGCAGTACGTCGCCCACGGCTGCACCGGCAAGGGCAACGACCAGGTGCGCTTCGAGACCTCCATCCAGGCGCTCGACCCCACGCTCAAGCTCATCGCGCCCGTCCGCGAGTGGGACCTCAAGACCCGCGACGAGGAGATGGTCTGGGCCGAGGCCAACGGCGTGCCCGTGCCCACCACCCACAAGAAGCCCTACTCGATCGACGACAACCTCTGGGGCCGCGCCATCGAGTGCGGCGTGCTCGAGGACACGTGGAACACGCCCCCCTCGGACATCTGGACGATGACCAAGAACCCCGAGGAGTGCCCCAACGATCCAGAGACCGTCGTCATCGGCTTCAAGGGCGGCGTGCCCTGCTCGGTCAACGGCGTCGAGATGAGCCTGCTCGACGTCATCCTCAAGGCCAACGAGATCGCCGGCCGCAACGGCTACGGCCGCATCGACATGATCGAGGACCGCGTCGTGGGCATCAAGAGCCGCGAGTGCTACGAGTGCCCCGGCGCCCTGCTGCTCATCACCGCCCACCAGGCCCTCGAGATGCTCTGCCTCGACGCGGAGACCCTCAAGCAGAAGGCGAAGCTCGACGTGGAGTGGGCGTCGCTCGTCTACCGCGGCATGTGGTTCTCGCAGAGCCGCAACGCCATCGACGCCTACAACGCCTACACGCAGAAGTTCGTGACCGGCGAGGTGCGCATCAAGCTCTGCAAGGGCGGCATCTTCGTGGACGGCCTGCGCTCCACCTACAGCCTCTACGACTACAACCTCGCCACCTACGACGAGGGCGACCAGTTCGACCACAGCGCCTCGCGCGGTTTCATCGAGCTCCACAGCCTGCCGTCGCGCATCTGGTCGCGCGTGCAGGGTCCGGGCAGCGGCCTGCAGCCCATCAACTAGGGGCGCAGCGTCCCGCGCCTGCCGCCCATGCGGTAGGATTGCATCAGACACGTCGGCGCGTGCGGCCATCCGTGCGCGCCGTTTCTCATCCGGGAGGTTCCCATGGCGCTCTGGTCGGGCAGGTTCGAGGAGGCAACCAACGAGTACGCGCTCAAGTGGGGTGCGTCGCTCGAGACGGACAAGGTCATGGCGGAGCATGACATCGCGGGCTCGATCGCGCATGCGCGCATGCTGTCCGAGCAGGGCATCATCTCCGAGCAGGACTTCGACGACATCGAGGCGGGCCTCGGGCGCATCCGCACGCAGATTAGGGAGGGCACCTTCGCCTGGGACGAGCGCGACGAGGACGTCCACATGGCCATCGAGCGCGCCCTCACGGCCGACATCGGCGCTGCCGGCGCGCGCCTGCATACGGGCCGCTCGCGCAACGACCAGGTGGCGACCGACATCCGCCTGCTCGCCAAGGAGCTCGCCGACGACCTGCTCTCCGAGAACAACTCCCTGCGCGAGGTCCTGCTCGATGCCGCGGAGAAGTACGTGGACGTGGTGATGCCGGGCTACACGCACCTGCAGCACGCGCAGCCCGTGCTCCTCTCGCACCACCTGCTCGCGTACTTCTGGATGCTCACGCGCGACCATGACCGCCTGGGGTTCGCGTTCGACGCCGCCGACGCCAACCCGCTGGGATCCGCCGCGCTCGCCGGCACGAGCTATCCGCTCGATCGCGACCGCACCACCGAGCTGCTCGACTTCGCCACGACGATGCCCAACTCGCTCGACGCGGTGTCCGACCGCGACTACCTGCTCGACCTCGTGTACGCCTGCGCGGTCTCGATGATGCACCTCTCGCGCCTCGCCGAGGAGATCGTGCTGTGGTCGTCGTCTGAGTTCGGGTTCATCACGCTGTCGGATTCCTGGTCGACGGGTTCGTCCATCATGCCGCAGAAGAAGAACCCCGACTTCGCCGAGCTCACGCGCGGCAAGATGGGTCGCGTGGTGGGGCACCTCATGGGGCTGCTCGTCACGATGAAGGGGCTGCCGCTTGCCTACAACAAGGACCTCCAGGAGTGCAAGGAGGGCATCGTCGACGCCGTCGACACGCTGCTCGGCTGCTACATCGCGATGGAGGGCATGATCGCCACGATGAAGGTCAACCGCAAGCGCATGGCCGCTGCGGCGGGCGAGGGCTTCACTGCCGCCACCGACATCGCCGACTACCTCGCCAAGAAGGGCATGCCCTTCCGCGAGGCGCATGCGGTCGTGGGCGGGCTCGTGCTGGAGTGCGAGAAGCGCGGCTGCGGGCTGGAGGACCTCACGCTCGACGACCTGCGCGCCGCGAGCGACCTGTTCGAGGACGACATCATCGGCACGCTCGATCCCGAGGGCATCGCCAACGCCCGCACCACCTACGGCGGCACCGGCATCGACGCCGTGCTCCTGCAATTCGAGGAAGCGCGGGAGGTCCTCGAGGACGACTACCTCTGATCCGCTTCAACCCTGAATTTGGGACGGTTCCTTTTTCGCGGTTTTCCGCGAAAAAGGAACCGTCCCAAAAGCGCGGAAAAGCGCGAAAAAGGAACCGTCCCCAATTGCAGGTCGGGCTGAGACGTCAGGTACGTCGGAAGCCGTGGCCGATGATCTCCGAGCTGCTCACGATGGTCATGAAGGCGTTCGGCTCGAGGCTGCGCACGTAGTTGCGCAGCTGGGCGGCCTCATGGCGGTTGAGGACCGTGACGATGGTCTCGAAGCTCCTGCCCGAGAACCCGCCGCGCTCGTAGCGCAGCGTCGCCGTGCGGTGGAGGTCGCGCACGATGTAATCCATGATGGGCTGCGGGTCGTTCGCGATGATCGAGATCACCTTGCTCGTGTTGACGCTCTCGATAAACTGGTCCACGACGAGCGCCTTCGCCACGAGGCCGAGCACGCAGTAGAGGCCGGTGCGCGGGCCGTAGAGGATAGCAGCCCATGCGACGATGCCCATGTCGGCCACGAGCAGCGCCGTGCCGATCTGGAGCGAGGTGTGCTTCTTCAGGATCATGGCGAGGATGTCGGTGCCGCCCGTCGACGCGCCGATGTTGAACACGAACGCCGACCCGATGCCGGGCAGCATGACCGCGAAGATGAGCTCGAGCAGCGTGTCGTCCGTGAGCGGTGCGGACAGCGGGATGAGCTGCTCGAACAGGCTCACGTACGCGGAGAGCGCGAACGACGAGAAGATCGTCCAGCCCATGGAGTCCCTGTCGAGGAAGATGAACCCAAGCACGACGAGCACGGCGTTGACGATCCACATGATGGCGCCCACGGGAAGCCCCGGGTTGAGCGTCGAGATGATGATCGAGATGCCGGACGTGCCGCCGAGCGCGAAGTGGTTGGGCGCCTTGAAGACCACGATGCCCAGCGCCGTGAGGATGAGGCCGAGGTTGAGCAGCAGGAAGAACTTCACGCGCGAGGGCTGCTCGCGTCCCTGGGAGATGCGCTCGTTGGATTCCTTCTCCTCGGTGCTCAGCTCGTCGGTGTAGTCATGCATGCGCTTCTCCCCACATCGTCGGATGCGATGACGCCCTACAGCTCAAACCCTATCACATGGGATGTTCGGTGGTGACGTGAACCGCAAGGTGCTGCGCGTATGGCCGTCGCGGTAGAATGGAAAGGTCAGCCTGGAGGAAAGGACCGCGCATGATCGACCGCTACACCGGCAAGGAGATGGGCCATATCTTCTCGCTCGAGAACAAGTACGCCATCTGGCAGGAGATCGAGGTGCTCGCCTGCGAGGCGCAGGCCGAGCTCGGCACCATCGGCATCACGCGCGAGGAGGCAGCGTGGATCCGCGCGCATGCCGCATTCGACAAGGACGAGGTCGACGCCATCGAGGCCGTCACCAACCACGACGTCATCTCCTTCCTCACCAACATGGGCTCCTACATCGACGCCGAGGTCCCCGAGGACGAGCCGAAGCCGAGCCGCTGGGTCCACTACGGCATGACCTCCACCGACCTCGGCGACACCGCCATGTGCTACCAGCTCGTCCAGGCGTGCGACATCCTGATCCGCCGCACCCGCGCCTGCGCCGAGATCGCCAAGCGCCGCGCCTTCGAGGAGCGCGACACCCTCTGCGTGGGCCGCACCCACGGCATCCACGCCGAGCCCATGACCTTCGGCATGAAGTTCGCGAGCTGGGCCTGGGAGCTCAAGCGCGACCACGACCGCCTCGTCGACGCCCGCGCCAACGTGGCCTTCGGCGCCATCTCCGGCGCGGTGGGCACCTACTCCTCGATCGACCCCTATGTGGAGGAGTACGTCTGCAGCCACCTCGGCCTCGCGCACGACCCGCTCTCCACGCAGGTCATCTCGCGCGACCACCACGCCTACCTCGCCGGCGTGCTCGCCACCTGCGCCGCCACCTGCGAGCGCATCGCCACCGAGATGCGCGCCCTGCAGAAGACCGATACACTCGAGGCCGAGGAGCCGTTCCGCAAGGGACAGAAGGGCTCCAGCGCCATGCCCCACAAGCGCAACCCCATCACCTGCGAGAAGATCTGCGGCCTCGCGCGCGTGGTCAAGGCCAACGCGCAGGTCGCCTTCGACAACGTGGCGCTCTGGCACGAGCGCGACATCAGCCACTCCTCGGCGGAGCGCGTCGCCCAGGCCGACAGCTTCATCGCCCTCGACCACATGCTCGACAAGCTCGAGTTCCTGCTCGCCGGCATGGTGCTCTACCCGGCGCAGATGATGGCCAACCTCAACAAGACGCGCGGCATGCTGTTCTCGTCCAAGGTGCTGCTTGCGCTCGTCGACACGGGCATCACGCGTGAGGATGCCTACAAGGTCGTCCAGTCCAACGCGATGGCCGTGTGGGCCGATATCCAGCAGGGCATCGCCGGGCCGAGCTTCCGCGAGCGTCTCGAGGCCGACCCCGCCTGCACGCTCGGCGCCGAGCAGCTCGACGCGATCTTCGACCCGCGCAGCTTCCTCACGCGCTCGGGCATCATGTTCGACCGCCTCGAGACCCTCACGTTCGACTGACATCCCGCCCCGTGCGCGGGAACCGTTTGAAAGGAAGAGAACCATGATCGAGCTCACCTACCGTCCGCGCGGCGTCTGCTCGCAGCTCATCTACATCGCGATCGACGACGCGGGCGAGACCATCGAGGACGTCGCCTTCTACGGCGGCTGCGCGGGCAACCTGCTCGCCATCTCCAAGCTCCTCAAGGGGGCCTCGGTCGACAAGACGATCGAGCTGCTCGAGGGCAACCCCTGCGGACCGCGGCCCACGTCCTGCACCGACCAGCTCACGAAGGCCCTGCGCGAGGCGAAGTCGCAGGTGAAGGCCGGCTAGGATGGCATTCCCCAAGATCACACGCCGCTCCTTCCTCAAGGGAGGCGCCGCCGCCGCGGCAGCCGCTGCGGCCGTGACCCTGCTGCCGGGATGCACCAACCCCGCCAGCTCGGCCGACGCCGTCCCCGATCCCACGGTCATCCCCGAGGAGGACGGCATCGACGCGCTCGAGACCTTCGAGTACAAGGACCTCGAGTATGCGCTCAGAGACACCTTCGAGCTGCCGCTCGGCAACGTCCTGCTCCCCGCGGAGGGCAACTGGATCCCCGTGATGACGGCGGGCGCCGCGGCGATGCCCATGGTCAAGGCATCGGTCCTCTCGCTCGCCTCGGGCATGCTCATGGAGGTCGTCCCCCAGCCGCTCACGGTCACGCCCACCAACGTGATCTACGACGTGCGCTGCAGCAACGACGCCTTCGCCTGGGTCGAGCTCGACATGATCGACCGCTCGTGGAAGCTCTACGGCTCGCGTTTCTCCGCGGGCTCGCTCATGGGAACGACCTCGCTGCTCGCCGAGGGGGACAGCGACTGGGATCCGCCCGCGTTCTGCTGCACGGGCTCGCGCGTGATCTGGCAGGTCCAGCCCTCGCTCTCGGGCGACAAGACCTCCGAGACGTCCTACTGCTACCTCTGGAACGTGGGCAAACGCGACGCGCAGGCCGTGGTCGAATCGGTCGGCCGCTTCGCCACCGCGCCCATCCCGAGCGGGAACACCGTCACCCTCACACCGCGCGTGCGCAACAGCGAGGGCCTCTACTACGGCGTCACCTGCTACTCGCTCGCCGACGACCTCCAGACCGTCATCGACCAGCTCGTCATGCCCGAGAGCGTGCGCCCCATGTCCGCAGCGCGGGTGGGGGACCGCTTCGTGGTCGCGGTCGAGGCCTCCTACGGCTCAGGCGGGCTGCTCGGCGGCATGGGCACCTTCATCACCGGCGACAACGGCAAGTTCGTCTGCGTGTGGCGCGAGCCCGCGGCGGGCGCCTGCGGCAACGGCGACATCTTCTTCGTCAAGAGCCGCGCCTCCTACTACACCGTCAACGTGCGCACCCGCACCTACGGCTTCCTGGGGGCCATCGACCGCTCGGTCGATTACGGCGAGTTCCCGGCGCGTGCGGGCGAGATGGGCGACACGTTCGTGACCTTCGCGACCGTCAAGGACGAGAAGACGGGCTATCCTTCCAAGGTGATCGTGCGCACATTCGTCCCCTCGACGGGGCAAGAAAAGAAGGAAGAGGGGTAGACTAATACATAGGTATGCGCATGCGTCCGGCTGCGTGCGCCCGCTTCCCATGAAGAAAGGAAGGCCTCCATGGCTTCAGACGAGAAGAAGATCCTCCTGGTCGAAGACGAGAAGACCATCCGCGACGCCGTCGCGGCCTACCTCGAGCGTGAGGGCTATATCGTGCGCGGCGTGGGCGACGGCCAGAGCGCGGTCGAGGAGTTCGAGAAGCACAGCTTCGACCTGGTCATCCTCGACCTCATGCTCCCCAAGCTCTCCGGCGAGCGCGTGTGCCGCTCCATCCGCGAGACCTCCAACGTCCCCATCATCATGCTCACTGCCAAGGGCGAGGTCGAGGACCGCATCATCGGCCTCGAACTCGGCGCCGACGACTACCTCATCAAGCCCTTCTCGCCCCGCGAGCTCGTCGCCCGCGTGCGCGCCCTGCTGCGCCGCGCCCATGCCGAGAGCGAGCCGGCGCTCGAGGTGCTCGATTTCGGCGACCTCGTGATCGACATCTCCGGCCACAAGGTCATGGTCGAGGGCGCCGAGGTCGACCTCACCGCCTCCGAGTTCAAGCTGCTCACCACCCTCGCGCGCTACCCGGGCCGCGTCTACACCCGCATGGAGCTCGTCGAGAAGGTCCTCGGCTACGATTTCGAGGGCTACGAGCGCACCATCGACTCCCACGTCAAGAACCTCCGCGCCAAGCTCGGCGACGATCCGCGCAACCCGCGCTGGCTCTACACCGTCCACGGCGTGGGCTATCGCTTCGAGGCTCCCGAGAAGGCCGCCGAGTAGGCAGGCCACGTGTCCGGGACCGCCAACACTGATTTCGATGCCCCTATGGAAGAGGCCGGGGAGCACCCGGCCTCCATCCGCGGTTCGTACAACACCATCAAGCGAACCCCCCAGTCCTCGCTGCGCTATTCCACGCGCCTGATGCTGTCGTTCGCGCTGACGGCCGTCATGACGGCGGCCATCCTCGTCGCGGTGCTCTCATTCGTGTGGGAAGGTCAGTTCCAGAGCTACACGCGCCAGAACATGCAGCGCGTGGCGACCTCGACGGCCGAGACGCTGTCCAGCCACTATGCCGAGGTGGGGGAGTGGACGCCCGAGGTCATCGCCAACGTGACCGCCGCATCCGCCCTCTCCGACGACATCGGCGTGCAGCTGGTCGATGCGGAGGGCATCATCCTCTACGACGACACCTGGGCCATCACCACGCGCACGCTCGGGAAGAGCGCGAGCATCCCCGCGGATCCCGACAAGCCCGCGTCGCCCGCTCCCACGAACCCCGATGTGTCGCTCATGCCCACCGACGCCGAGTCGATCGTGTCGGCCGACGTGGTCGACGCCGACGGCGAGGTCGTGGGCACCGTGCGCCTGTGGGCGTTCGGCTCCGAGGCCCTGCTCACCAAGAGCGACGCCGCCTTCCGGACCAACTCCTACCGCGCCATCCGCTGGGCAGCCGCCGTGGCCATCGCCCTCGCATGCCTCATCGGCATGATCGTCTCGCGCGCCCTCACCAAGCCCATCAAGCGCATCACCTCGACGGCTGCGCAGATCCGCAACGGCGACCTCACTGCCCGCACCGGCCTCGCCGGCGGCGACGAGATCGGCCGTCTGGGCGAGACCTTCGACGAGATGGCGACCTCGCTCGAGCGCGATATCAAGCTCGAGCACCGCCTCACCTCCGACGTGGCCCACGAGCTGCGCACGCCGCTCATGGCCATGCAGGCGACGGTCGAGGCCATGCAGGACGGCGTGCTGCCCGCCGACGACGAGCACTTCGAGACGCTCGCCAACGAGGTCAGGCGCCTCTCCAAGCTCGTCGACGCGATGCTGCACCTCTCGCGCATCGAGAACGGCACCAACCAGCTCTCGACCGAGCGCACCGACCTCGTGTACATGGTCTCCAGCCTCGTCTCCACGCAGCACCAGCTCTTCCACGAGAAGGGCCTCCACCTGCGCTTCTCCGACGAGACGCTCGACGGCGTCCTCTACGCCGACATCAACCCCGACATGATCAGCGAGGCCGTCGTCAACCTGCTCTCCAACGCCATGCGCTACACCAAGCCCGACGGCTGGGTCGTCGTGACCGTCGCGCAGGAGCGCCAGGAGGCGATCATCTCGGTCTCCGACACCGGCATCGGCATCGCCAAGGAGGACATCCCGCGCACGTTCTCGCGCTTCTGGCGCTCGGACGCGAGCCGCGAGATGGAGTCGGGCGGCCTGGGCGTGGGCCTGTCGCTCACCAAGGAGATCATCGACCGCCACAACGGCACCATCGCCGTGGAGTCGGAGCTCGGCAAGGGCACGACGTTCACGCTGCGCATCCCCCTGAACCGCCGCCGCCGCTAGCGCGGTCGGGCAACCGGCTGAAGCCCTCGAACCGCTTCGCAGTCTCCCTGTCCAGCAGGGCATCCATCCTCTATAATCAATCTGTTATGCCTATTCACCGCAACCCGAGGGGGATCAAGGTGGCCGAGGAACTCCGTCCCGACAGCCGCGGCAAGGTCCGCGACATCTACGATTGCGGCGACAGCCTGCTGCTCGTCGTCTCCGACCGCATCTCCGCGTTCGACTACATCCTGCCCGACGAGATCCCCTACAAGGGCGAGATCCTCACGCGCATCTCCGAGTTCTGGTTCAAGCGCTTCGCGGACCTCATGCCCAACCACATGATCTCGACCGACGTGGCGGACTTCCCCGAGCGCTTCGCTCCCTACGCCGGCTACCTCACCGGCCGCTCGATGCTCGTCAAGAAGGCAAGCACGCTGCCCGTCGAGTGCATCGTGCGCGGCTACCTCACGGGCTCCGGCAAGAAGACCTACGACATCGACGGGACCGTGTGCGGCATCGTGCTGCCCGAGGGCCTCGTCGAGGCGTCGAAGATCCCCGAGCCCATCTTCACCCCGTCGACCAAGGCCGAGCTCGGCCTGCACGACGAGAACATCAGCTTCGAGCGCATGGTCGAGATCGTCGGCCCCGATATCGGCGCGCGCCTGCGCGACGCGTCGCTGGCCATCTACACCGCCGCGGCCGACTATGCCCGCACGCAGGGCATCATCATCGCGGACACCAAGTTCGAGTTCGGCATGATCGCCGGCGAGCTCACGCTCATCGACGAGTGCCTGACCCCGGATTCCAGCCGCTTCTGGCCCGCCGAGGGCTATGAGCCCGGCAAGATCCAGCCCAGCTACGACAAGCAGTACCTGCGCAACTGGCTGCTCGCCAACTGGGACATGACCGGCGAGCCGCCGCATCTGCCCGCGGAGGTCATCGAGGGCACGTCCAAGCGCTACCAGGAGGCGTTCCAGATCATCACCGGCGAGAAGTTCGTCCCCAAGAAGGAGCTGTAAGCATGTCACTTCGCGACACCATCGAAGGAGCCCGCAGCGAGGTCTCCATGCCCGCCGCTGCCAAGACCGAGGCCGAGGCCGCGCCCGCCAAGAAGAGCGGCGGCGCCCGCAAGTCGTCCGCCAATGCCAAGCCCGCGCGCGAGAAGGCCGCATCCGTCCGCACCATCAGCAAGGACAGCAAGAAGGCCGCCGCGCTCCGCTCGCAGCTGCCCGGAGCCAAGAAGACCAAGGAGCAGAAGGAGGCGGAGCGTGCCGAGCGCCGCAAGAGGCGCGAGGAGGAGGATTACCGCAACCAGGCCTTCACGCTCCTGCTCAACCAGAATCCCGACTACAAGAAGAGCGACCGCCTCTGGTGGATCCTTCTGGGCATCGGCTTCGTCGCGACGCTCGTCTCGCTCATCATCACGTTCCTCGCGCCCCCCAACGGGGACTACACTTCGGTGAGCGGCATCGTCTCGATCGGCTCGCTGATCGTCGCCTATGTCTTCATCATCACCGGCTTCGTGTTCGACTGGATCAAGCGCCGCCCGATCCGCAAGGAGACCGAGAAGAAGCTCGCCGGCCTTTCGAACAAGAAGATCGCCGAGTTGTTCGCCAAGGAGCGCAAGGCCGAGATGGAGCGCAACGTCGCCAAGGCAGAGAAGAAGGCCAACAAGTAGCGGCACGTCCTCCACGGTGCTAGAATGGCACCACCACGCCCTCGTAGCTCAGGGGATAGAGCACCGCTCTCCTAAAGCGGGTGTCGGCCGTTCGAATCGGCCCGGGGGCACCAGCATTTCCGCAGGTCAGACGCTTATTGCGTCTGACCTTTTTTCTTTAAAAAAGGGCTTGGGTTTGGGTATGGGTAGAAAAATAGGTAGAATTCGTTCACAAAAACGGCGCATTTTCGGGATGCTCTTCCGTTTGATTCCCCGTGCTTACTCGGGGCTGCGGTGGGAATCCTGGACCAAATAGGAACAGGAAGGAATCCGCATGTACAGCACCGAGCAGAGACGGATCGCGATAGAGACCTTCATCAGGTT
>CADBJR010000023.1 GCA_902795065.1 uncultured Coriobacteriaceae bacterium
GATGTTCTCGCCCAGGTAGCCGCGCTCGGTGGCGTCGGCGATGGCCTTGCGCAGGCGGACGATGGCGAGCGGGTACTCCGCGCGCACGTAGACGATGCCCACGCTCGCTCCGATGGCGTAGGCGCCGATGAGCATGCCCTCGATGAGGCAGTGTGGGTCGCCCTCGATGACGGCGCGATCCATGAACGCGCCGGGGTCGCCCTCGTCGGCGTTGCAGATGAGGTACTTCTGGCCCGTCTCATCGGGCTTGGTGGCACGGGCGGCACGCCACTTGAAGGCGGTTGAGAAGCCCGCGCCGCCGCGGCCGCGAAGACCGGAGACGTCGATTTCGGCGATAACATCCTCCGGCGTCATGCCGCCGAGCACCTTGGCAATGGCCTGGTAGCCGCCATGCGCGATGTAGTCGTCGATGTTCTCGGGGTCGATGATGCCGCAGTCGCGCAGGGCGATGCGGGTCTGCTTGGCGAGGAACTCCTCGTCCTGCGGGGTGATGAGCAGCTTGTCGGCAAGCGAGAGGTCGCCCGCCATGACTGCCGAGTAGATGGTGTCGGCGTCCTTCTCCTGCACCTTCACGAAGCGGTGCAGGGCGCCCTCGTCGTCGTAGACGTCGACGATGGGCTCGAGGAAGCACATGCCGATGCAGCCGGTGATGCCCAGGGAAGCGCTTGCGGGGTTGCTCTGTGCGAGCAGCTCCTCCAGCCGCGCATGTACCGCTCCGGCGCCGGCGGCAAGGCCGCAGCTTCCCTCTCCGATGATGATCCTCATGCGGCATCGCCCCCTTCAGCCTCTGCCCTGAGCGTGCGCAGGACCTTCTTGGCCTTGTCGGGCGTGAGGCTGCTGTAGACCTTGCCGTTGATCATCATGACCGGCGACAGCGAGCAGCAGCCCAGGCACGCGACGTGCTTGAGCGAGAAGAGCCCGTCCTCGGTGGTCTGCCCGTCCTCGATGCCCAGCTCGTCCGTGATGGCAGCGGAGATGAGCTCCGATCCGTTGACATGGCAGGCCGTTCCCTGGCAGAGCATGATGAGGTACTTCCCCACCGGCTGCAGGCGGAACTGGGCGTAGAACGTCGCCACGCCGATTACCGTGGCGATGGGGGTGCCGGTCCTCTGCGAGATGAGCTCCATGACGTCTATGGGCAGGTAGCCGTAGAGGTCCTGGGTCTCCTGAAGGATGGCGATGAGGCTGCCCGGCACCTCGGCATATGTATCGAGCACGGGCTCGATGAGCGACAGGTCGCTCGGAGCTTGCTGGGGCATACGCACTCCTCTCCTAAACTGCGCATGGCATGACAGTTTAAGTTTACGGTTTAACCTCTTCACCGATAGGGGCATAAGTGCTAAAGATGCCGTCCGTTATTTGGGAATTAACGCAGATTTGCACCTCTGGGGCATCATCCGCACCCATTTGCCAGCGCGCTCGACACGTCCGCCATCCCCTCGCAACCCCGCATGATTGTGGGCAGGTTTGATATAATTAGCTAGTTTGGTCATACCTTTGATTCGAGGGGGAGTCGAAGGTATGAGATTCGTTTCCATGAGTAGTTGGATAGGAGGTTCGATTCCATGCAGAAAAAGATCAGCAAGCTGCCGTTTAAGGGGACTCCTGAGCAGGAAGCAGAGCTCAAGGCATTCATCGCCGAGCATTGCAACGACGAGAGCAACGTCATGACCGTCATGCAGAAGGCACAGGACATCTACGGCTACCTGCCCATCGAGGTGCAGGAGATGATCGCCGAGGGTATGGGCGTGCCGCTGGAGAAGGTCTACGGCGTCGCAACGTTCTACGCCCAGTTCGCACTCTCCCCCAAGGGCGAGCACAATGTGTCCGTCTGCCTGGGAACCGCATGCTACGTCAAGGGCTCCGGCGACATCCTCGACAAGTTCAAGGAGAAGCTGGGCATCGACGTGGGCGAGTGCACCCCCGACGGCAAGTTCTCGCTCGAAGCCTGCCGCTGCCTCGGTGCATGCGGTCTGGCGCCCGTCCTCACCGTCAACGGCGAGGTCTACGGCCGTCTCACCACCGACGACGTGGACAAGATCCTGGCCAAGTACTCCGAGTAGCCGCCTGACCGCCTACTCCGATTGACGCGCCGCGCGTAAAGGGACGAAAAATGAAAATGTCGACGATCAGGGACCTGCTGGGCGCAGAGGTCCTGTGCTGCGAGGAGAATCTCGACCACGATGTCTTTTCCGCCTGCGGAAGCGACATGATGAGCGATGTCCTCATGTACGTGAAGGACCAGGCAGTGCTGCTCACGGGCCTTACGAACCCGCAGGTCATCAGGACGGCCGAGATGATGGACATGAGGTGCATCGTCTTCGTCCGCTCCAAGCGGCCCAACGAGATGATGATCTCCATGGCCGAGGACGACGGGATCGTCATGATGGCGACGACGATGCGCATGTACGACGCCTGCGGCACGCTCTACACGAACGGTCTCATAGGGACGGCCGCCCATGTCTGATGCCCTCGTCTTCCATTTCGATGTCGACGGAGAGAACTTCACCTCCGCAGGACAGGCGTCCACGCAGGTGAAGAAGAACCTCCGCCAGCTCGGATTGCCGCCGGATATCATCCGACGCGTCTCCATCGCCATGTACGAGGGCGAGATCAACATGGTCATCCACGCCAACGGCGGGACCGCCGACGTGTCGGTGACCGAGGAGTACGTCGAGATCGTCCTCAAAGACCAGGGTCCCGGCATCCCGAACGTCGAGCAGGCGATGCAGGAGGGCTTCTCCACCGCCACGGACAGCATCCGCTCGCTCGGATTCGGCGCCGGCATGGGCCTTCCCAACATGAAGCGCTACACCGACTCCATGGAGATCGATACCGTGATCGGGGTCGGCACCACCATCACCATGCGTGTAAACCTCTAATTGATTGTCATGGGCGGAGGCCTGATGACGCGCAACACCTACGAGCACTCGGTGCAGCTTGACGTTTCCAAGTGCACCGGCTGCACGAACTGCCTGAGAAGATGCCCGACCGAGGCCATCCGGATCTGGGAAGGGCATGCCAAGATCAACGAGGCTCGCTGCATCGACTGCGGCGAGTGCATCCGCACGTGCGACAACAACGCCAAGAAGGCCGTGGTCGGACGGCTCGAGGACATGGACCGGTTCCGCTACAAGATCGCCCTGCCCGCCCCGTCGCTCTACGGCCAGTTCGACAATCTCGACGACGTCGACTACGTGCTGGATGGACTGCTCAAGATCGGCTTCGACGATGTGTTCGAGGTGTCGAAGGCCGCCGAGCTCGTGAGCGCCTACACGCGCCAGTACCTCAAGACGGAGGGCATCAAGCTCCCGGTCATCAGCTCGGCCTGCCCGGTCGTCGTGCGCCTGATCGCACTGCGCTTCCCCTCGCTCAACGACAACGTGATGCACATGCTCCCGCCCATGGAGGTCGCAGCGACCCTGGCCCGCCAGAGGGCCAAGGTGCAGCACCCGGAGCTTGCGGACGACGAGATCGGCGTCTGCTTCATCTCCCCCTGCCCCGCGAAGGCCAGCTACGTGAAGAACGGCTTCGCCGATTACAAGAGCGGCGTCGACGTGGTCATCTCCATGAGCGACGTGTACTTCAGCCTCATCAGCAAGATGTCCCGCGGCGACGATGTCGATTCGATGACGGAGTCGGGCATGGTGGGCATCGGCTGGGCAACATCCGGCGGCGAGGCGACCGCCCTGTTCAACGACGAGTACCTCGCGGCCGACGGCATCGAGAACATCATCAACGTGCTCGAGCAGATCGAGAACGGCAACATCCCGCCGGTCAAGTTCATCGAGCTGGACGCCTGCACGGCCGGCTGCGTCGGAGGCGTGCTCACGGTGCAGAACCCCTACATCGCGAAGACCAGGCTCCAGTCGCTCAGGCGCTACCTGCCCGTCTCGAAGAACTTCCTCGCGCCGGAGGACCTGGAATACATCCCCGAGCTCTACCTGTTCAACGACCTGCCGGTCTACGAGCCGATGTCGCTGCTGTCGCACAACATGGCCGAGTCCATGCGCATGATGGCCGACATCCAGCGCCTGCGCGATTCGCTCCCGGGCATCGACTGCGGCGCCTGCGGCGCACCGAACTGCCGCGCGCTGGCCGAGGACATCATCAAGGGCAAGGCGCAGCTGCAGGATTGCAAGATCCTCGAGAAGTGAGGTGATCGGATGAAGGTCTCAGAGCTCCTGTCGCACGGGTTCGAGGCGGTCTCGCTGCCCGATGGCGACCGTGAGATCGTCGGCGTCTACATCGGCGACCTCTTGAGCTGGGTCATGGGCCGCGCGGAGATGGACAACGCGTGGATCACCATCATGACCAACGTGAACGTGATCGCGGTCGCGAGCCTCGCCGACACCTCGTGCGTGATCCTCGCCGAGGGCGTCGAGCTGCCCGAGGACATCGTCCAGACCGCCCAGGAGAAGGGAATCAACGTACTGAGCAGCAACCAGCCGACCTACGAGACAGCCGTGCAGCTTGCGGGGCTCGTCTCCTGACCTTGCACGACCATGGGCAGATACTACTATGACTTCCACGTCCACTCCTGCCTCTCCCCTTGCGGGGATGCCGACAACACGCCCAACAACCTTGCCGGCATGGCATTCCTCAACGGAGTCCGCATAATGGCCCTCACCGACCACAACAGCTCGAGGAACTGCCCCGCGTTCTTCGCGGCGGCGAGGAGATACGGCATCATCCCCATCGCGGGGATGGAGCTGACCACGTCGGAAGATATCCATGCCGTCTGCCTGTTCGAGAAGCTCGACGATGCGCTCGCGTTCAACGACGAGATCGACGCGCGGCGCATCCGCGTCAAGAACCGCGAGGAGATCTTCGGAGAGCAGCTGATCCTCGATGAAGATGACAACGTGGTGGGCCGCGAGGAGGACCTCCTCATCAACGCGACCACCGTGGCACTGGACGAGGCACCGCACCTTGCCGAGGAGTTCGGCGGGATCTGCTATCCGGCGCATATAGACCGCCCGGCGAACGGGGCCATCGAGATCCTGGGCGCGTTCCCGCACTACGCAGGGTTCCGCCTGGCAGAGCTCAACGACCGGAGCAACAGGGATGCCTATGTGAGCGCCTACGGGCTCGAGGACATCCGCTTCCTGGTCGGCTCCGACGCCCATTACCTGAACCAGCTCAGGGAGGGGGATGAGAACGACTGGTTCGAGATCGACGCCGACCTCAAAGACGAGGCGCTTGTAGTTGGAAAACTGTTCGAAGACCTGAGGAATCACTAGGAAGATGAAAGAGCTGTCACTCAACATCCTCGATGTCGCCGAGAACTCCGTGAAGGCGGGCGCGTCATTGACGCAGATCCTGCTGACGGAGCAGGACGGCATGCTGAAGCTCGAGATCGTGGACGATGGCTGCGGCATGAGCGAGGATGTCGTCCGCTCGGTGGTCGATCCCTTCTACACCACGAGGACGACCAGGAAGGTGGGGATGGGCATCCCGCTGCTCAAGCTCGCATGCGAGCAGACGGGCGGGAGCCTCGGCATCGTCTCCACCACCCAGGAGGCCGACCCCGTGGCGCATGGGACGCACGTGACGGCGACGTTCGATATGAACCACATCGATTTCACGCCGCTCGGCGACGTGAGCGCGTCGATCCTGACCCTGATCCAGGGGCATCCCGACACGGACTTCCTCTTCCGCCACATCATGGACGACCGTGTTGTGGAATTGGACACGCGGGAGTTGCGTGAGGTGTTGGAGGACGTGCCTTTGAACAGTTATGATGTAATGCAGTGGATTGAGGGGAATCTACAGGAACAGTACGGGGAACTGTCGGAAGACGACGGTCATGACGGAGAGGAATGAGTATGAAGTCACTAGCGGAATTGCAAGCTATTAAGAACAAGATGAAGGACCGCGTCGTCCTGCGCGACGGCATGGACGGCATCCGCGTCGTCGTCGGCATGGCGACCTGCGGCATCGCCGCCGGCGCCCGCCCCGTTCTGAACGCCTTCGTCGAGGGCGTCAACAAGAGCGGTCTCGAGGACAAGGTGAGCGTCACCCAGACCGGTTGCATCGGCATCTGCCAGTACGAGCCGGTTGTCGAGGTCTTCGAGGCTGGCAAGGACAAGGTCACCTACGTCAAGATGACTCCCGAGAAGGCCCAGGAGGTCATCGAGAAGCATCTCAAGGGCGGCCATGTCATCGGCGAGTACACCATCGGCGCTGTTTCGGCATAAGTTAGGAGGTTTATTGTGATTCGTTCACAAGTCCTTATCTGCGGCGGCACCGGGTGCACCTCTTCGGGCAGCCAGCAAATCCAGGATGCCTTCCAGGCATCGATCGAGGCCAACGGCCTGCAGGACGAGATCAAGCTTGTCCGCACCGGCTGCTTCGGCCTCTGCGAGCTCGGCCCCGTCGTCATCGTCTACCCTGACGGCACGTTCTACAGCCGCGTCACCGTCGACGACGTCGACGAGATCGTGACCGAGCACCTGCTCAAGGGCCGTCGCGTCGAGCGTCTCGTCTACGACGACCACGGCAAGGCGCAGGCCGACGAGTTCGGCAACATCGCCCTGTCCGACACCACCTTCTACAAGACCCAGCACCGTGTCGCGCTGCGCAACTGCGGCCTCATCAACCCCGAGGACATCGATGAGTACATCGCGATGGACGGCTATGCGGCACTGGGCAAGGTCCTCACCGAGATGACCCCCGACGAGGTCATCAAGACCGTCCTCGACTCCGGCCTGCGCGGCCGCGGCGGCGCCGGCTTCCCCACCGGCCGCAAGTGGGGCCTCTGCGCGCCCAACAAGGCCGACCAGAAGTACATCGCCTGCAACGCCGACGAGGGCGACCCCGGCGCGTTCATGGACCGCTCCATCCTCGAGGGCGATCCGCACGCGGTGCTCGAGGGCATGGCCATCGGCGCCTACGCCATCGGCGCCTCCAAGGGCTTCATCTACGTCCGCGCCGAGTACCCCATCGCGGTCAAGCGCCTCAACATCGCCATCGAGCAGGCCCGCAACTACGGCCTCCTCGGCGAGAACATCTTCGACACCGGCTTCGACTTCGACATCGAGATCCGCCTCGGCGCCGGCGCCTTCGTCTGCGGTGAGGAAACGGCCCTCATGACCTCCATCGAGGGCAAGCGCGGCGAGCCCCGTCCGCGTCCCCCGTTCCCCGCGGTCAAAGGCCTCTTCGCCAAGCCCACGGTCCTCAACAACGTCGAGACGTTCGCCAACGTGCCCCAGATCATCCTCAAGGGCGCCGACTGGTTCGCCTCCATGGGCACCGAGCGCTCCAAGGGCACCAAGGTCTTCGCGCTGGGCGGCAAGATCAACCACACCGGCCTCGTCGAGGTCCCCATGGGCACCACGCTCAGGCACATCATCTACGAGATCGGCGGCGGCATCCCCAACGGCAAGGCCTTCAAGGCCGCCCAGACCGGCGGCCCGTCCGGCGGCTGCATCCCCGCGAGCCTCATCGATACCGAGGTCGATTACGACAACCTCATCGCCATCGGCTCCATGATGGGCTCCGGCGGTCTCATCGTCATGGACGAGGACACCTGCATGGTCGACATGGCCAAGTTCTTCCTCGACTTCACCGTCGACGAGTCCTGCGGCAAGTGCACCCCCTGCCGCGTGGGCACCAAGCGCATCCTCGAGATGCTCGACAAGATCACGTCCGGCAAGGGCACGATGGAGGACCTCGACAAGCTCGAGGCGCTCTGCAACTACGTCAAGGCCAACTCGCTCTGCGGCCTCGGCCAGACCGCCCCGAACCCCGTCCTGTCGACGCTGAAGTACTTCCGCGACGAGTATGTCGCCCACATCGTCGACAAGAAGTGCCCCGCAGGCGTCTGCAAGGACCTCCTCACGTTCACCATCGACCGCGAGAAGTGCATCGGCTGCGGCCTGTGCGCACGCAACTGCCCGGTCAACGCCATCACGCAGACCGACTACGTGGCGCCCGGCCACAAGCGCGCGTCCTACAGCATCGACGCCGAGAAGTGCATCAAGTGCGGCGCGTGCATGAGCAACTGCAAGTTCAAGGCCATCAGCAAGCAGTAGAAGGAGCCCGAATATGGTCAACGTCAAAGTTAACGGCATCGCCGTGAGCGTGCCTGAGGGTTCCACGATCCTTGAGGCAGCCCGCGCAGCAGGTGTCGAGATCCCGACCCTGTGCTACATGAAGCAGAAGAACGAGATCGGCGCATGCCGCATCTGCATCGTCGAGGCCACCGGCACGCGCGGCATGGTCACCGCCTGCGTGTATCCCGTCTCCGAGGGCATGGAGATCCAGACGAACTCCGAGAAGGTGCGCAAGGCGCGCAAGACCACCCTGGAGCTCATCCTCTCCACCCATGAGAAGAAGTGCCTCTCCTGCCCGCGTTCCACCGACTGCGAGCTCCAGAAGCTCTGCCTCGAGTACGGTGTGGACGAGGACGCCTTCGAGGGCTTCAAGCCCGAGTACGAGAAGGACTACTCGGTGCCCCACCTCGTGAGGGACAACAACAAGTGCATCCTCTGCCGCCGCTGCGTCGCAGCGTGCAACGAGCAGTTCGTCGGTGTCATCGGCGCCAACGCTCGCGGCATCGACACCAACATCGGCTCGCCGTTCGACCGCCTGCTCAGGGATGTCCCGTGCATCTCCTGCGGCCAGTGCACCGTCGTCTGCCCGACTGGCGCGCTCACCGTACGCGACGACACCGACAAGGTCATGGCTGCCATCGCCGATCCCAACAAGTACGTGGTCGTCCAGACCGCCCCGTCCGTCCGCGCGCAGCTCGGCGAGAGCTTCGGCCTCCCCATCGGCACCAACGTCGAGGGCAAGATGGTCGCCGCCCTCCGTCGCCTCGGCTTCGACAAGGTCTTCGACACCGACTTCGGCGCCGACCTGACCATCGTCGAGGAGGCCAACGAGCTCGTCCAGCGCATCCAGAACGGCGGCGTGCTGCCCATGGTCACGTCCTGCAGCCCCGGCTGGGTCAAGTTCTGCGAGTACTACTATCCCGACCTGCTCCCGCACCTGTCCACCTGCAAGTCCCCGCAGCAGATGCAGGGCGCGGTCACCAAGACCTACTTCGCCGAGAAGATGGGCATCGACCCCAAGGACATCGTCTCCGTGTCCGTCATGCCCTGCACCGCCAAGAAGTTCGAAATCGGCCGTGACGACCAGTCCGCCGCAGGCCCCGGCATCCCCGACCTCGACATCTCGATCACCACGCGCGAGCTCGGCTACCTCATCAAGAAGTCCGGCCTCGTGTTCGACAAGCTCCCCGACGAGGAGTTCGACAGCCCGATGGCCGACGACACCGGCGCAGGCGTGATCTTCGGCGCCACCGGCGGCGTCATGGAGGCCGCCGTCCGCACCGCCAACGCATGGCTCAACGGCGCCACCGAGCCCCTCGAGCTGTACGCCGTCCGCGGCACCGAGAGCATCAAGGAGGCCACGGTCAACGTGGCCGGCATCGACCTCAAGGTCTGCGTCGCCTCCGGCGCCGCTGCGGCCGCCAAGGTCATGGACAAGGTCAAGAACGGCAACCCCGAGGGCTGGGGCTTCATCGAGATCATGGGCTGCCCGGGCGGCTGCGTCAACGGCGGCGGCCAGGTCATCCAGCCGCAGTCCGTGCGCGACACGGTCGACCTCAAGGCCCTCCGCGCCAAGGCGCTCTACGACGCCGACGAGGCCATGACGCTCCGCATGTCCCACGAGAACCCGTCGATCATCAAGATCTACGACGAGTGGTTCACCGAGGGCTACGGCAAGGGCAAGGCGCACCACGCGCTGCACACGAGCTACGTCGCCCGCGAGAAGTACCCCGATCCCGTGGAGTAATCCTCGCTGAGCATCGGCGCATGACGAGCGGCCCCGGTATCCCGGGGCCGCTTCTTGTTGCGGAAATCTACCTGACAGACGCTACTCGAGCGTGATGACCACGCGGTCGTCGCCATCATCGATATCGACGAGCGTGCCGGGGGCTGCGCCCTCGACCATGCTGGCGAGCTCGCCGAGGTCGATACCCGCCGTGTAGCCTGCGATGAGGCCCGGGAAGCTGCTCAGCGCACTGGCAGCAGCAAGCGGGATGCGGAGGTTGATGGCGTCGTGCCCCTTCTCGATGATATGGATGCGCAGGCAGACGGCACGTCCGGCGGGCACGGGCTCAAAGGTCTCGGGCTCGGGCAGCGGCTCCGGCTCGGGTTCCGGTTCGGACTCGGGCTGCGGCATGACGACGGTACGTGCCTCGACGGTCCTGCCCAGCAGCTCGTCGACGCTCACGCCGAAGACGTCGGCGAGGACGGGCAGCAGCATGATGTCGGGATAGCTCAGATCGTTCTCCCACTTGCTCACCGCCTGGGCGCTCACGTTGGCCAGGTTGGCCAAGCGCTCCTGCGTCATGCCCTTCATCAGGCGCAGGCGGGCGATACGGCGTCCGAACGACTCGTTCTCGATTCCCATGGTGCTCTCCTTCCGTGGTGCGATGCGGATAGGAAGACGTCTTCGATTCACATCATACGCAGCGCCGCGCAGATGCGCCATAACCTATCCGTTGAGTTTCGAGTTGAGCGGAAACAGCACCTCTGAGCAGGCCATTCAACTGATGGTTGAGCTGCCTTGGCATCTGATCCCAAGACAGCGGCCGATCCCGTGAATCGGCGTGCCGATATCTGGGTAGAACCACTGGGAAGGAGGTGCGCCCATGGAATCGGATGAGACCAGATTGGCGGAGGCGGAGGCGAAGGCGCACGCGGAGGGCAAGGAGCCCTTCGACTTCGTGAAGTTCGCCAGCGTGTATCCGCACGACACCGGGAACTGCGAGCGTCTGAAACCCGACGAACCCGAGAGCGTCCAAGAACAGTACGAGTGGTATTACTACATCTACTTCCCAGAAGCCAGGACTGTCGAGGAACTCGCGGAGATCCTCGACCGGATCGACGAGAGCTACTGACCCGAACAAGCCATCGCATGAGAAGAACGCCCCTCTCCGAGAGAGGGGCGTTCGTTTTCTACAGTGCGTAAACCTGTCAAATAACCTGTCCCTTTGACAGGATCAAAAACCTGTCAAATAACCTGTCCCTTTGACAGGATCACGAGACCCAGGCCATGGGGTCGATGGCGCCCACGGGGCACGCCTCGCGGCAGGCACCGCAGCCGACGCACTCGGACACGTCCACGTGCGCCACGTTGTTATCGACCTTGACGGCGCCGGTCGGGCAGACCTTCTCGCACTTCTTGCAGCCGAGGCACGTGTTGGCGCAGGCCTCCTTGGCCTTCTTGCCCACGAGCGTGCTGCGGCACAGGACGAACGAGACGCGGTCCTGATGGCCCTTCTCCTGCAGGCTGATCAGGTGGCGCGGGCAGATCGTGGTGCACAGGCCGCACCCGACGCAGATCGCGGGGTCGACCACGGCGACGTCGTTCTCGTTGAGCGAGATCGCGTTGTAGGGGCAGGCCTCGACGCAGTCGCCGAAGCCGATGCAGCCGTTGGTGCAGGCGTCGGAGAGGTGGCCCATCTGCGCGAAGACACGGCAGCTGCGGGCGCCCTCGTAGTTGGCGCGGTCGACGGTGAGGAGCTTGCGGTCCTTGGCGCCGCGGCAGGCCACGATGGCGCGCTTGACGACCGTCTCACCCGCATCGACGCCGAGATAGGCGCCGAGCTTGGCCGCGACGGCGGCGCCGCCGGGGCCGCAGGCGTTCACGGGAGCGCCGTCGAGCATGGCCTTGGCATAGCCCTCGCAGCCGGGATAGCCGCAGCTGCCGCAGTTCGCACCGGGAAGGATGGCGACGACTTCCGGAAGGCGCTCGTCCTCCTGGACCGCGAAGGCGCGGGAGGCGATGACGAGGATGATCGAGCCGACGAGGCCGATGACGGCCACGAGCGCGACGGTGAGGATGATCGGATTCATATCATGCCCTCCTTACGCGCCGAAGAGGTGGTCGATGACGCCGGAGAAGCCCACGAAGCTGAGCGCCGTGATGGCCGCCGAGATGAGCGTGATGGGCATGCCGCGGAAGCACTCGGGAGGCTCTGCGTCCTCGAGGCGGCGGCGCACGCCGGAGAAGAGCACCATCGCGAGCAGGAAGCCGAGGCCGGCGCCGAGGCCGGCGACGAGCGCCTGCGGATAGGTGTAGCCCTCATCGATGCAGGTGATCGTGATGCCGAGCACCGCGCAGTTGGTGGTGATGAGCGGCAGGTACACGCCGAGCGCCGTGTACAGCGGCGGGATGAACTTCTTGATGACCATCTCGAGCAGCTGCACGAGCGTGGCGATGACCAGGATGAACGCGATGGTCTGCAGGTACTCGAGGCCCCAGGCGATGAGCAGCTGCTGCAGCGGCCACGTCACGGCGATGGCGATCACCATGACGAGCGTGACGGCGGCGCCCATGCCCACGGCGGAGTCGAACTTCTTGGACACGCCCAGGAAGGGGCAGATGCCCAGGAAGCGCACGAGCACGAAGTTGTTGACCAGGATCATGCTGAAGAGGATGGAAGCGTACTGTGCCATCATGCATCAGCCTCCTCTCCCTGGACCTCGACCCTCACGATGCGGGGCTGCTCCTCGAGCGCGGCCTCGACCTTGGCGACCAGCTCGTCGGCTGCGTCGCGGGCGCAGCCGGGATCGGCCGGATCGCCCAGACCGCAGGCGATCGCGCAGCCGTCGCACGGGCTGTCGGCCACGACGGCGGGACGGCCCTCCTTGCGCGCACGATGCTGCTCGAGCGCGACGGACGCGGCGATGAGGACGCCGAGCACGGCGAAGCCGCCCGGAGGCGTGACCATGATGATCATGGGCTCGATGAACTCGGGCATGACCTGGATGCCGGCGAGCGTGCCGGCACCGAGCAGCTCGCGCACCGCGGACATGAGCACGAGCGAGATCGTGAAGCCCACGCCCATGCCCAGGCCGTCGATGGCCGAGGCGAGCGGCGGGTTCTTGGATGCGAACATCTCGGCGCGGCCGAGCACGATGCAGTTGACGACGATGAGCGGCAGGTAGATGCCGAGCGCGTCGTTGAGGGCGGGCAGATACGCCTCGACGAGCATCATGGTCAGCGTGACGAAGCTCGCGATGATGGTGATGAACGCGGGGATGCGCACCGAGTTGGGGATGACCTTGCGCAGGAGCGACACCACGATGCCCGAGCAGACGAGCACGAACGTGGTGGCCAGTCCCATGCCCAGGCCGTTGGTGACGGCGGTGGTGACGGCCAGCGTGGGGCAGAGGCCCAGCATCTGGCGCAGCGACGGGTTCTCGGTGAGCAGGCCCTTGGAGAAGTTCTCCCAAGCGGACTGCTTGGCAGTTGCCTCGTTAGCCACGGCACACCTCCTCGTACACCTGGACGGCGATGTTGAACGCGGACAGCGCGGCCTTGGACGAGATGGTCGCGCCGCTGATGACGTCGATGTCCTCCACGGCGAGCGGTGCGGCGGGCTTGCCGACGTACTGGCCGATGTAGAACTCCTCGGCGATGCGGCTGCCGAGGCCGGGCGTCTCGCTGTTGGGCATGGTCGTGATGCTCATGACCGAGCCCTCCATATCGAACGCGACGGCGATGGGCACCTGGCCGCCGTAGCCCTTGGACTGGGCGACCACGACGATCGCGAGGGGGTTGCCGGAGGCATCGAGGGCGCGCAGGGCGGCCGTGCAGCCCTCGACGCTGCTCTCGACCTCCTCGAAGGTCGCCGCCTCGGGCACGAGCGACGCGTAGGTCTCCTGAGCGCGCTGCTCTGCGATGGCGGCTGCGACGGGTGCCGTGACCTGATGGACGGCGCCCAGCAGGATGCCCGCGATAGCGCAGATGGCCACGAGCACGATGACAGGTTTGAAGGACAGGGGCTGCTTGGGTGTCTCGTTACTCATGCTTGGCACCTCCCTTGGCCTTCACGGCGCCGACGGGGGTGTTGGGCGTGAGCTGGTCGATGTAGGGCACCAGCAGGTTCATGAACAGGATCGAGAAGGCGACGCCCTCGTTGAGGTTGCCCCAGAAGCGGATGAGGCAGGTGATGAGGCCGCAGCCGATGGCGAAGACGATCTTGCCGCGCAGCGTGGCGGGCGAGGTGGAGTAGTCCGTGGCCATGAAGACCGCGCCGAGCATGAGGCCGCCGGAGCAGATCTGGGCCAGCGGGTCGAGGCCCGCGAGCAGGCTAGCGAGCGCGACGACGCCCACGTAGACGGCGGTGACATGCCAGGTGATCGTCTTGGTGGCGAGCAGGAACGCGAAGCCGATGAGGATCGCGAGGGCGCTCGTCTCGCCGAGGACGCCCATCTCGGAGCCGAGGAACATGTCGAGCAGCGTGATGGCGGGCGCGGACGGCGCGAGCGCGGTGGCGGAGCTCACCACGTCGGCCGGGGTGAAGGTGACGAGCGGCGCGGTGAAGTTGGTCATGGCGACCGGGAAGGCCACGGCGAGCGTGAGGCGTCCCACGATGGCGGGGTTCGCGAAGTTCTTGCCGATGCCGCCGAAGAGGGCCTTGGTTATGATGATGGCCACGAAGTCGCCGATGGCGAGCATGTAGATAGGGATGCTCACGGGCACGTTGAAGGCCAGAAGCACGCCCGTGACGGCAGCGGAGAGGTCGTTCACGGTGGTGGGAACCTTGGTTCCGAGGCACCACAGGTGCTCGAAGACCATGCACATGGCGGCCGATCCCAGCGTGACGAGCAGGGCGCGCGGTCCGAAGAAGATGACCGACGCGACCGCCGCGGGCGCCATGGCGATGAGCACGTTGCGCATGACGGACTGCGTGGTCTCGGGGCTCGTGATCTGAGGCATGGGATTGAGCGCCAGCGGGCGCGATGGGGTGAATGCCATGGTTATCCCCTCCCCTTCGCCTTGCGCTTCTCGGCCTTCAGCAGCTTGCCCGCCAGGCCGACGGACTGGGTGAGCGGCTGCTTGGCCGGGCACACGTAGCTGCAGATGCCGCAGCCCACGCACAGGTCGGCCATGAGGCGGTCGAGCTCGGCCACGTCGCCCTTGCGGTAGGCCTTCTGGATGTTGACCGGCGAGAGGCGCATCGGGCAGGAGCTGATGCACTTGTCGCAGTGGATGCAGGCCGTGGTCTCGTGGACGGCGCACATGGCCTCGGAGAAGGCCAGGAGGCCGGACTGCTGGCGCATGACCGGGTAGTCCATGTCGACCTGGGTGGCGCCCATCATCGGGCCTCCGGAGATGACCTTGGCCGGCTCGCAGGAAAGGCCGCAGAAGTCGAGGATCTCGCCCGTGGGCGTGCCCACGTAGACCATGAGGTTCTGCGGGTTGGCGATCGCGTCGCCCATGACCGTGATGCGACGCTGGATGAGCGGCATGCCCGTGCGCACGTAGCGCGCGATCTCGCCCATGGTGGTGCAGTTGAAGAGGATGGCGCCCACGTCGGTGAGGTGGCCGCCGCGCGGGACAGCGCGGCCCATGGCGTTCTTCAGGATGACGCGGCTGGCGCCCTGCGGATAGCGCGCGGGCAGCTCGAGCACCTGGATGCGCGGGTCGTCGGCCGCCATCTTGCGCAGGAGCTCGATGGCCTTGGGCTTGTTGTCCTCGATGCAGATGAGCGAGCGCGGCACGCCCGAGAGGTCGAGGCAGAGCTTGATGCCGTCGATGAGGTCCTGCGGGCGCTCCACCATCTCGCGGTAGTCGCTCGAGAGGTACGGCTCGCACTCGGCGCCGTTCACGAGCCAGCAGTCGACGGACGAGAGGTCCGTGTCCATCTTGAGGCCCGTGGGGTAGCCGGCGCCGCCGAGGCCCACCAGGCCGCTCGCCTTGATGGCGGCGACGAGGCTCGCGTAATCGGTGATGACAGGCGGTTTCACGGTCTCGGCGACGGTCTGCTCGCCATCGGGCTCGATGACGATAGCAACGTCGTTGCGACCGTTGCTGTAGTAGATCGTGCGGAGCTCCTTCACGGTGCCGGAGACCGGCGAGAAGATGTCCGCGGTGGTGCGGGCCTCGGCATGGCCGACGAGCTGGCCCACGTCCACATGGTCCTTGCGTTTGACGAGCGGCACGCACTGCGCTCCGATATGCATCTGCATGGGGAGGATGATCTGGCTCGGCAAGGGCATCTCGACGGTCTCGAGCTCCGCCGTCGCCTTGTTGTGCGGGATGATCACACCCATGCGGTTGTTGGAACGCAGGCGCGCCTGAGCTGTGCTGTCTGAGCGCCCCATAATCCCTCCACTAGGTAGCTTGCGCAACGTTTCTATGATAGTCCTTTTCAGCAGGAATCTGCTGCTCATGGGCACAAAAGATAGAATGGCGGATTGTCTGTGGGAACAGCTATCCGAGCGGCGGCATGGGCTCCCACGACGGGTCGCGGTAGATCCTGCGCGCGTCGCGCCAGCCCTTGAAGAGGCGCTTGGTGCCCGAGACGATGCTCTTGCGGTCGACCGCGGCGATGCGGATGAGCTCCTTGGCGAAGGTCGCCGCCGTGCCGAGCCCGAAGGCGAAGCGGTTGTAGTCGCCGTACTCGCGCAGGTAGCGGGCGATGTAGCCGCGGTTGCGCAGGATGTAGTAGCGCGTCATGTCGGATGTGGAGTTGAGCTGGCGCACGCTGCCCACGGAGATGTTTCTGACCTCGCGGCGGCGCGACAGCACGAAATCGGGCACGAGGATGGCGCGCAGATGTCTGCTCGCCACGTAGCCGTACACCGCATCGTCCCAGTAGATGAAGAAGCGCGGGTCGGGCAGGCCGCACACGTCCACGACGCGGCGCGAGAAGAGCGCGCCCTCGAAGCACATCACGTTCACGGGCTTGGGCTGGCCGTCCTCGAACGCCGACTTCGCGAACGGGTTGTAGATGCCGAGACCCTCCCAGAAGCGGTACTGCCAGAAGAAGGGGCCGCCGTCGAAATCGTAGCGGCAGCCTTGGATGACGTCCGCGCGATCGGTCCACGCATCGAGGCGCGCGAGGCCCTCGGGCTCGATCGCCACATCGTCGTCCATGACCCAGAACCACTCCGCGCCGAGCTCGTAGGCGCGCGCGACGCCCGCCGAGAAGCCGCCGGAACCGCCGGTATTCTCTGCCATGGGCACGTAGACGGCACGCGCGGTGCCGCCTTCTGCATCGGGCTCGGTCGGACCCCAGAGCGCGTCGGCATCGGCCGCGAACCGCTCCATGATGGCGGCCGTCTCGGGCGAGTCCTCGTTGTCGACCACGACGATGCGCCACGGCGCGACCGTCGACTGCAGAATCGACGCGAGCAGGCCCTCCAGCAGGTCCTGGCGTTTGAAGGTCACTATGACGATCGCGGGTCTGTCCATCGTGTGTCCGGTATCGAATCGGGGCTGCATCAACTAGTATAGAGGTTACAGGTTTTGGACCCGCGCGACGCCGAGGAGGGCACGTGACGCAGAAGAACCATCTTGTCTCGGTGGTCGTCCCCATCTACAACATGGAGAAGTACCTCGACCAGGCGCTCGCCTCGCTCGAGGAGCAGAGCTTCCCCTTCCTCGAGATCATCTGCGTGAACGACGGGTCGACGGACGGGTCGCCCGCCATCATGCGGGCGCACGCGGCGCACGACCCGCGCATCCGCATCATCGACAAGCCCAACGGCGGCTACGGCGCGGCCGTCAACCGCGGCATCGACGAGGCCACGGGCGATTGGCTCGCCATCCTCGAGCCGGACGACTGGATCGAGCGCGGCATGTTCGCCGACCTGCTCGCGCTGGTCGACAGCTTCGAGACGCAGGTCGACGTGGCCGAGAGCGCCTACTGGCGCGTGTTCGAGCGCGCGGGTGAGACGCTCAAGGTGCCCTGCGCCTACAAGGGGCGCATCACGGGACCGCAGCCGTTCGCCGTGGCCGATGAGCCCGAGCTGCTGCTGCACCACCCGTCCATCTGGTCCGCGATCTACCGCCTCGCGTGGCTGCGCGAGAAGGGCATCCGCATGAAGGAGGTTCCCGGCGCGGGCTGGGTCGACAACCCCTTCCTCGTCGAGACGCTCTGTCAGACCGATGCGATCGCCTACCTCGACACGTGCTACTACTGCTACCGCGAGGACACCACCGAGAAGGCGCTCGCGTTCGCGGAGCGCAACCCGCTGCTGCCGCTCGAGCGATGGTGCGATATGGCCGAGGTGCTCGAGCGCCTCGGCGTGGCCGACGAGAGCGTCTGGCGCGCGCAGAACCTGCGCGGCATCACCTACTGCTGCACCGCCATCGAGGCGAACGGCCTGGATTATCCTGGGCTGCGTGAGAAGGTGGTCGGAATCTTCTCGGCCATGGATCCTGCGCTCGTGCTGGACGACCCGCGTATCAAGCCCGGCGAGAAGCGCCTCTTCTGCGAGCTGCTGGGCCTTCCCGAACCCGATGTCTCGGACCTCGCCTACATGCCCGAGCTGGCCAAACAGGCCTTCTACCGCCTGCGCATGGCGGGTCCGCGCTTCACGTGGCTCTCCGTGGTGGATTATCTCAAGCGCAAGCGCGCCCGCGAGGGCCGATAGCGGCTCTCGACGCTACGAGCGGCGGTCGAGCGAGAACGGCAGGCCGGCGCCGGCGCCGAACAGGCGCGCCACCACCGCTGCGCCGCCCATGGCGAGCTTCACGTTCTGCGCCTTGATGGGAATCGACATCGCCGAGACGATCACCGAACGCGGCTTCTTGGTGGCGCTCGCCGCGGTGCGCACGTTCTCGCTGCCGATGAGGTCGACCACGATGCGGTGCTTCTCCTCGGGCGGCAGGTCGCAGGCGGGGCTGCACACGCTGCCGATGCAGGCCACCACGCGCTCGAGATAGCGGTTGCGGATCACGTCCATGCTCACGGGATCGCCGTCGAGGCCCCAATGGTGGTACAGGTCGAGCATGAGCTCGAAGTGGCGCTCACAGCGCGCGGGAAGGACCGCATAGTCGCCCTGGCTGAGCACGGGCTCCTCGATGGGGGGCATGTGGACGGCAACCGCGCCGAGCACGCCCACGCGCTCGACATCGCGCACATAGCGCGCCATGAAGCCGAGCTCGCCGCATGTGGATTCATCGAAACGCAGGCCAAGGCCGTCGATGCGGAGGCGCGAGAAGAGCTTGCCCGACACCACGCCCATCTGGCCCGCCTCGAAGAGGTGCCAGGCATTGCTGCGGAACTCGTGCTGCGTCACGAACACCTGCGTGGGCTCGACGAGCTCCTTGGACGAGATGGAGCCGTCGTGCTTGGGTGTGTCGACGCTCACGCCGAGGAGCAGCAGGTCGAGATAGCCGTCCTGCATGAGGTCGAGGGCGTCGCCCAGCGCACGCGGGGCGAACCAGGAGGCGCCGTCGAGGAACGCGACGTAGGTGCCGCGCGCATGCGCGAGCGCCAAATTGAAGGCTGCAGAGGCGGAGGGGGAATCGGAGTGGAGGCAGTCGAAGCGGATGTCGCGCTCGGCGAGCTTGCCGGCGATATCGGCGGAGCGGTCGGTGGAAGCGCAGTCGACGACGATGACCTCGAACGAATCGAGCCCCTGTGCAAGGACGCTCTCGAGCGCACGCTGCACGGTCGCAGCGTCGTCGTGCATGCGCACGATGACCGAGACGAGCGGTGTTCTCACACGTGTCGATGCCACGCGGCGATCACTTCCTGCCTGCTGACCCCTATCCTTCCAGACTGCAGCGTACCAAACACGCGCGATACAGGTGTGGAGCGTACGTGGTGTCTTTGTGTATTCAGCAAACCAACAGGAACCGCGCGGACAGATCCTACTCCTCGGCGATGAGGATGCCCGTCTGGAATCCGAACGGCACCAGGTCGACAGCGACCGAAGTGGTCTCGCCAGCCTCGTTGGTAGTCGCGTCGGCCACGGGACACTCCTCGACCTCGAGGCCCGCCACGTTGAGCGTGGTGAACAGCTCGCCGTGGTCGACGAGGTCGCCGCCGTCCATGTCGGTGTGCATGCTCTTGACGAAGTCGGGGTTCGTACCCAGGACATTGAACTGGTTCGTGCCCGCAAGCCCCTGGATGGCGCCCCAAGGAACCGTCGTGCCCACGATCACATGGTCGGCGTAGATGTTGAACGAGGTGGTGATCAGCGGGATCGTGGAAACGGGACCGAAGGAGTTGAAGTGCTCCTCGAAGGTGTAGGTGGATCCCTCGGAGGTCACGCGCACATTGAGCGGAACATTCACCAGGTGCGCCGTCCCCGCCACCTCGTCGATGAGCAGGAGCTGGGCGCCCTTGAGCGCCGGATGCTCTGCGGACGGGTCATCGACCTGGATGAACAGAATCTTCTCGATGTCGTTGTCGGTATAAGAGAAAGCGCCCTCGAGCGCGGTCGGCCCCGGCTGCTCGTCCAGGCAGCCGGACAGGTCCGGATCTCCCATGTTCGACTCGACCTGGACGCGGCTCCAGAGCGTTTTGATGAGCAGGAAGCCCACCGCCGCGATGACGACCAGGATGAGCAGGGCGATGAGGTTACGATGCGGGGTATCGCGCGGGACATCGCTTCTCTCGAACCGTTCACGCTTGCGACCCATTGATACGCCTCCTGAAAACTTGAGCCGATTTAGAAAATGATACCGAAAGAGGACGTGAGCAGACCCACGACTACCGCGACCGCATAGACAATGGCGGTGATGAGGAGGTTCTGCCTGAGATCCGCGTTGGTCCTGAACAGCACGAGCAGGCCCACGCCGCCCGATGCGAGCAGGCCGCTCATCATGGGGCCGGTCGCGAGCACGCCCTCCATGAACAGGTCGGCGATCGCCACGCTAGCACCGCAGTTGGGAATGAGTCCCACGAGGCCCGCGATGAAGGTGGCGCGGACCGGGTGCGCGCCGAGCAGCGCGACGAGGTTCTCATGGCCCACCGACTCGATGATGAAGCCGAAGACGAGGCTCACGGCGAAGATGAAGGCCGTGACCTGGACCGTGTGGACCAACGCCGAGCGCACGATGCCGGCGATGCCGTGGCCGTGATGGTGATGGCCGTGACCGTCCTGTTCGCCATGCTCGACGCCCCCATCGTCGCAGCCGCAGTGCTCGCGCTCGCAGAGCTCGTGGATGTGCAGCTTGCCGTCGCCGGCGCGTCCCAACGCGCGGACGATAAGGTCGATGATGATGCCCACGATGAGGCCGACCACCGCCTTCGCGACGACGATGGAGAGCATCCGGCCCATGGGAGCCTGATGCGCGATGAACACCGGGACCATCTCGTCGGAGGTCGAGAGGATCACCGCCACGAGCGTGCCGATCGTGATGACCCGTCCCGAGAAGAGCGTGGCCGCCATGGCGGAGAACCCGCACTGCGGCACCGCGCCGAGCGCAGCGCCGACCGCAGGGCCGGCGGCTCCGGCGCGCGAGACCATATCCTCCATGCGATTCCCGGCCGAGTGCTCGAGCGCCTCCATCGCGAGATAGGTCACGAGCAGGAAGGGGATGAGCTGGGCGGCATCCTTCACACTGTCGACGAGCACGTCGATGAGCAGATCCATGGTTCCTACCTTCCGTCCCAGGGCACGAGGGCTCCTAAGGGATAGTCAACGGCGGCGAGCACGAGCCCCTCCGCAGGCGCGCTCTGGCCGGCAGCACGGCGATCGCGTGCCTCGAGCACGTCGAGCACCCACACAGGTCCGTGAGCGCCGCGCCCGACCTCGACGAGGGTGCCCACGAGCGTGCGGACCATGTTGTGCAGAAACGCGTTGGCGCACACGTCGAAGGCGATGAGGTCCTCCCCCGCCTCCTCGATGCGGTGCACGTCGAGCTGCTCGAGGCAGCGCATGGTCGAGATGCCCTCGGCGGATGATGCCTTGCAGAAGCTCTTGAAGTCGCGTTCGCCGAGCAGCAACTGCGCGGCCTCGTGCATGGCAGCGACATCCAGCTCGTTCACCTGCCTGAGCCACCAGGCGGTGCCCTGCGCCATGATGGGGGCGGTCTCGCCCAGCGCGATGCGGTAGCGGTAGTGGCGCCTCAGCGCATCGAAACGCGCCGAGAACGACGCATCCGCGCGGTAGAGGCCGCGGATGGAGAAATCGTCGGGGGTGATGCCCACGAGCGCATGGACGATGCGGCGCCCCTCGCGGTCGCACTCATCGCCGTACACGGGCAGGCTCACGTACTGGGCGAGCGCATGCACGCCGGCATCGGTGCGTCCCGCGCAGGTCAGCTCGACCTCGCGGCGCAGGATCAGCTCGAGCGCATGCCGGAGCTCGCCCGCGACGGTGCGGATGGCCGGATCCTTCTGCTCCGCGAAGCCCGAATAGGCGCCGCCGCGGTAGCCCAGCTCGACCACCATCGTCTCCACGCGGTCCGGAACCGCGACCTCGATCGGGACCTGCAGCGTATCCATCAGATGATCACCGCCACGATGGCCGCGGCGAGACCTGCCGCGAGCGTGAGCCAACCGCCGATGCGCAGGGGGCGTGCGCCCGTATCGCGCAGCGTGCCGTCGTATCCGCGGCGCGCCATGGCGTTGGCGACATCGTCCGCATACGAGAAGAGCCGCACCGTGAGCGGCACCACGACGGATCTGAGGCGCTTCACCGTGGCGATCGCGCCCTGCTTGCCGAGACGGGCGCCGCGCGCCGCCTGGGCGGCCGAGATGCGCCCGAACTCGTCGACGGTGAGCGGGATGAAGCGCAGCGCCAGGGAGAGCGACATGGCGATGTCGCCCACGGGGATGCCGAACGATGCCAGCGGCGAGAAGATCTGCGTGAAGGCGTCGACGAGCTGCGTCTGGGTGGTCGTCGACGCCACGACGAGCGAGAAGCCCACCACGAGCGCGATGCGCACGACCGAGACAGCGCCGCGGACGAAGCCGGCACCGGAGAGCCCGATGGGCCCGATCGCGATGTCGCCCGATGCGGCGGGGCACAGCGTGCCGGTCAGCAGGGCGAATGCGAGCACGATGCCCGCCGGACGCATCGCAGCTGCGAGCTGCATAGGCGTGATGCGGGCGAGCAGGAGGGCAGCTGCGAGGAGCAGCGCGCAGATACCGAGCGAGAGCGAGCTGTGGGCCGCGAAGACCGCCACGGTCATGAGGAGCAGAAAGCCGATCTTGGCACGCGTGTCCAGGCCGTGGAGCGGCGTGCGCTCGGGCTGGTAGGTGCCGATGACCCTCACCTTAGCCATGCTGCGGCCTCCTCTCGGAACCCATGCCCGAGAGCGCCCGCATCGCGACGGCGAGGGGCGGCTCGAGGCCGCAGGAGATGTAGGGCTGGGTGCGCGTCTGGGCGGCCATGCCATCGCAATCGTAGGCGAGGTGCCCCTCGCGCAGGAAGATCACGCGCGAGGCGGCGTCGAGCCATTCCTCCACATCGTGCGAGACGATGATGACGGGGGCATGCGCTCCGCGCAGCCGTGCGACGAGCGCCTTGGTCTGCCTGCGACCGAACGCATCGAGGCCGGAGAGGGGCTCGTCGAAGATGTAGGCGGCGGGGTTCAGGGCGATGATGCCCGCAAGCGCGGCTCTGCGCGCCTGCCCACCCGAGAGCTCGAAGGGATTGCGGTCGAGCAGGTCGGAGATGCCCATGGCATCTGCGGCGCTGGAGACCACGGCGTCGAGCGCGGCGCCTTCGACACCGAGGTTGCGCGGACCGAAGGCGATATCATCGCGCACGGTCGGTGCGAAAAGCTGGTCCTGGGGGTACTGCATCGCGAGACCCACGCGTCCGGCACGCACGCGCTCGCCGTCGAGGAGCGCGTCCCCCTCGTCGGGGGGAAGGATACCTGCCAGCACGGACGCGCAGGTGGACTTTCCCGAACCCGAGGGGCCGGCAACGACCACAAGCTCGTCGCCGATCGCAAGCGAGAGGTCCGAGAGCGCGACGTTCTTGCCGTAGACCACGCCCACGCCATCGAGCGCGAGCTCGTGGGCGGGCGCGTTTCCCGGTGCGACGCGGTGCGGCGCGACGACGCTGCGCAGCCGGTAGCCCAGCTGGTGCATCTCGGCATACGAGCGGACGTCGTCGGGCGTGCAGCCGGGTGCGAAGGGGAAGCCCTCGGCGCGGATCGTGCGCAGGAGCGCCACGGTGGGGTCCCCGTCCAGCCCCAGGACCCGCAGGGCACCGTCGTCGGACAGGAGGGCGTCGAAGCCGCCCTGCCAGGCCATGCGCCCGCAGTCGATGACGATGATGCGGTGGGCGCCCATGGCGCGCAGGATGCTGTGCGTGATCTCGAGCACGCCCACGCCATCCGCGACGAGATTGTCCACGAGCGCGTCGATGCGCTTCGCGGAGGTTCCGTCGAGCATGGCCGTCGCCTCATCGAGCACGAGGTAGGCGGGGTCGAGCGCAAGGGCGGCTGCGAGGCTCACGAGCTGCTGCTGGCCGCCGGAGAGCTCGGTGGTGGAGCTGTGCTGGAGCTTCCTGATGCCGCAGCGCTCGAGCGCTCCCAGCGCACGCCCCGCAACCTTCTTGGAAGGTAGGCCGAGGTTGCGCAGGCCGAAGGCGACCTCGTCGAAGACGAGCGAGCTCACCATGCTCGAGCGCGGGTCCTGGGCCACAAAGCCCACGTTGCGTGCCACTGAGATGGCCGTCTTCGGCGTGAGGACCGTGCCATCGACGACGACCTCCCCCTCCGTCGCGAAGCGCACGCCCGCGATGAGCTGGGCGAGCGTCGATTTGCCGCCGGCGTTGGGACCGAGCACGCAGATGCGTTCGCCGGGTTCGAGCACAAGCGAGATGTCCTCGAGAGCATGGATGTCGCTGCCATCGTAGAGATAGCCCGCGTTCCCGACCCTGATCATCCCGCCTCCTTCCCGGCGCATACGAATTCCCTTGATGATTGTGACATACGGACGTCCCGTTTCGAGGGACGTTTCAGCTGCGGCGCGGTCGTTTTACAACGATTTACTAAACGAACAGGGCCCCATGACGGGGCCCTGTGCGATGCAAGCTGAAGATGCGGCGAGCGTTTACTCGGCGTCGCTCTTGGCGACCTTGGTCACGCTGCT
>CADBJR010000024.1 GCA_902795065.1 uncultured Coriobacteriaceae bacterium
AGCATGCCGGAAAACAACGTTCCATATCCGGTTGTCAAGGTGCTGCGAAACTCGAGATCTGTGGGTCTAGCCTGTTGACAAATCCATAGCTGGCTCCTTCGGGAGGCCGATTTCTCAAATCCGCCCGCTCAGCCCACCTCGGAGAGCCGCCGCTCGAAGCGGTCCTTTCGCACGTCATCGGGGATGCGCGTGGGGTATCGGCCGCTGAAGCACGCATCGCAATGGCCGCATCCGCCCACGAGCTCGCCGAGCTTCTCCACGGGAAGATAGCCCAAGCTGTCGGCTCCGAGCAGCTCCGCGATCTCGGGGACGCTGTGCCTGCAGGCGATGAGGTTGTCGCGCGAGTCGATGTCGGTGCCGTAATAACAGGGATTCAGAAACGGCGGTGCCGAGATGCGCATGTTGATCTCGCGTGCCCCCGCCTCGCGGAGCAGGGCGACGATGCGGCCGCTCGTGGTGCCGCGCACGATGGAATCGTCTATCAGCACAAGGCGCTTGCCCGCAACGGCTTCGCGGATTGCCGACAGCTTGACGCGCACCTTGTCCTGCCGTCCGTCGGGTGCTATGAAGGTCCTGCCGATGTACTTGTTCTTGATGAGACCGATGCCATAGGGTATGCCCGACTCCCTGCTGAAGCCGAGCGCGGCATCGAGGCCGGAATCGGGTACGCCGATCACGAGGTCCGCCTCTGCAGGATGCTCCCGTGCGAGGATCGCGCCCGCCCGCAGCCGTGCTGCATGCACTGATATGCCGTCGATCACCGAGTCGGGGCGCGCGAAGTAGATGTGCTCGAACACGCAGAGCCTCTTCTCGGCGCTTCCGCAGTGCCCGCGCAGCGACGAGACGCCAACGCGCGAGAAGACGACGATCTCACCCGGCTCCACATCGCGGATGAACTCGGCGCCTACCGCCGTGAGCGCGCAGCTCTCCGATGCCACGACATATGTTCCATCTGCCGTCCTGCCGAAGCAGAGCGGTCGAAAGCCGTGCGGGTCGCGTGCGCAGACGAGCTTCTGGGGCGACATGAGGATGAGCGAGTAGGCGCCCTCGATCGTGTCCATGGTGCGGCACAGCGCATCTTCGATGGAGGGGCATCCCAGGCGCTTGCGGGTCACGATATAGGCGATGGTCTCGGTATCGCTCGAGGTGTGGAAGATGGCGCCCGACAGCTCGAGCGCGCTTCTCAGCTCGGCGGCGTTGGAGAGGTTGCCGTTGTGAGCGAGCGCCATGCGCCCCTTCTGGTGGTTGACCTCGATGGGCTGGCAGTTGGCGCGGCTGTTGGCGCCGGTCGTGCCATAGCGCGTGTGCGCGACCGCCATCGTCGCGGCGGGAAGCTTCGCCAGCGCATCGGCCGTGAGCACCTCGCCTACGAGTCCCAGGTCCTTGCGCGAGACGAACACGCCGTCGTCGTTCACTACGATCCCGCAGCTCTCCTGGCCGCGATGCTGCAGGGCCTGCAGCCCCAGATAGCACAGGCTGGCAGCATCGACGGTCTTCTGTGCGAAGACGCCGAACACCCCGCATTCCTCGTGGACGGCCATGATCACCTTCCGCTGTCGCCGTAGTTCGCGAGCACGCGCGCGGAGGGATCGTCCACATCGCAACCCTCCCACGAGCGGTTGGGCATCCAGAAGCCCGACACCATGCGCGCCTGTCCCGGATAGTGCTTCTCGAAGATATCGCGGTAGAGCAGCGATTCCTTGGTGAAGGGCTGCGCGAACCCGTAGCGCGCGCTTCGCCTCTCGAACTCCTCGTCGGTATAGGCCTTCTCGGCAAACGCCTTGAGATGGTCCACCATGGAGTGGCCCACGGCATCCGAGAAGGCCGCCTTCTCGCGCCAGAGGATGTCGCCGGGCAGCAGTTCCTGCCCTTCGAAAGCGTGTCTCAGCAGGTATTTGCCCTTGCCATAGGTGTTGAGCTTCATGTGCGGGTCGAGGCTCATCACATAGCGCACGAAATCGAGGTCGCCGAAGGGCACGCGCGCCTCGAGCGAGTTGACCGAGATGCAGCGGTCGGCGCGGAGCACGTCATACATATGGAGCTCGCGCAGACGCTTCTGCGCCTCCTCCTGAAACGCCTGGGCCGACGGCGCGAAGTCCGTGTATTTGTAGCCGAAGAGCTCGTCGGAGATCTCGCCGGTCAGGATGACCCTGATGTCGGTGCGCTCGTGGATGGCCTTGCACACGAGGTACATGCCGATGCTTGCGCGGATGGTGGTGATGTCGTAGGTGCCGAGCAGCTCGATCACATCTTCGAGCGCGGAGACGACCTCCTCGGGCGTCATGGTGATCTCGGTGTGGTTGCTACCGATGAACTCCGCGGCCTCGCGCGCGTACTTGAGGTCGATGGGGTCCTCCTCCATGCCGATGGCAAAGGTGTTGATGGGGACTTCGCTGCCTCGCGCCGCGATTGCGCAGACGAGCGAGGAGTCGAGGCCGCCCGAGAGGAGGAATCCCACCTTGGAATCGGAGACGAGCCGCTTCTGCACGCCCGCCGTGAGCTTCTCGCGAATCCTGGCGCAGGCGGTCTCGAGGTCGTCGGTGCTGATGCGGTCGACCTTGGCGATGTCGCAGTAGCTGGTGAAGCAGCCGTCCTGGTAGTAGTAGCCGGGCGGGAAGGGCTCTATCGTCTCGACGAGCCCCACGAGGTTCTTGGGCTCGCTTGCGAAGACGATGGCTCCGCGCGCGTCATAGCCGTAGTAGAGCGGCCGGATGCCTATGGGGTCGCGTGCGGCGACGAAGCTCTTGGTCTGGGCGTCGTAGATGATGCACGCGAACTCGGCGTCGAGCATCGAGAAGATCCCGACGCCGAACTCGCGGTACAGGGGAAGCAGGATCTCGCAGTCGCTCTCGCTCTTGAAGCGGTAGCCCTTGCGGACGAGCATGCTGCGCATCCAGGAGAACCCGTAGAGCTCGCCGTTGCAGACGGCATAGCTTCCGCCCAGCTCGAAGGGCTGCATGCCCTCGGGCGTGAGGCCCATGATGGAGAGTCGGTGGAACCCAAGGAGGCCGCGGCCCGTGTCGACGATGCGTGTGGAGTCGGGACCACGCGAGATCGTGCGGTTGAAGCCCTCCATGAAGGCGTCGATATCTGCATCTGCGCTGCAATAGCCCATGATCGAGCACATGGCGCTCTACCTCCTGAAGTACGGTCTACTCTACGTCCTGGAGGGCGTCGTAGCCCTCCTCGCCCGTGCGGACCTTGACCACGTTCTCCACGTCGTAGACGAAGATCTTGCCGTCGCCGATATGGCCGGTGTAGAGGACCTTCTTCGCAGCCTCGATGACGCTTCGGACCGGAACCTTGCTGACGACGATATCGACCTGGACTTTCGGGAGCAGGGCCGCTTCGACTTGGACGCCGCGATAGTACTCGGGCTTTCCCTTCTGGGCTCCGCAGCCCAGCACGTGGGAGACCGTCATACCCGTGATGCCGATGGCCATCATGGCGTTCTTGAGCTGCTCGAGCCTGGATTCCTTGCAGACGATCTCGACCTTCGTCATCTTGAGCATGCCGTCGTCGAAAGATGGCACGCGTTTGACGGGAATCGCCTCCGCGACGGGCATATCGCCGGCAACGGCAAGCGCTTCGCCGTACCCGTAATCGATGCTCTCGACCGCCGCCATGAAGTCGGCGTAGGCGCTCGGCAGGCCATGCTCGGTGCTGTCAAGCCCCCGGATCTCCTCCTCTTCCGAGACGCGCAGGCCGATGCTGCCCTTGATGATGCTGAACGCGGCATACATCAGCACCGCCGTCCAGACGAGGATCGCCACGATGCCGAGCAGCTGCACGCCGAACAGGCGCGGGTTGCCGGTGTAGAGAAGCCCCTCGAGACCAGCGGGCGCTGCGGGGTTGGCGAGGAGCCCGACCGCGAGGGTGCCCCAGACGCCGTTCGCAAGATGGACGCCGACCGCTCCGACAGGATCGTCCACATGGAAGCGCAGGTCGAGCGCCTCTACCACCACGACCACGAGAAGACCCGAGACGGCACCGATGACCGCCGCACCCAGCGCATCGACGGCATCGCAGCCCGCCGTGACGCCGACCAGGCCCGCAAGGGAGCCGTTCAGGCACATGGAGACGTCGGGCTTTCCGGTTCTGGCCCACGTGAAAGCCATGGTCGTGCACGTCGCAACCGCGGGGGCGATGGTCGTGGTCACGAATATCGAGGCAAGCGAGGTACCATCCCATGCGGCGGCGCCGTTGAATCCATACCAGCCGAACCACAGGACAAAGCATCCGAGCGCGCCGAGCGTGATGGCATGGCCCGGGATCGCGTTCACCTTGGTCACGTCACCATTGACGTCGCGCACGTACTTCCCCAGACGAGGTCCGACCATGATTGCGCCGATGAGGGCCGTGATGCCTCCGACCGAATGGATTGCGGCCGAGCCGGCGAAGTCATGGAAGCCCATCTGGACGAGCCAGCCCTGCGGGTTCCACACCCAACCTGCCTCGACGGGATACACGAGGAGGGAGATGACGGCTGAGTAGATGCAGTATGAGGAGAACTTGGTGCGTTCCGCCATGGCGCCGGAAACGATCGTCGCCGCAGTTGCACAGAACACCAGGTTGAAGACGAATGACGGGGCGCTGCCTCCCTGCAGGAAAGCTCCGAAGTCGCTCAGGATCGCGAGATTCGGGATCCCGATGAAGCCCATCACATAGTCTTCGGCCATCATCAGGCTGAAGCCCAGCAGGACGAAGGCCACCGTCCCGATGCAGAAGTCCATCAGGTTCTTCATGATGATGTTCCCTGCATTCTTCGCACGGGTGAATCCCGTCTCCACCATCGCGAAGCCTGCCTGCATGAAGAAGACCAGCGCAGCGCCTATCAGGAACCAGACACCGAATACCTCGCCTGTCGCGGCTCCGACTACCAGGGTTTCAATCTCCTCAACCGTCATCAGACCATCTCCTATCATCAGACCATCTCCTACTTCACACTGAACAGCAGGTCGCCGTAGGACGGGAACGGCCAGAAGCCCTTCTCGACCTTGACCTCCGCCTCGTCGACCGGCGCGCGGAGCGCGTCCATCCTCGGAAGCACCTCGTCACGGATCACCTCGGCCTCGGCGACGATGCCGTCGACATCCGCCAGACCTGCCACTGCAGCCTCGAGCTCGTCGGCTTTGGCGTTGATCTCGTCGAGGAGCTGGGAGAGCTTCACGATGAGGCTGCTCTCGTATCCGCAGGGGAGGTCGGGAACGACGCTCTTCTTGGCCGAGGCAGCTGCCGCGAGCGAGCCCGTGTAGGACTCGATGGCGGGCATGATGTGCTTGCGCGCCATCCTGACCATGGTGTTCGCCTCGATCGTCACGCTCTTGCAGTAGTTCTCGAGCATGATGTCGCAGCGCGATGCGATCTCATCCTTCGACATGACCTTATGACGGGTGAGCATGCGCACGTTCTTCTCGTCCAGCAGCTTGGGCATGGCATCGGCCGTGGTGCGCAGGTTGAGCAGGCCGCGCTGCTGCGTTGCCTCCTCGATCCAGGCGTCGTCGTAGCCGTTGCCGTTGAAGATGATGCGACGATGGTCGGCGATCGTCTTCCTGATCATGGCGTGCAGCGTCTCCTCGAAATCGTGCGCGAGCTCGAGACGGTCGGCATAGGTGCGCAGGCTCTCGGCGACTGCGGTGTTCAGCATGATGTTCGCGCAGGCGATGCTGTTGGAGGATCCGAGCATCCTGAACTCGAACTTGTTGCCCGTGAAGGCGAAGGGGCTCGTGCGGTTTCTGTCCGTCGTGTCGCGGTTGAACTTGGGAAGCACGTCCACACCGAGCTTCATCTGCTTCTTCTCGGTGCCCTTGTAGGGCTTGCCGGTCTCGATGGCCTCGAGCACCGCATCGAGCTCCTCGCCGAGGAACATCGAGACGACTGCCGGAGGAGCCTCGTTCGCACCGAGGCGATGGTCGTTGCCCGCCGTGGCGACGGAGAGCCTCAGCAGATCCTGGTAATCGTCGACTGCCTTGATGACCGCGCAGAGGAAGAGCAGGAACTGGGCGTTCTCATAGGGCGTCTCGCCCGGAGAGAGCAGGTTCTGGCCGGAATCGGTGGAGATGGACCAGTTGTTGTGCTTGCCGCTGCCGTTCACACCGTCGAACGGCTTCTCGTGGAGCAGGCACACGAAGCCGTGGCGTGCGGCCACCTTCTGCATGATCTCCATGGTGAGCTGGTTCTGGTCGCAGGCCACGTTGACCGTGGAGTAGATCGGGGCGAGCTCGTGCTGGGCGGGGGCGACCTCGTTATGCTCGGTCTTGGCGAGGATGCCGAGCTCCCAAAGCTCCTCGTTGAGGTCTTCCATGAACGCCTCGACACCGGGCTTGATGACGCCGAAGTAGTGGTCATCGAGCTCCTGGCCCTTGGGCGGCTTGGCGCCGAAGAGCGTGCGACCGCAGAAGCGCAGGTCGGGACGCTGCTCGTACATCTCCTTGGTGACGAGGAAGTACTCCTGCTCGGGGCCGACGGACGAGACGACGCGCTTGGCCTCGGTGTTGCCGAAGAGGCGCAGGATGCGGAGCGCCTGCTTGTTCAGCGCTTCCATGGAACGCAAAAGAGGCGTCTTCTTGTCGAGTGCCTGCCCGCCGTAGGAGCAGAACGCCGTGGGGATGCAGAGGGTGTGGCCCTTGATGAAGGCATAGGACGTGGGATCCCAGGCGGTGTAGCCGCGCGCCTCGAAGGTTGCGCGCAGGCCGCCGCTGGGGAACGACGAGGCGTCGGGCTCGCCCTTGATGAGCTCCTTGCCCGAGAACTCCATGATCACGCCGCCGTCGGGAGAGGGCGAGATGAAGCTGTCGTGCTTCTCGGCCGTGATGCCCGTGAGCGGCTGGAACCAGTGCGTGAAGTGCGTGGCCCCGCGCTCGACGGCCCATTCCTTCATCGCCTCGGCAACGGCGTTTGCCACGCTGATATCGAGCTCCTTGCCCTCGTCGATCGTCTGCCGCAGCGACTGGTAGACCTCCCTCGAGAGCATCGCCCGCATATCCCTGTCATCGAAGACCTTGCTTCCGAAACACTCAGGAACGGTACCCATCTTCTTCTCCTTCTCCTCTCATAAGGAAGCGGCGCCTTCCGGGACATGCCGGGAAGACGCCGTTGCCTTGATTGCCCTATATGATCCCGCCTATGCGGGGTAAAGAGAAAGGCGCCTCGAACCACATGGTCCGAAGACGCCCTTGCCTTCATGCTTTGCGATTCTCAACCTCCGCACGGCGGGCGTCAACCTCTGACTTCTCTCGTTAACAAATCGGTTTCCACCGTGTCATACACGTTAACAATCTGTCTCAAACCCGCTGCTTCAGCGCCTGCGAGCATGCACCTTCCCCCGCGCGGGCGTAAAATCCCCTCAGATGAGCAAAGGCGTTCATCGTCCGCATGGGGTTTCCCGTGCGGCGATGGGCGCCTTTTTTGTGTTCGAAAGGACGGCCATGGAACGAGAAGGACAGATCCGCATCCCGTCGGGCTGCGCCATCGCCGCGGTCATCTCCCGCGAGGGGAGGCGCATGTCGGGCGAGAAGATCGTGCGGGCCATGAAGCCCATGCACGAGCGCTCGAACGGTCTGGGCGGAGGCTTTGCCGCCTATGGCATCTACCCGGAGTACAAGGAGCTCTATGCCCTGCACCTCTTCTTCGACTCGCGCGCCACGCGCAAGGAGTGCGAGGCGTTCCTCAAGGAGTACTTCGAGGTCGCCAAGTCGGAGAACATCCCCACGCGCAAGATCCCCACCATCACCGACGAGCCCATCATATGGCGCTATTTCGTGGCGCCGCTGCCGTCGGTGCTCGCGAACCTGCAGCTCGACGAGCGCGAGCTCGTGGCGCGCATCGTCATGCGGATCAACGCGCAGATGAAGGGTGCCTACGTCTTCTCGAGCGGCAAGAACATGGGAACCTTCAAGGCCGTGGGATACCCCGAGGACGTGGGCGTGTTCTATCGCCTGGAGGAATACCGCGGCTATTGCTGGACGGCGCATGGGCGCTACCCCACCAACACGCCCGGCTGGTGGGGCGGCGCGCATCCCTTCACCCTGCTCGACTACTCGGTGGTGCACAACGGCGAGATCTCGTCCTACGATGCCAACCGCCGCTTCATCGAGATGTTCGGCTACAAGTGCACGCTTCAGACCGACACCGAGGTCATCACCTACATCATGGACTACCTGCTGCGCGTGCAGGGGCTCACGCTCGAGGAGGCCGCCCATGTGGTGGCGGCGCCGTTCTGGAGCACCATCGCGGCCGAGCCCGACCCCGCGCGCAAAGAGGAGCTGACATATCTGCGCACCGTCTTCCCGAGCCTGCTCGTCACGGGGCCCTTCTCCATCGTGCTGGGCTTCGACGGCGGGCTCATGGCGCTGAACGACCGCTTGAAGCTGCGCTCGATGGTCGTGGCGGAGAAGGAGGACCGCGTGTACGTGGCAAGCGAGGAGGCCGCCATCAGGACCATGGAGCCCGAGGTCGAGCATGTCTGGGCACCTGCTGGCGGCGAGCCGGTCATCGTGCAGGTGAAAGGGGGCGAGCGCTGATGGCCATCGATTTCGTCTATCCCGAGTACGAGGTCGTGCGCAACGAGGCGCGCTGCATCGCATGCCGCGTGTGCGAGCGGCAGTGCTCCAACGAGGTGCACGTCTACAGCGAGGCGCGCGGCGCGATGATGAGCGACGAACGCAAGTGCGTCAACTGCCAGCGTTGCGTCACGCTCTGCCCCACGCGGGCGCTCAAGATCGTCAAGAGCGACTGCAGGCTGCGCGAGAACGCCAACTGGAGCAACGACACCATCAAAGAGGTCTACAAGCAGGCGGCGACCGGCGGCGTGCTGCTCTCGTCCATGGGCAATCCCCGGCCGCTTCCGGTGTATTGGGACCGTCTGCTCATCAACGCATCGCAGGTCACGAACCCGCCTATCGACCCGCTGCGCGAGCCCATGGAGACGCGCGTCTCGTTGGGGAAGAAGCCCGCGCACATAGAGCGCGGCGCGGACGGCAGGATCTCGTGCGAGCTGCCGCCGCAGGTGGAGCTCTCGATGCCTGTGATGTTCTCGGCCATGAGCTACGGCTCAATCAGCTACAACGCGCACGCCTCGCTCGCGCGCGCCGCCACCGAGCTCGGCATCCTCTACAACACGGGCGAGGGCGGCCTGCACGAGGACTTCTACAAGTACGGGCCCAACACCATCGTGCAGGTGGCGAGCGGGCGCTTCGGCGTCCACGAAGACTATCTCGAGGCGGGCGCCGCCATCGAGATCAAGATGGGCCAGGGGGCCAAGCCGGGCATCGGCGGGCACCTTCCCGGGACCAAGATCGTGGGCGACGTATCGCGCACAAGGATGATTCCCGAGGGCACCGACGCCATCTCGCCGGCCCCGCATCACGACATCTACTCCATCGAGGACCTCAGGCAGCTGGTCCTCTCGCTCAAGGAGGCCACCGGATACGAGAAGCCCGTCATCGTGAAGGTCGCGGCGGTCCACAACATCGCGGCCATCGCGAGCGGCATCGCCCGCAGCGGCGCCGATATCATCGCCATCGACGGCTTCCGCGGCGGTACCGGCGCGGCGCCCACGCGCATCCGTGACAACGTGGGCATCCCCATCGAGCTGGCGCTCGCCGCGGTTGACCAGCGCCTGCGTGACGAGGGTATCCGCAACAACGTCTCGCTGGTGGTGGGCGGCTCGATCCGCAGCGCGGCCGATGTGGTGAAGGCGGTCGCCCTGGGCGCCGATGCCTGTTACGTGGCCACGGCGGCGCTGCTCGCGCTGGGGTGCCATCTCTGCCGCACGTGCCAGACGGGAAAGTGCAACTGGGGCATCGCGACGCAGCGGCCCGACCTGGTGAAGCGCCTCAATCCCGAGATGGGCAGCGAGCGCCTCGTCAACCTCATGACCGCATGGCGCCACGAGATCAAGGAGCTCATGGGCGGCATGGGCATCAACTCGATTGAGGCGCTGCGCGGCAACCGCCTCATGCTGCGCGGCGTGGGCCTCACGAACAAGGAACTCGAGATCCTCGGGGTCTCGCATGCAGGGGTGTGAGCGCATGAAACGTGTCTATGTGAACGAGCAATGGTGCCTCGCGTGCCATCTCTGCGAATACAACTGCGCGTTCGCCAACTCCGGATTGGACGATATGGTGCTCGCGCTCAAGGGCAAGCCCATCTTCCCGCGCATCCACGTGGAGGGCGATGAGCGCATCTCGTATGCCGTCTCGTGTCGGCATTGCGACGACCCCCTCTGCGTCAAGAGCTGCATTGCGGGGGCGCTCTCCAAGGTGGACGGCATCATCCGCGTGGACAGGGAGCGCTGCGTGGGATGCCTCACCTGCGTGCTGGTGTGCCCCTATGGCGCGCTTGCGCCGGCAGGCGACGGCATCATGCAGAAATGCGAGCTCTGCCTTGAGAACGCATGCGACGAGCCCGCCTGCGTGGCGGGATGCCCCAACAGGGCGATCGTCTATGAGGAGCGGGGTGAGCGCGCATGAAGCGATATACCATCATCGGCAACGGCGTGGCTGCCATCGGGTGCATCGAGGGCATCAGGGGCGTCGATGCGCAGGGCCCCATCACGGTGGTCTCGCACGAGCGGCATCCGGCGTACTGCCGGCCGCTCATCTCGTACCTTCTCGAGGGCAGGGCCGATCTCGGGCACATGCCCTACCGCGACGGCGCGTTCTACGAGCGCATGGGCTGCGAGGTGCTTTCGGGTAGGGACGCCGTGGGCATCGACCCCGCCGCACGTGAGGTAGAGCTCGACGATGGGTCGCGGGTATCCTTTGACGCCCTCTGCGTCGCCACGGGGTCGTCTCCTTTCGTGCCGCCGTTCGCGGGCCTTGCCACCGTGGCCTCGCAGCACGCCTTCATGACGCTCGACGATGCGTTGGGACTCGATGCGGCCATCGATGCGACGTCGCGCGTCCTCATCGTGGGCGCAGGGCTCATCGGCCTCAAATGCGCGGAGGGCATCTGCGGGCGCGTAGCCTCCATCACCGTCTGCGACCTTGCCGACCGCGTGCTCTCGAGCATCCTCGACGCGGAGTGCGCCGCCCTCATGCAGGCGCGTCTCGAGGAGCAGGGCATCCGCCTCATGCTCGGCGACAGCGTCGATCGCTTCGAGGGCGGCCTCGCGCACATGAAGGGCGGCGAGGACGTGGCCTTCGACGTGCTCGTGCTCGCCGTGGGCGTGCGCGCCAACACCGCGCTCGTCTCGCAGGCAGGCGGCGAGGTCGACCGCGGCATCATTGTCGACAACCATATGCGCACCTCGATCCCCGGCGTCTTCGCGGCGGGCGATTGCGCGCAGGGCTACGACGTCTCGCTCGGCGCCAAGCGCGTGCTGGCGATCATGCCCAACGCCTACATGCAGGGCCATGCGGCCGGCGTGTGCATGGCGGGCGGAGACGAGGTGTTCGATACGGGCATCCCCATGAACTCGATCGGGTTCTTCGGGCTGCATGCCATGACCGCGGGAACGTATGAGGGTGCGTGCTACGAGGAGCGCGGCGAGGGCTCGATCAAGCGGCTCTTCACCGAAGACGGCCTGCTCAAAGGCTTCATCCTTATCGGTTGCGACGAGCGCGCGGGCATCTACACGTCGCTTATCCGCGAGCGGACGCCGCTCGATTCGATCGATTTCGAGGCGCTCAAGAAGGCCGCCACCACGACGGCCTTCTCCGCCGAGCGCCGTGCCCAGATGTTCGGGGAGGCGGTCTAGCATGCAGATCATCGCAGAAGGGCTCGAGCATCGCGCCATCAACGAGATCATCCGCTCGGGCGAGGGCCCCTTCACCATCGAGGGGTGCCTCGGCCAGCGCTTCATCGCGGCGGGCATGTCCGATTGCGACATCACAATCAACGGGGTCTCGGGCAACGCGCTCGGCGCCTACCTCAACGGCGCGACGATCACCGTGAGGGGAAACGCGCAGGATGCCGTGGGAGACACGATGAACGAGGGCAGGATCATCGTGCATGGAAGCATCGGCGACGCGGCGGGCTACGCCATGCGCGGCGGCAGCATCCTCGTCGAAGGCGATGCGGGCTACCGCGCGGGCATCCACATGAAGGCCTACGAGGACAAAGCTCCCCTGCTCGTCATCGGCGGCTGCGCGGGGAGCTTTCTCGGCGAATACCAGGCGGGCGGCACGATCATCGTGCTCGACCTCGCGGAGCGTGCCTCGGACAGGCCCCGCAGGATCGTGGGCAACTTCCCCTGCACGGGCATGCACGGCGGCAGGATGTTCCTGCGCGCGGACTGCCGCGGCATCGTGTTCCCCGATCAGGTTACAGCTCGGGTTATAGATGATTTCGAACGTGAGGAACTTCGCGTGCTCTTGGCGGAGTTCTGCGAGGTGTTCGCATACGATGTCGACGAGGTGCTGTCGGTGCCGTTCACCGTGGTGGCCCCCGACAGCGCCAACCTGTATAGGCAGATGTACGTCACGAACTGACGGGGTGGGCCATGGGCTATACGCAAGACGAGGTCCTGCAATACGTGCGCGAGGATGACGTGAAGTTCGTCCGCCTCGCCTTCTGCGATGTGTTCGGCACGCAGAAGAACATCTCCATCATGGCAGACGAGCTGCCGCGCGCCTTCGAGCAGGGCATCGCGATCGACGGCTCGGCCATCGCGGGGTTCTCGGGCGTCGAGAGAAGCGATCTTATCCTGCATCCCGATGCGGCAACGCTGGTGCCGCTTCCCTGGCGCCCCGAGCACGGGCGGGTCGTGCAGCTGTTCTCGTCGATCGTCCGTCCCGACGGCTCGGCGTTTCCCTGCGACACGCGCGCCCTCCTCGCACGGGCGGTCGAACGTGCCGCGCAGGCAGGCATCGTGTTATCTTTCGGTGCCGAGCAGGAATTCTATCTCTTCGAGCTCGACGAGCAGGGAAGGCCCACGCAGCGCCCCTGCGATTCCGCGGGCTACATGGATATCGCGCCCGAGGACCGAGGGGAGAACGTTCGCCGCGAGGTGTGCCTCACCCTCGAGCGGATGGGCGTCCATCCCGAGAGCTCGCATCATGAGGAGGGGCCGGGGCAGAACGAGATCGATTTCCGCTACGCCGATGCGATCACGGCTGCCGACAACACGATGATGTTCCAGCGCGTGGTACGCACGATCGCGCATCGCAACGGCCTCTGTGCGGACTTTTCCGCCAAGCCGCTCGAGCATGCGCCCGGCAACGGCTTCCACATCAATATGGCGCCGCATCCGTTCAGCGAGGCCGCGCTCGGGTCCATGGTCGCGGGCATTCTCAGCCAGACAAGCGCCATGACGCTCTTCCTCAATCCCACCGAGGGCTCGTATCGGCGCTTGGGCGGCGATAAGGCTCCCGCGTACGTGTCCTGGTCGGCCGAGAACCGCTCGCAGCTGGTGAGGATCCCGGCGGCGATGGGGGAGTATCGCCGCGCCGAGCTGCGCTCGCCCGATCCGAGTGCGAATCCCTATATTGCCTTCGCGCTGCTCATCCACGCAGCGCTGGACGGCATGAAGGGCGGCCTTGCGCTTCCCGAGCCCTGCGATATCGATTTGTTCTCGGCATCTGCCGAGATGCTCGAAGGGCTCGAACGGCTCCCCACGAGCCTTGCCGAGGCGCGTGCGGCCGCTTCGGCGAGCGCCTTTGTCGCAGCGCATGTTCCCGCCGAGGTCCTTACCGCATATCTTAGGGCATAGGTCAGCGAGATGGAGCAGGGCGGAGCTCACAGGCCGGATGGCATGGAGCGCGTGTGCAGCGTGCTCGTGGTATCTGCTGCCGAGAAGTTCGAGGAGGTGCTCTCGACGCTGCTTCCTGCTTCGCGCTACAGCCCCGTCAAGCATGTCTCGAGCGTGAGCGCCGCAAAGCGCGCGTGGGGCGTGCGCGAATACGATTTCGTGATCGTGAACTCGCCGCTTCCCGACGATCCGGGCGTGCGGTTCTCCATCGACGTATGCGCTGCGCGCCGCACGGTCGCCCTGCTGCTGGTTGCGCATGACATCCACCCCGAGGTGCAGGCGAAGGTATCGCCGTTCGGCGTGTTCACGCTGCCCAAGCCCACATCCCGCCCGCTGCTCGCCCTCGCGCTCTCCTGGATGGCGAGCGCGAGCAGCAGATTGGGCAAACTCGAGGAGCATGCGCTTTCCATCGAGGAGAAGATGGCCGAGATTCGCCTGGTCAACAAGGCCAAGTGGGTGCTCATCTCCACGATCGGGATGGATGAGCCCGCAGCGCATCGCTTTATCGAGAAGCAGGCTATGAACCGCTGCATCACCCGTCGCGAGGTCGCCGAGGAGATCATCGCGGGCACCTAGCAGATACGCGGTGCCGTTCACGCGAGGCTGCCGACGACCGTTTTCCGACCCGCTGTATACTTGCAGATAGCAAGCGGGAGAGGGGGTGCGATGCGGCAGTCGGTCAAGCAGTTCACCCGTTTTGCCGCCGTGGGCACCTCCACGTTCCTCGTGGACTATGTGCTGCTCATGGTGCTCTCGCAGCTGCTGGGTATGGATCCGGTGCTCGCGGGTGCCATCTCTTTCACGGTCTCGCTCGTGCTGAACTACCTGCTCTCGATGAAATTCGTGTTCACGCGGCGCCAGGACATCTCGCGCAGACGCCAGTTCGGCCTCTTCGTGGTGCTTTCGCTGGTAGCGCTCGTGCTGAACGAGATCATCATCTGGATCGGCATGCTGCGCATTCCCAACACGCCGATCAACCTTTCCATCGTGAAGCTGATCGCCACCATGATGGTGACGCTCTGGAACTTCTTCTCGCGCAGGCGCTGGCTCGATGCCGAGGGACGCCAGCAGATGAAGGGCCAGGCTGCAACTCTACGCAAGGCCATGCGCGTTCGCTGGCTCAAATGGAAGAAACGCAGACGCCGCTAAGCCTCTCTTTGGCCGTAAAAACCTGCTGGTGATGTGCATTATCGCATCTGTGCTCATGAAGAATCGGAATACTGCATATTTGGGCAGTTATATATTACTAATCTGCATATTATCGTGATGCAAGAAGACGGTATCGGAAAAGCCGCATCACCAGCGGGTTTTCATGCCCGCACCGCGGCTGTCGAAGCGCTATCCCTGGGGAATAAGGGCATCCAGATGGAAGACCCTGTCCCTGATGGAGCAGATAAGCGTTCCGCCATAGCGCTCCACCACCGTGAGAATCTTCTCCATGCCGATGCCCCTGTTCAAGGGCAAGCCGTCGACCAGCTCGAGCTCGCCTGCGAAATAGTTCTCGACGGAGAGCGAGGCCATGCCCATCTGCGAGCGTAGGTTGAAGGAGATGGATCTGCGGCTGCCGTCCTCGATAGTCTGAACTGCGTCGATGGCATTGTCGAGGGCGGTGCCTACGAGCGTATAGATGTCCGCCGCTCAAGAACATCTGCTACGTCGTTGCCAACTCCAACGCCATGAACGGCGTCGCGCCCGGCACCGTGATCACCTACGGCCTCGCTCCGTGGCAGATGGTGCTCTACGCCGCCTCCGCCGTCATCGGCCTCGGCGTCCTGTTCGGCTTCTTCAAGTGGTGGAAGTCCGGCAAGGACGCGTAGCCGCCAACTAGCACCAATCGGGCACATCCCCGCCCGTACGGCCCCGGAGTCCTGCCTCGCTCCGGGGCCGTTTCCTGTCAAAGGGTCCTCGTAGGACTTTTGTCATCTTTTCGATGACAAAAGTCCTACGAGGAGAATCGTCAACCGTCAACCCATTCGACAGGTTTCCCTTGACGGGAATCGCGTCAGATGCTGAGGAAAGCTGCCGAAACGCGTTCGAAGAACGCGAGCAGATCGTCGGAGCTCTCCGTGCAACCTCCGCGGATCCAGTCGCAAATGACTTTAGAGAGCCCGGCGACGTAGAAGCTGAGGAACATGCCCGGTGCAACCCCATTCTCAATCGTTGGGCCGATGATACCATCCTCGATGCGCTTCTCGAGAACAGGCGCCATGCTGCTCATGAGAACGGTGCGGAGCATCGGCATGCTGCGACGGTGATGCTCGAGCATGTGCAGACAAATACGCTTGATTGCTTGCATCGAACTCGTCCAGGATGTCGAGCAGAACAGCTTCTTGCGTCTCGTAGAGACGATAGAACGTGACGCGGTTGACCTTCGCGCGCTGTGCAATCTGCGTCACGGTGATGGGACCGTCGGGGAACCGCTCCAACAGCTCGAGATAGGCATCTTTGATGCGCTTGGCGGCGGGGGAGTTCGGCATGTGCGCTCCAAACCTTGCGAATGCAACACTTGTAGCATGATTGTAGCCTATTCTTTCCGCAGGTCAGACGCATAGAATACTATGTGGACTGATTACTGAAGGTATTCGGAAGGGAAGGAAGAGATGTCAAAGCAGATTACGACCGCGCGCAAGGTGGGGCGGGTGATCAAGAGCATCGTCAAGCTGGCGATCGGCCTGCTCATGGCCGCCATCATGTTCGCGATGAACCTCATCGTCCCGTCCATGGGCATGATCAGCCGCATGGCCAACAACATGCTCGGCTACCAGCAGAGCTGGAAGGCTCCCGCAGGCGCCGAGGACGTCGACGCGGACTACTATAAGAGCGACTTCACCGCCGAGGAGATCGGCGAGGCGGAGCATGCGCTCGACTTCGCCATCGCTTCCGAGGGTTATGTGCTGCTCAAGAACGACGATGCCGTCATGCCCTTCGCTCCCGGCACCACCTTCTCGTTCTTCTCCGAGAACGTGAAGAACCTCACCGCCACGCAGTCCATCATGACGCAGTTCACCGGCGCATCGGGCAACCAGAACCTGCTGGTGAGCGCGTTCGAAGCCGAGGGATTCTCGGTCAACACGACGCTCATGGATTTCTACACCACGGGTGCAGGTAGGATCTACACCATGGGTGCCGGCTCCATCAACTTCGGCGAGGCTGAGGACTTCAGCATCAACGAATGCCCGCTCTCCGAGCTCGAGAACGCCGAGGGCGTGCTCGAGAGCGCCCAGGGCACCGTGCCCGTGTTCGTGTGGCGCCGTGTCGCAGGCGAGGGCCGCGACATGCCCCGCTCCATGTACAACCATGCGGATAATCCCGAGGACCAGGCGAGGAGCTACATCGAGCCCGACAGCACCGAGCTCGAGATCCTGCAGTACCTCGATGACAACTTCGACGAGGTCGTCCTGATCGTCAACACCGCGAGCGCGCTCGAGCTCGACTGGGTCGCCGACTTCCCGTCCATCAAGGCGATTCTCTTCGTGCCGTCCACCGGCACCTACGGCACCGAGGCGCTGGCGGGCATCTTCTCCGGCTCCGTCAACCCCTCCGGCCATACCGTCGATACCTTCGTGGCCGACGCGCTCGCCAGCCCCGCCGCCCAGAACTACGGCGACTACGAGTACCTCGATGCGGACGGCAAGCCCACGAGCTACAACTACGTGAGCTACCTCGAGGGCATCTACGTGGGCTACCGCTACTACGAGACGCGCTATGAGGATGCCGTGCTCGGCCAGGGCAACGCCGGTGACTTCGACTACGCCGCCGAGGTTGTGTACCCCTTCGGCCATGGCCTTTCCTACACCACGTTCGCCTACTCCGACCTTCAGGTCGAGTGGAAGGACCTCGAGTCCGTCATCGTCAAGGTGACCGTCACCAACACCGGAGACGTCGCGGGCAAGGACGCCGTGCAGATCTACGCCCAGGCTCCCTACACCGAATATGACCGTAAGAACGGCATCGAGAAAGCTTCCGTCGCCCTCGTAGCCTACGACAAGACCAAGCTCCTCGAGCCCGGCGAGAGCCAGACGCTCGAGATCGCCGTCGATCCCGCCCTGCTCGCGAGCTTCGACGCGCATGGTGCGGGCACCTACATCATCGAGAACGGCACCTACTACATCGCCGTCGGCCAGGACTCCCATGACGCCATGAACAACATCCTCGCCGCCAAGGGCAAGGGTGTCTCCGATGGCATGACGGCTGCCGGCGACGCCTCGTTCGCCGCAGCGCATGAGGTCGCGATCGATGCGAAGAACGCCCTTGCGGACGAGCCCACTGTCGACGCGAAGACCTTCTCCACCGATGCCTACTCCGGCAACCCGATCACCGCGGTCCTCGGCTATGCCGAGCCCGAGGGCACCCAGCTCACCCGCTCCGACTGGACGGGCACCTTCCCCGCGCCCGACGGCACCCCCATCGAGGGATACATCTCCACATGGGGCAACGCCATCAACGGCACCGACGCCGAGGGCAACGCCGCCTCGCTCGTCTGGGGCAAGCCTGCGACCGCTGCGCTCATCGAGCAGCTCGGCAGCCACGATTCGCTCAACCCCGTCGACGACGCCACCATCACCGACACGCCCGTCTACGGTGCTCAAAACGGCCGCACCCTCATCGAGATGCGCGGCCTTCCCTACGACGACCCCGCATGGGATGAGCTGCTCGATCAGCTCACGCCCGCAGATTACGCCGAGATCATCGGCCACTCCGGCTACGGCAGCAGCTACCTGCCGAGCGTGGGCAAGCCCTTCGTCATCGACGCCGACACCGCCGCGGGCCTCATCTACGGCTCCACCGGCATGATGTTCTGCTCGCCCGTCGTGATGGCCCAGACCTGGAACCAGCAGCTCGCTGAGAGCTACGGCCGCATGCTCGCCTCCGAGGCCAACCTCCAGGGCACGAGCGGCGCCATGGGGTGGTACGCGCCGTCGATGAACATCCACCGCACGCAGTTCATCGGCCGCGCCGCCGAGTACTACAGCGAGGACCCGATCATCTCCGGCACCGTCGCCGCGCATGAGGTCCACGGAGCAGCCGAGCTGGGCTTCTACTCGATGATCAAGCACTTCGCGTTCAACGACCAGGAGAACCATCGCGGTGACGGCGGCATCGACCGCTCCGTCGCGACATGGGTGGGCGAGCAGGCCGCGCGCGAGATCTACCTGCGCCCGTTCGAGTTCTGCATGCACGCGCCCGATGTCGAGCTGACGTACTACACGGTCGATGAGAGCGGCGCCTATACGCTCAACACCACGACCGCCTTCAACCGCCATGGCGCCGTCTGGGCTGGAGGCAGCTACCCGCTCATCCAGCAGCTCGTCCGCGACGAGTGGGGCTTCGATGGCTTCATCATCACCGACTCCGCCAACTCGGGCAGCCCTGCCTTCGACCAGAGCCAGATGATCCGCTCGGGCGCCGACGCGTTCCTGCGCTCCAACGAGAACACCTACACCTACGATCCTGCCAACAGCGCCGAGTACCACTACGCCCGTGAGGCAGTGCATCACCTGCTCTACACTACGGCCAACTGCCGTGCCATGAACGGCGCCGTACCCGGATCGGTCTACGTGCCCGGCATGCAGCCGCTTGCCAAGATCCGCATCGCCGCAACGGTGATCCCCGCGATCATCATGGCTCTGCTCGCGTGGACGGCCGGCCGCAACCATGCCAAGCGCAAGAAGGAGCGCGAGGAGGCGTAAACCCGTTTTCCGATTCCCTTCCTTCCAGCTCCAGCCTACGGCTCCCCTCGGGGAGCCGTCGCTTTTCGTGCGTGGGAGAGGGGAGGAGTATTGTTCAGAGTCGGTTTCGGCTTTCCAGAGCATGCTACGGCGTCCCGTACAATGGGATGGAGGGGTGGGCTCCGAACCCCGTTCCACATTCCGGGAGGATGACATGGCAAAGCCGAGGATCTACATCGACGGACAGAGCGGCACCACGGGATTGCAGATCGCCGGGCGCATCGGCGGCCGCAGCGACCTCGAGCTGCTCCGCATCGACGAGGACAAGCGCCACGACACCGAGGAGCGCCGCCGCTTCATCAACGCCGCCGACGTGGTGTTCCTCTGCCTGCCCGACGACGGTGCACGCGAGGCGGTATTGCTTGTCGAGAACCCCGACGTGTGCATCATCGACGCCTCCACCGCCCACCGCACCGCACCTGGCTGGACCTACGGCTTCCCCGAGCTGCGCGCGGGTCAGCGTGAGGCGATCGCAGCGTCGAAGCGCATCGCCAACCCCGGCTGCCACGCCACGGGCTTCATCTCCGTTACGTCCCCGCTCGTGCAGGCGGGCGTCGTGCCGGCGGACTACCCGCTCACGTGCTTCTCGCTCACGGGCTATTCCGGCGGAGGCAAGAAGATGATTGCATCCTATGAGGATGCGGACCGCTCTGCCGTGCTCGATGCACCCGGCATCTACGGCCTCTCGCTCGCGCACAAGCACCTTCCCGAGATGCAGATGTACTGCGGTCTTGCAGAGGCTCCCGTCTTCCTGCCTGTGGTCGATGACTACTACAAGGGCATGGCGACCACCATCATGCTGCAGAACGCCCCGCTGCCCGGCAATCCCACGACTGCGGACATCCATGCCGCGCTCGAGGCGCACTACGCGGACCAGCGGCTCGTGGGCGTGCTGCCGCTGGGCGAGCACGGCTCCACGCTCTACGCGAATATGATGTCGGGAACCGACAGCCTGGTCATCGTGGTGTGCGGCAATGACCGTCAGACCACGGTAACGGCCCTCTTCGACAACCTCGGGAAGGGCGCATCGGGCGCAGCGGTTCAGAACATGAACATCGTTCTCGGCTTGGACGAGGCCGCCGGCCTGTCGCTGTAAGAATACCTCGGGGTATCTCCCGAACTGTCGCCTATTGGCTGAGTCGGCGTTCTTGGCACCGACTCAGGTTCCCGAAGACGCCTCAGCAAAAACGGCGCCCCGCCCAGCAGAGCCGGGCGGGGCGGGGGATTGCTTGGGAATGGACCGGTACGCTTACTTGGCGGCGTGCTTGGGCTCGGCCGTCTCCTCCTCGACGTAGTTCGGATTCATGAACTTGGGCGAGAAGATCGTCTTGTCGATTGCGAAGATGATGACCATCGCGACGCCGCCCGTCACAACCGTGGTGACGATGTTGCGGACGCCATCGGGCAGGTTGAGACCCATCGGACCGGTGACGGGGTTCCAGATGCAGGTGAAGAGGTTCATGACGAAGAACACCGCGAGGGCGCCGGCGAAGTGGCACAGAATCTGCGGAATCACGGGGCCCTTGCTGCGGAACGTGATGTTGCGCTGCAGCGGGAAGTTGATGATCTCGCCGATCATGATGGTGGCGAAGTTGGCGAGCGTGAAGGCGAGGCCGCCATCCGCCGCGGCGTTGCCGATGACGTTGAGCTGGAGGGGTACGCCGGCGATGGTGACGTCGATTCCGGGCCAGCCCCACTCGGCGGTGCCGACGAGGCCTGCGAACAGCGCGGGCAGGAAGGTGAGCAGGGCCCACTTGATGAAGGTGACCACATAGCTGAACAGGACGAACAGACCGCCCTCGCGGATCCACTGCGCAGCCTTGGGGTGCTTCTCGGCGAAATTGGACATGAAGCTCATAGGTGCGTTCCTTTCTGTCTCAAGGCCGTGCGGCTATTTGGTTAGCTTCTTGGCGAACTGGTTGTTCTTGACGATGTTCTTCACGAACGCGTAGATGATCGGGCCGATCACCCAGAGGATCAGCACGAGGATGCCGAGACCCCACTTGTGGCCGACCAGGCCGATGAGCAGGAACGGGATGATGCCGAGCAGGCCAAAGCCCTTCGCCTCGCGCACAAGCGCGTCGACGAGGCCCATATCGGCCATGCCGCCGGCCATCTTGCCGATGGCGCGCAGGGGCATGTTGTAGATGAACAGGGCGTTGAGGTCGGGCGTGCCCTTCTTGTAGGAGCTGTTCACCATGCCGGTGACGATGGCGGAGACCAGCATGAGGATGGGCGAGCGGCTCTTGTTGAGGTCGCGGAAGCAGATGTTGCGGTCGAGCGGGGTCTCGCTCGAGGGGATGGGACGGCCGAGCAGGGCGGCGAACTGCGCGTCGGGCACGTTCTTCACCGCGCCGCTCTCGTAGCAGGAGAGGTCGAGGCCCTCGTAGGGATTGGGGGCGCCGGTGCCCTCGACGTCGATCTTGGTGATGAGGCGGATGTCGTCGCAGGCTGCGCCGACGCGCAGCTCGTACGTGCCGCCCTCGATCTCCCACTTGTTGGTCTTCACGTTGAAGTAGCGGAAGGCCTTGTCGTCGATCTCGATGAGGACGCGCTTGGACTCGCCGGGCGCAAGCGTGGTCTTGGCGAAGCCCTTGAGCTCCTCCTCGGGACGGAAGACCTTGTGCTCGGGCAGCGCAACGTAAAGCTGGCTGATCTCGGTGCCCTCGACATCGCCGATGTTGGTGAGCGTGAACTCGACGCCCTCGTTGACGATCTCGAGGTCGGTGTAGGCGAAGTCGGTGTAGGAGAGGCCGAAGCCGAAGGAGAAGGCCGGCGCGATGCGGTTGGTGAGGAAGTAGCGGTATCCCACGAACAGGCCCTCGCGGTATTCGGAGGTGAGCTCCTCGCTGGGGAACTTGCCCGCGGTGGGGACGTCGGAATAGCGGACGGGCCAGGTCTCGGCGAGCTTGCCGGAGGGGTTCACGCGGCAGGTGAGCACGTCGGCGACCGCGGAGGCGCCGGCCTGGCCGCCCAGCGCGCAGTACACCACGGCGGCGGCGTTGTTAGCCCAATCGGTCTCGATCGAGCTGCCGCAGAACAGCAGGACGACGACGTTCGGGTTGACGTTGCGGACCTTGGAGAGGAGCTCGGTCTGGTTGGCGTCCAGCGTCATGCGCATGCGCTCGGCGCCCTCGGACTCGTTGACCTCGGAGAGGCCGAGGCACATGACGACGACGTCGGCCTGGCGGGCGAGGTCGATGGCGGCATCGGCCATCGAGGTGTTGGCCGCACCGCTGCGCTCGAAGCCGCGCTCGTAGCCGATGAGCCTGATCGACGGATCGGCCTTGGCGACCTCGAGCAGGGTGTCGAGCTTGGTGCAGTTGACGAGCGAGGAGCCGGCGCCCTGGTAGCGCGGGGTCTCGGCGTAGTCGCCGATGAGGGCGACGGTCTTCTCGGGCATGAGCGGCAGGAGCTTCTCGCCGCTGACGGGCTCGTTCTTGAGCAGGACGATGCCCTTGGCTGCGATCTCGCGGGCGAGCTCGTGGTGGGCGTCGATGTCGAAGGTATCGGGATAGCCCTTGAGGGCCTCATCGGTGGTGATGATGAGCTTGAGGGCCTCCTCGACGCGGGCGTCAACATCCGCGATGGAGAGCTTGCCGGAGTTCACAGCGTCGACGAGCTCGCGGGCGGAGTTGAGGCCGGGCGCCGGCATCTCGAACGCAGAACCGGCCGCGACGCCGGCGACGTGGTCGTTGGAGCCGCCCCAGTCGGTGACGACGGCGCCGTTGAAGCCCCACTCGTCGAAGAGGATTTCCTTGAGCAGATGCTTGTTCTCGTTGGCGTAGGTGCCGTTGACCAGGTTGTAGCTGGTCATGAGGTTCTTGGGGTCGGACTCCTTGACGGCGATCTCGAAACCGGTGAGGTAGATCTCGCGCAGCGTGCGCTCATCGAGCACGGAGTCGGATGCCTGGCGGCGGGTCTCCTGCTGGTTGCAGGCGAAGTGCTTGGGGCAGGCGGAGAGGCCCTTGTTCTGGATGCCGCGCACATAGCCTGCGGCCATCTTTCCTGCGAGATAGGGATCCTCGGAGATGTACTCGAAGTTGCGTCCGCAGAGCGGGTCGCGCTTGATGCAGAGGCCGGGGCCCAGGACGACGTTGTTGTTCATGGACGCCGACTCCTCGGCGAGCGCCACGCCGATCTGCTCGGCGAGCTCGGGCTCCCAGGTGTTGGAGACGGTCACGGCCGTGGGGAAGCAGGTTGCGGGAAGCGAGCCGCCGATACCCAGATGGTTGGCACCCTCGCCCTGGACGCGCAGGCCGTGGGGGCCATCGGAGAAGTGGAGCTCGGGCACGCCCTTGGAAGGATACGACTGCGCACCGAACGCGGTGGCGCCGGAGAGCAGCGCGCATTTCTCCTCGAGGGTGAGGCTGGCGATGATGTCTTCGTAGGCCATGACAATCCTTTCTCGCAGGATACACCATGAAAAATGATAGGCGAATAACTTTGACGCGAGGCAATCATGACATAAACGGTCGTGCTCATGTCGCATCCTGCGCTTGCACGGTTGGCATAGTCCGCGATTAGGTGCGGAAAAAGCGAGCCGGACCCCGAGGCGAGGGTCCGGTCCCAACAGGAAGGAGTTCTGGACGGGAAACGGGGATGTGATCCGTCCTTGAGCCTACCTTATGCCTTGCTGCCCTCCTTGTGGGGGTTTTCGGCGCAAATCGTTGCTTTTCAGGCGTATCCTGCAGCATTTGGGTAGACTTTTCTCTGGTTAATGACGAAGGGGGGTGGCATGCTCGAGCTCAGGAACATCTCGAAGACCTATACGACCAGCTCGTTCACGCAGACGGCGCTCGACGACGTGTCGCTCACCTTCCGCGACAACGAGTTCGTGGCCATCCTCGGTCCCTCGGGATCGGGCAAGACCACCCTGCTCAACGTCGTCGGCGGCCTCGACCATTTCGACTCCGGCGACTTGGTGATCGACGGCATCTCGACGCGCGAGTACCGCGACCGCGACTGGGATGCCTACCGCAACAACCGTATCGGATTCGTCTTCCAGAGCTACAACCTCATCCCGCATCAGACCGTGCTCGCCAACGTCGAGCTCGCCCTCACGCTTTCGGGCGTCTCGAGCGCGGAGCGCAAGCAGCGCGCACGGGAGGCGCTGACCCGCGTGGGGCTCGCGGACCATATGGACAAGCGTCCCGCGCAGCTCTCGGGCGGGCAGATGCAGCGCGTCGCCATCGCGCGCGCCCTCATCAACGACCCCGAGATCCTGCTCGCCGACGAGCCGACGGGTGCGCTCGACTCCAAGACGTCCGTCGCGGTCATGGACCTTCTGAAGGAGGTCGCCAACGATCGCCTCGTCATCATGGTCACGCACAACCCCGAGCTCGCCCACGCCTATGCCACGCGCATCGTGGAGCTCGCGGACGGCCGCATCACGGTCGATTCCGACCCCGTCGAGCCCTCAGAGCTCGAGAAGCGCGAGGCGAAGCCGCAGCGCCGCACGCGCATGGGCTTCCTCACGGCGCTCGCCCTCTCGTTCAACAACCTCATGACCAAGAAGGGCCGCACCCTCATGACGGCCTTCGCGGGCTCGATCGGCATCATCGGCATCGCCGCGATCCTCGCGCTCGCGAACGGCGTGAACGATTACATCCGCAACGTCGAGGAGGACACGCTCTCGATCTACCCGCTCATGATCCAGTCCACGAGCTTCGACATGACCGCGATGATCTCCGAGAACATGGGCACCGCACCCGATGACGACGATGGGGGAGCAGAGCCCGCCGAGGAGGGCGAGGTGGGCGAGATCAAGATGGTCTCGCGCATGTTCGCCGGCGTCGGACGCAACGACCTCGCGTCGCTCAAGACGTACCTCGACGGCAACGGCGGCGGCGTGCTCGACCATGTGAACGAGATCGTCTACACCTACGACGTCACGCCCCACATCTTCCTGCCCGACACCTCCGAGGGCGTCCGCCAGGTCAATCCCGAGAACGCCTTCAACTCGTTCGGCTTCAACGCGGGCCAGTCCACGGTCTTCTCGAGCGCCTATACGATGACCGTGTTCCGGCAGCTCCCGGGTTCGGTCGAGCTGTTCGAGGAGCAGTACGATATGCGCGCGGGCCGCTGGCCCAGGGCATGGAACGAGCTCGTCCTCGTGCTCTCGCGCAGCGGCAACATCTCCGACATGCTCGAATACACGCTGGGCCTGCGCGACCACGTCGAGCTGGAGGAGATGGCGCGCAAGCTCGCGAACGGCGAGGATGTCGAGGGCAGCGCCGGCGTCCTGTCCTTCTCGTACGAGGAGCTCATGGCGTGCGGGCTCAAGGTCGTGCCCGCATGCGCTACCTACGAGTACGAGCCCGAATACGGCGTGTGGGCGTCGCGCGCCGACGATGAGGCGTACATGCGCGCCCTCGTCGACGGCGGGGAGGACCTGACGATCGTGGGCATCGTCCAGCCCAAGGAGGATGTGGACGCTACCTCGCTCGCGACCGGCATCTACTACACGCCCGAGCTGATCTTCCACATCATGGACCTCTCGGCAGCATCCGATATCGTGGCCGCCCAGATGGCCGATCCCGACGTCGACGTGTTCACCGGCAAGCGCTTCGACGATCCCTCGGCGAAGAGCACCTTCGATATGGGCTCGCTCATCACTATCGACGGCGACCGCATCTCGAGCGCCTTCAGCTTCGATGCCAACGCGCTGTCGCTCGACCTCTCCGGTTTCGATCTCTCGGGCATCGACGTGTCGGGCTTCTCCATGCCCGACCTCGACCTGTCGGGCATCTCGGTCGACACCTCGACGTTGCCCGACCTCTCCGCCGATGACCTCGCCGACCTCTTCCCGGAGCTCACGGGGGAGGACATCGTCGAGATCCTCTCGTCCATCGAGATCCACCTCAAGGACGGTGCCCAGGAGCGGCTCAACGAGACCATCAGCCAGATCATCAACGGGTACGCCGCCTGGCAGCAGGAGCATCCCGACGGCACCATCCCCGAGTACATGGACGAGATCGACGTGCGCGGCATCATCGCGGGCGTCGTGGGCGACATCGTGGACGTCGAGGACCTCGAGCAGCAGCTCGTCACCGCAATCTCCGAGAAGCTCGGCATCTCCGACAAGGACGGCGACGGCGAGCCCGATCCCGATGCCCCCGCCGACATCGAGGGCCTCACGAAGGAGGTCATCGGCCGCCTGATGGGCAAGTACGTCGAGGCGATCGCCGCCTCGCTCGGCGCGCAGATCTCCTCGGCCATCCAGGGCTTCATGCAGGAGGCGCTCACGCAGATGCTGACCCAGATGACCACGGCCATCCAGACGCAGATCGCCTCGGCGATGCAGGGCGCCATGGGGCAGCTCGCCTCGAACCTCTCGAACGCCTTCCACATGGACGAGTCCGCCTTCGCGAGCGCGTTCCAGTTCAACATGGATGAGAAGCAGCTCTCGGAGCTGATGGCATCGCTCATGTCCACCGAGCAGGCAAGCTACGAGGGCAACCTGCGCAAGCTCGGCTACGCCGACCGCGCGAAGCCCTACGAGATCGATATCTACCCCATCGACTTCGACCACAAGCAGGCCGTCGTCGACATCCTCGACGCCTACAACGACCGCATGCGCAGCGAGGACGAGGACAAGGTCGTGAACTACACCGACATCGTGGGTGCGCTCATGAGCTCGGTCACGCGCATCATCGACATGATCTCGACGATGCTCATCGCGTTCGTCTCCATCTCGCTCGTCGTGAGCTCCATCATGATCGGCGTCATCACCTACATCTCGGTGCTCGAGCGCAAGAAGGAGATCGGCATCCTGCGCTCCATCGGCGCCTCGAAGCGCGACATCTCGAACGTCTTCAATGCCGAGACCGTGATCGAGGGCCTGGTCGCAGGCATCATGGGCGTCGCGATCACCTACGCCATCTCGGTGCCCGCCAACGCCATCGTTTACGACGCCTTCGGGGTCGAGCGGATCGCCCAGCTCCCCTGGCAGGCGGCGATCATCCTGGTCGGCATCAGCGTCGTGCTCAACGTGATCGCGGGCATCATGCCCGCCCGCGCGGCGAGCCATTCCGACCCGGTCGAAGCGCTCAGGAGCGAGTAGCCATGGCCGTCTACGTGGTCGCACCCGATTCCTTCAAGGGGACGCTCACGTCGGAGCAGGTCATCGCCGCGATGGCGGACGAGATCCGTACCGCGGACCCTGCCGCGGAGATCCGCGCGTTCCCCATGGCAGACGGAGGAGAGGGAACGCTTGCGGCGTTGCGCGGCGCTTTCACGGGAGCGGGCCGCGCGATCGTGGAGATGGCCCAGACATGCGGGCTCACGCTGATTCCGAAAGATGAGCGCGACCCGCGTTTCACCAGCACCTATGCGTTCGGATGCGCCATCCGCTCCGCGCTCGATGACGGGGCGGAGGAGATCGTGCTCGCGCTGGGAGGCTCCTCGACGAACGACTGCGGCATGGGTGCCGCCCGCGCGCTCGGCGCACGCTTCCTCGATGGGGATGGCCGCGAGCTCGAGGGACGCGGTGCCGATTTGACTGCTGTGAGGGTCGTCGACCTTTCCGGCATGGATCCCCGCATCGCTCGGACGCGCTTCACGGCGCTCTGCGATGTCGACAACCCGCTGCTGGGACCGAACGGTGCAACCTATACCTTCGGTCCCCAGAAGGGCGCAACACCTGAGATCTGCGCCGAGCTCGAGGCCGGCATGGCCTCCTTCGCCGACGTGCTCGCCGATGCAACCGGCGTGGACGGGCGCGACGCCTTCGGCGCAGGAGCCGCCGGCGGCATGGGGCTCGCCGCGCGCGTCCTGCTCGGGGCACGGATCGTGCCCGGCGGCGAGTACCTGCTCGACGTGCTGGGCTTCGACCGCCTCCTCGAGGGAGCCGACGCATGCTTCACGGGCGAGGGGAGGGCGGACGGCCAGTCCGTGCACGGCAAGGCGGTCGCCCGCGTGGCTGCACGCTGCCGCGCCGCAGGCGTTCCCTGCATCGCCGTCTGCGGGTGCTTGGGCGACGGCGCCGAGGACCTGCTCGGCTGCGGTGTCACGGAGCTTCTCGCAACGGTCGGGGAGCCGTCCGCGGAGGCCATGCTCCATGCAGAGGAGAACCTGCGCGCCGCCATGCGGAAGGTTTTGCCGCTTCGATGATGCGTTTCCGTCCGCCCGACGTGTAGAATTGCGATAACCGAAAGTTTGTTCGATTCTAAGGAGCGAACCATGACCGAGAAGCGCGTCGCCGTGTTCATCGCCGATGGCCTCGAGGAGATCGAGGGCCTCACCGTGGTCGATATCCTCTACCGCGCGGGCATCCCGTGCGACACGGTCTCCATCACGGATTCCACGCTCGTCATCTCGTCCCACAACGTGCGCATCATCTGCGACCGCACGATCGACGATGCGGAGTTCTCCTTCGACGCCTACGACATGCTCGTGCTGCCGGGCGGCATGCCGGGCACCGTGAACCTGCGCGCTTGCGAACCGCTCTGCGACGAGGTCTCCGCCCGCGCCGCTGCGGGCCGTCCGCTGGCGGCCATCTGCGCAGCCCCCACCATCCTGGCGGAGCTGGGCATCCTGTCCGGACGCCGTGCCTGCTGCTTCCCCAGCCGCGAGGCAGAGCTCGTCGCGGCGGGCGCCGAGGTCTCCCACGATCCCGTCGTCGTCGACGGCACCGTCATCACCTCGCGCGGCATGGGCACCGCGCTCGATTTCGCCCTCGCCATCGTGGCCTTCTACCAGGGCGACGAGGCGGCCGAGACGCTCGCGAAGGCCGTCGTGAAGGGTTGACGGCACGTGGCCTCCGACGACCGACAGTACCTCTGCATCGACCTCAAGAGCTTCTACGCCAGCGTGGAGTGCGTCGAGCGCGGGCTCGACCCCATGACCACGCGGCTCGTGGTGGCCGATCCCGAGCGCAGCGACAAGACCATCTGCCTTGCCGTCTCGCCCGCGATGAAGGCGCTCGGCGTGCGCAACCGCTGCCGCGTCTTCGAGATCCCGCCGGACATCGACTACATCATGGCCACGCCGCGCATGGCGCTCTACGTCGAGCGCTCGGCCGACATCTACGGCGTCTACCTCACCTACCTCGCACCGGAGGACATCCACGTGTATTCCATCGACGAGGTGTTCATGGACGTCACCGACTATCTCTCGCTCTACGGGTGCACGGCGCGCGAGCTGGGAGAGCGCATCCGCGCAGACGTGCTCGCCCGCACGGGCATCCCCGCGAGCTGCGGCATCGGTCCCAACCTCTACCTCGCCAAGATCGCGCTCGACATCACGGCCAAGCACAGCCCGAACTTCTTCGGCGAGCTCGACGAGGAGAGCTACAAGGCCACGCTCTGGAACCATCGCCCGCTCACGGATTTCTGGCGCATCGGCGAGGGCATCCAGCGGCGCCTCGCGCTCATGGGCATCCACACAATGGGCGAGCTCGCGATGGCGCCCGAGGAGCCGCTCTACAAGGAGTTCGGCATCGACGCCGAGATCCTCATCGACCATGCATGGGGCATCGAGCCCGTGCGCATGGAGCACATCAAGGCCTACCGCTCGGAGTCCCATTCGCTCTCGAGCGGACAGGTCCTCATGCGCGACTACAACTATTCCGACGCGCTCACCGTTGCCAAGGAGATGGCCGACGGTGTGGCGCTCGACCTCGTCCGCCAGGGCAAGCTCGCCTCGAGCATCTCGATCTGGGTGGGCTATGCCATGACGGCCGAGATGCGCGCCGCCGCGCGCGAGGAGGGCGGCATGCGCGCCTGGTACCGTTCCATCCCGTCCTCGGGAGGCACCAAGCGCTTCCCGTCGCCCACCAACTCGCGCGAGGCGATCTACCGCGCCGTCGTCGAGCTCTTCGAGACCGACGTCGACCGCGATACCCCCATCCGCCGCATGACGGTCAACGCGGGCGGCGTCGTCGACGAGGGCGCGAGCGGCATCCAGCTCGATCTCTTCGCGGATGGTGAGCGCCTGGATTCGGAGCACAGGCGGCAGGAGGCCGTCGCGGCGGTGAAGGCCCGCTTCGGGAACAACGCGGTGCTCAAAGGCATCGATTTGCTGCCCGAGGCCACGGGCCGCGAGCGCAACCGGCAGATCGGAGGTCATAAGAGCGGTGTTTGAGATGAGGGATTCCACGTCCTCGCGGCCGCGCATGAGCCTCGAGGACCGTGCCAAGATCTTCATACCCTTCAACCCGCTCGCGGGCTTCACCGAAGCGCTGCGCGAGCGCGAGCGCCAGGCCAGGGAGGCCGTGGTGGACTTCCATCCGCTCGAGGACGATGACGGGAGCAGGTTCGATGACTAGCCATTCCCGCTCGCTCGCGCTCTTCCTCGTGGCCATCCTCATCTTCGGCACGAACGGCGTCATGGTGCACATGGCGGGGCTTCCCTCGTCGGTCATCGCCTCCGTCCGCGGCATCATCGGCGCGCTCACGCTCGCCGCATGGGCGCGCATGCGCGGGGATGCGCTCTCGCTTTCGGGCATACCACGCTCCCAGCTCCTGCGCATCGCCATCTCGGGCGCCTGCATCGGCTTCAACTGGGTGCTCATCTTCGAGGCGTTCCGCATCTCCTCGGTGGCCGTCTCGACGGTCGTCTACTACATCGCACCAGCGCTCGTGGTCCTGCTCGCGCCGCTCGTGCTGCATGAGCGGTTCAGCGGGATGCGCCTCGTCTGCGTGCTCGTCTCCTTCGCGGGGCTCGGACTCATCGTGGGCCTCGATGGCTCCTCCTCGCATGCGGGCATCCTGCTCGCCCTCGGCGCAGCATGCCTCTATGCGAGCGTCATCATGCTCAACACCACGTTCGCCGAGGTCGACTACCGCATACGCACCGTCATCCAGATCGGGGCGGCGGGCATCATCACCCTGCCCTACGCCCTCGCCACGGACGCCTTCGCGGCCGTCGACCTCACGCCGCGCAGCATCGCGTTCCTGCTGGTTCTGGGTATCGTCTACACGGGCATCGCCTATGCGTGCTACTTCGCCGCCTTCTCGGGGCTCGATGCGCAGGAGGTCTCGGTGCTCTCCTACATCGACCCTGTGATCGCGGTGGTATGCTCGGGGCTCATGCTGGGCGAGCCTATCACGCCCGCGACGATCGTAGGCGCCATCCTCATCATCGGCGCATCGATCGTCTCGGAACTCGTCGCGTCCCGTGCTGCTTCCTAGGAGAATGGGCGCCGCGCCACCGATTGCGTATTTGATGAGGTACGCTTAAATGTTGTAGGCGTACTGAGAGGTGGCGCGTGGCGTTCGTTGAGTTCAGAGACGTGCGGAAGACGTACCGTATGGGCGATGTGGAGGTCCATGCCGTCGATGGCATGGACTTCGAGATCGAGCGCGGCGAGTTCTGCGTCATCGTCGGCCCGTCGGGTGCCGGCAAGACCACCGTGCTCAACATGCTCGGCGGCATGGACTCGGTGACCTCGGGCACGATCATGCTCGACGGGCGCGAGATCAGCGGATTGTCCGAGCATGAGCTCACCCTCTACCGCCGCCATGAGATCGGTTTCGTGTTCCAGTTCTACAATCTCGTCCAGAACCTCACGGCGCTCGAGAACGTCGAGCTCGCGAGCCAGATCTGCAAGGACCCGCTTCCCGCCGAGGAGGTCCTGCGCCAGGTGGGCCTCGGGGAGCGCATGGACAACTTCCCCGCGCAGCTCTCGGGAGGCGAGCAGCAGCGCGTCTCGATCGCCCGCGCGCTCGCCAAGAACCCCAAGCTGCTGCTCTGCGACGAGCCCACGGGAGCGCTCGACTACAACACCGGCAAGCAGATCCTCAAGCTCCTCCAGGATACCTGCCGCGAGATGGGCCGCACGGTGGCCGTCGTCACGCACAACTCCGCCTTCTGCGAGATAGCCGACCGCGTGATCCGCGTGCGCTCGGGCAAGGCCGAGAGCGTGGAGATCAACGAGCATCCCGCGAGCGCGGAGACCCTCGAATGGTGAGCGGGCCATGCGCCATCCGTTCCTCACAGAGCTTTTCCGCTGCATCCGCGCGTCGCTGACGCGCTTCCTCGCCATCGTGGCCATCGTGGGCCTGGGCGTGGGCTTCTATGCCGGCCTGCGCATGGCCGGCCGCGACATGAGGACCTCGAGCGATGCGTTCTACGACGGCACGCACCTCTACGACCTCAGGGTCGTCTCGACGCTCGGCCTGACCGACGAGCAGGTGGAGAGCATCTCCCGCATCGAGGGCGTCGACCAGGTCGTGGGCGGATACGCGGCCGACATCATGACGATGCTGAACGGCGAGCGCTACGCGATGCGCATCATGTCCTGCGACATGGATGCCGCGCGCGCGTCCGTCTCGGATGGGGGAGGGGTCAACGTCGAGAGCGCCGATGAGCGCTATCTCAACCGCCTCTCGCTGGAGAGCGGAAGCTGGCCGACCGAACCCGACGAATGCGTGCTCTCCGCCGACCGCGTCATGGGCGAGCCTATCGAGATCGGCGATACCGTCGAGGTGCTCTACGGCACCGCGGACCTCGACGACGTCCTCGTCTACCGCACGTTCCGCGTGAGCGGCCTCATCCACTCCTCGTTCTATCCGTCGAGCGTCACGCTCGGCTACACCAACCTCGGCTCCGGCCAGATCCAGCAGTACATGTTCGTCTCGCCCGAGGCGTTCTCCGACGAGCTGCCCTTCACGGAGGTCTTCGTGACCGTGGAGGGCGCGGATGCCCTGATCAGCGGCGATGAGGACTACCTTGCGTGCGTCGACGAGGTCGCGGACCGCATCGAGGGGATGGGCCTTCCCGCGCAGCGCCTCGCCCAGATCAAGGAGGAGGCGGAGGCGGAGCTCGCCGACGCCCAGAAGGAGTACGACGAGGGGAAGGCCGAGGCGGACGAGGAGCTCGCGGATGCCGCGGAGAAGCTCGCTGCGGCGCTCGACGAGCTCGAAGATGCCGAGCGCGCCATCGCCAGCGGCCAACGCGACCTCGAGGACGGCATCGCCCAGCTTGCCGCTGCGCGCGCGGAGGCGGAACGCCAGCTCGCAGACGCCCGTGCGGCGCTCGAGGCCAACGGCCGCCGTCTCGATGATGCGGAGAAACAGCTCGGCATGACCCAGGCAGACATCGACGCCGCGCGCAAGGAGGTCGCCGAGAACCGCGAGAAGCTCGATGAGGCGGAGAAACAGCTCGGTATGACCCAGGCAGACATCGACGCCGCGCATGCCGAGCTCGACAAGGCTGCCGCGGAGTGGCAGGAGACGCGCGGGCAGCTGGTGCGGGTCCGCGGGGACCTCGACTCGGTCGAGGGCGCGGTCGACGCGCTCGCCAGCCTCGCCCTGATCGACGGCGAACCCACCGAGGAGCAGCTCGAGGACGCGCGCGCCAAGGTCGAGGCGGCCGTGCAGGCTGCACGCGACCTCTTCGATTCCGGCCTCATCGACCCCGAATCGGAGGAGGTGCGCGCACGCATCGAGGAGCTTGCCGGCGATGTCATCGCCGAGCTCGAGCAGATCGACTTCGATGCCGATCCCGAGGCGGTGCTCGAACAGCTCCGTGCCATCGCTCCCAGCGTCGCAGGGCGCATCGATGCCGCGATCGACGAGGCCGCTGTGCAGATCGACGACGGCATCGCGCAGGGCGATACGGCCATCGCCGAGGCATCCGCCCAGCTCGACCAGGCGCAGGACGCCCGGAACCAGATCGACGAGGGCCGGCGTCAGCTCGACGAGGCGTCCGCCCAGCTCGACCAGGCGCAGGACGCCCGGAACCAGATCGACGAGGGCCGCCGTCAGCTTGCAGACGGCTGGCAAACCTACTACGACCAGGCTGCTCGCGCCGAGCAGTCTCTTGCGAGCGCGCAGCGCACGCTCGACGATGCCGCCGCGCAGCTCGCCGACGCCCGCCGCCAGCTCGAGGAGGGCCGCGAGGAGTACGAGCGCGGTCTCGCCACCTACAACGACAGCCTTGCCGAGGTGAACAGCCGCCTCGCCGATGCCGCCTCCCAGCTCGCTGCAGCCCGTGCCGATATCGATGCGCTCGAGGAGCCCTCGGTCTATGTCCTCGACCGCACGATGAACGTGGGCATCGCCTGCTACCACGACGAGTCGGAGCGCATCGACGCGATCGCGGCGGTCTTCCCCTTCATCTTCTTCCTCGTTGCGGCGCTCGTCTCGCTCACGACCATGACGCGCATGGTCGAGGACGAGCGCATCGATATCGGCACCCACAAGGCGCTGGGCTTCTCGACGGCGCGCATCACGGCGAAGTATGTGGCCTATGCGGCGCTTGCCGGCATCGTGGGCAGCATTCTCGGCATCGCCATCCTCTCGCAGGTGCTGCCCTGGGTGGTCGAGTTCGCCTATGCCATCATCTACAACATCCCGATCGTGATGCCGCTGCCCATCGACGCGGGCATCTCGCTCGTCGCATCCTGCGTCGGCCTCGGGGTGACCTTCCTTGCGATCTTCGGGGCAGCGGCGGCGACGCTGCGGGAGGTCCCCGCTACGCTCATGCTGCCGCGTGCTCCCAAGGCGGGCAAGCGCATCCTGCTCGAGCACGTGGGCATCATCTGGCGCAACCTCTCCTTCTCTTGGAAGGTGACCTGCCGAAACCTCTTCCGCTACAAGCGCCGCCTGGCCATGACCCTGATCGGCATCGCCGGCTGCACGGGCCTGCTCCTGACCGGTCTCGGGCTGCACGACTCAATCTGGGACATCATCGCCTACCAGTACGAGAACGCGGATGCCATCACGCGCTACAACGTCATCATCGGCATGTCGTCGGACGCGGATGATACGGACATGGACCGCGTCGAGGATGTGCTCGCCGATGTGGGCGCCGCCGACGGCTTCGCCCGCTTCGACCTCGAGAACATGCAGGCCTCGGCCGAGGGCTATTCGGGCACGACGGCGCTCCAGGTGAACGTCGCGGACGATTGCGCGGCGTTCGAGGAGCTCGTCGACATGCGCACGCGCTCCGGCAAGGAGCACATCGCGTTCGGTCCGAGGTCGGTCGTCATCACCGAGAAGGTCGCGAAGCACCTCGGCGTGGGCGTGGGCGACGAGGTGATCCTGTACGACCAGGACGAGATCGGCAACGCCACGGGTGCGGGACATGCTTTCACCATCACCGACGTGTGCGAGAACTACGTCTACCATTACGTCTTCATCGGTGCGGATGCTTGGGAAGAGGCGGTCGGCAAGCCGTGCTCCATCGACTCGATCCTCGTGCGCATCAAGGAGGGCGACGAGGTGCGCCTCGCGGTTTCCGACGCGCTTGCCGACGACGACGCGGTGGCGACCATCGTCTTCAACACCGAGACGATCGATGCGTACCGCAAGAGCCTGCGCTCGGTCAACCTCGTCGTCGTGGTGCTCGTGGCCGCGGCGGCTGCGCTCGCGTTCATCGTGCTCTACAATCTCATCAACATCCAGCTCATCGAGCGCACGCGCGAGATCGCGAGCCTGAAGGTGCTCGGCTTCGACCGTCACGAGGTCGCGGCCTATCTCTTCCGCGAGACCTTCCTGCTCGTGATCGCGGGCGCGTTGATCGGATTGGCGCTCGGCGTGGTCATGGAGGGGTTCGTCGTGACGACCGCGGAGGTCGACGCCGTGATGTTCGGCCGCGATATCCACCTGCCGAGCTTCCTGATCTCGTTCGGGATGACGCTGGTCTTCTCGTTCATCGTGATGGCCGCGATCATGCCGAAGCTTCGCAAGATCGACATGGTCGAGAGCTTGAAGAGCGTCGACTAGGAGGTGCTGCACCGTGATCAAGCTCGTGCTGGCCGATATGGATGGGACCCTCGTGCCCTTCACCTCGGAGACCGCATCCACGCGGACGCTGGCGTCCATCAATGCCCTCAGGATATGCGGCATCGAGTTCGGCTGCGCCACCGGCCGTACCAACAAAGATGTCACGGCGCATCTCTCCTATCATCCCGAGTACACGACGACAGGTATCTATGCGAGTGGCAAGCAGGTGTTTGTGCGCGGTGAGCAGATTCTCAGCCAACCGATTCCGTCCGACGTGCTCGCCGAGGTCGCGCGCGTCGCGGCGCAATCGGATGACTGGCTGCTCATCCCGTTCATCGACGGCTTCGATCCGGAGCGTCCGTACGGCACCGTGCCCGTGCTGATCGGGGAGGATGTCGTGAAGGTCGACCGTATCCTCAGCGGCAAGGTCGATCCCGAGACCGGGTTCAGCCTCTGGCCCGGGCGCGTCATGGTCGATGAGGTGCCGGATGTCGATGTGTTCTGCGTCGGAGCTTTGGTCGAGGGCGGGCAGGCCAACATCGGGTCGCTCTACGAGCAGTTCTACGCGAGCTTCCCCGACATGAACCTCATGAATTCCGCCGATGGCTGGTGCGACGTCAACAGGGGCACCACGAACAAATCGACTCCGTTCCCGCTGCTCCTCGATGCAATGGGTCTCGAGGTGGACGATGTGGTGTTCCTCGCCGATTCCGAGAACGATATCGAGCTCATGAAGCTCATTCCCAATTCGCTCTGCGTGGCAGGTGGGGCTGAAGCGGCTTTGGAGCAGGCGCTGTCCGTCATTCCTTCTGCGGAGGATGACGGCCCTGCCCAGTTCATGGAGGCGCTCGCAGCTTGCGGCGGCGACCTCTCCGCGGCGCTGGCGACCCTAGATCGTTAAGACGCTACCTGCAATTGGGGACGGTTCCTTTTTCGCGGTTTTCCGCGAAAAAGGAACCGTCCCGAAAGCGCGGAAAACCGCGAAAAAGGAACCGTCCCGAAAGCGCGGTTCAAGGGAAGAGCCGCCCCGGAGGGCGGCTCTCGTGTGATGCGATGCAGATTCTCGACTAGCTCAGGATGGCCTTGCTCGCCTCGTCGAGCTTCGCGCGCACGGCCTCGGCGGCCTCGCGGGTCTCGCCCTTGGCGAAGAGGTAGGCCTTGACCTTGGGCTCGGTGCCGGACGGGCGGAAGATGACCTTGTTGCCGCCCTCGAGGCGGTACTCGATGGCGTTGGTGCCGGGAAGCACCTGCGGGGCCTCCTTCTGCAGGCCGCCGACGCGCGGCATCTCGGGGCCGGTGGCGAAGTCGGTGACGCCCGTGACGGCGAAGCCGGCGATCTCGGAGAGCGGCTCCTCGCGCAGGCCGGTCATGATGCCCGCCATCTTGTCGGCGCCGGCAGCGCCCGGGAAGCTCGCGTTGACCGTGCCGTTGAGGTAGTAGCCGTACTTCTTGTAGAGCTCCTCCATGGCCTCATAGAGGTCCATGCCGCGGGCAGCGTAGTCGGAGGCCATCTCGACGCAGATCATCGTGGCGACGATGGCGTCCTTGTCGCGGGCGTGCGTGCCCACGAGGTAGCCGTAGGACTCCTCGAAGCCCATGAGGTAGCGGTCCTCCTCGCCGGCGGCCTTGAGCTGGTCGATCTGGTCGCCCAGATACTTGAAGCCGGTGAGCACGCGGCGCAGCTCGAAGCCCCAGTCCTCGGCGAGCGCGTCGGGCATGACGGAGGAGACGATCGTGGTGACGGCAACCTTCTCAGCCACGTTCTCGCCGTTCTTGGCAGCCTGCTGGCAGAGCCAGTCCATCATGAGGACGCCCATCTCGTTGCCGGAGATGAGGACGTAGTCGCCGTCGTGCGGGATGGCGGCGCCCATGCGGTCGGCGTCGGGGTCGGTGGCGACGACCAGGTTGGGCTTGACCTCCTCGGCGAGCTTGAGGGCCAGGTCGAGCGCCTCGCGGAACTCGGGGTTGGGATAGGTGCAGGTGGGGAAGTGGCCGTCGGGCTCTGCCTGCTCGGGGACGATCGAGACGTCGGTGACGCCGATCTCCTTGAGGATGCGGGTCACGCACTCGATGCCGGTGCCGTTGAGCGGGGTGTAGACCACCTTGTAGCCGTCGGCGGCCTTGAAGCCGGGCACGGAGACCTTCTTGACGGCGGCGATGAAGGCGTCGAGGACCTCCTCGGGTGTCCACTCGACGAGGCCCTTCTCGAGCGCCTCATCGAAGTCCATGCAGCGCACGTCGTCGAAGATGTCGACCTTGGCGATGTTGGCGCTGATCTCGTCGGCCGCCTCGTTGGCGATCTGGCCGCCGTTGTCGTTGTAGACCTTGTAGCCGTTGTACGGCGCGGGGTTGTGGGACGCCGTGAGGACGATGCCCGCGGAGGTCTTGAGGTAGCGCACCGCGAAGGAGAGCGTGGGGACGGGCTCGATGCGCGGATAGACGAAGACGTGGATGCCGTTGGCCGCGAGCACGCCGGCGGCGACCTTCTGGAAATCCTCGCCATGGAGGCGCGAGTCGCGCGCGATGGCGACGGTGGGGTTCTCGTAATGGGCGTTGAGGTAGTCGGCGAGGCCCTGGGTGGCCTGGGCGACCACATGGATGTTCATGCGGTTGGTGCCCACACCGAGCACGCCGCGCAGGCCGGCGGTGCCGAAGGCGAGGCTGCGGTAGAACGCATCGAAAAGCTTGTCCTCATCGCCTGCGGCGACGAGTGCGTCGAGCTCCTCCTTGAGCTCGGGGTCGGTGAGGTGCTCCTGCCAGAGCTGGACCTTCTCGAGGATTTCAGCGTTCATAGGCTCCCTTTCTCAAGGCGTGGGGATAACTTCGCACACCATAAATCTTAATTGAGCGCGCGCCCATACGCAGCGAGAATGGCGTGAATCGCACGCCAACTTGCGCATGCGGCAACGTATCATTGAGTGAGACGTATCACGGAGGTGGACGGTGGATTTCCAAGCGACATGCCCGACGGGTCTCGAGGACCTGCTGGCCGACGAGCTGAGGGCCTTGGGAGCGGAGCAGGTGCGCCCCCTGAAGGGCCAGGTGGCCTTCTCAGGCACGCTCGGGACGGGCTTTTCGGCATGCCTGCGCTCGCACCTCGCCTCGCGCATCATCCTCGTGCTCGCCCGCGTGGACGCGTCCGACGCCGATGCGCTCTACGCATCGCTGCGCGAGATCGCCTGGGAGGACCAGATCGACCCCCGCACGAGCTTCATGGTCGATGCCCATGGCACCAACGAGCGCCTCAAGAACACGCAGTTCATCGCCGAGTGGTCGAAGGACGCGATCGTCGACCGCATCTTCGCGCGCCGCGGCGCACGCCCCTCCGTCGACCGCGAGCGGCCCGGCACCGTGGTGTCGCTGCGCCTCCGCGGGGAACGCGCTGCGGTGGGCATCGTGCTCACGGGCGGCAGGCCGCTGTTCGCGCGCGGGCTGGGGCGCCGCCAGTCGGGCATCAGGAGCGACTATGCCGCTGCGCTGATACGCATGTCGGGATGGGATGGTGCATCTCCTATAGCGCTGATCACGCAGGGCGAGGCGCTCGCCTGCGAATGCGCGCTCATCGGCGAGCATGCCGCTCCCGGCCTTCTGCGCCCCTCCATCGGCTGCGAGTCATGGGGCGGATTCGATGCGGCGCTTGCGGAACGTATCCGCGAGCAGGCCGTGGCGGAGCGGACCGATCCCCGCGCACCCATCATCGTCCTCGATCGGAACGGGCAGGCCAGCCGCATGCGCACAGCGCTCCGCGAGCTCGGCCTCTCGTCGCAGCTCGTCTCCGCGTTGGATCCGTCTGGATTCGCCGATGCGTCTGCGCTCGTGCTCGACGCCTCATGGGTCTTCGAGGACGCCCTTGCGCAGGAGATCGCCCTCTGCGATCAGGTCGAGCAGGCGCTTGCTGCATGCCCTCGGGCAGCACGCGCCGCCCTCTTCTCGCATGCCGGCCTCGCGGCAACGCTCGGCGCCGAGGCATCTGAATCCCGTACCGTCCCGCTCGGACGTTCCGATGCCGTCATCGAGGTCGTCGACCCGCGTATCCTGACCCCGCGTCCACGCGTCTCATGTCCCGCTCCCGATGGAACCCGCCACGACGTCGCCGTCTCCGTCCCGGGGTCCGAGCAGTTCGCAGCGCGCCTCGCAAAGGTCGCCCGCGAGCGCAGGAAATGGGCGGCTCGCGAGGATGTGTCCTGCTACCGCGTCTACGATGCGGACCTTCCCGACTATGCGCTGTCCATCGAACGCTACGGCGATGCGGATGGCAGGGGAAGCTGGCTCGCGCTTGCAGAATACGCGCCACCCGCATCCGTCGACCCGAGCCTCGCGCGCAGGCGCCTCGGGGATGCACTCGCCATCGCGCCCGTCATCCTCGGCGTCGATCCTGCGCATGTGAGCCTGCGCACGCGCACCCGCGCCCGCGGCGGGTCACAGTATGCCGACGAGGGTTCCGAGGTCGAGCATGCCGTGCGCATCATAGAGGAAGGCGGCCTCGAGTTCGAGGTCGACTTCGGGAGGCGCCTCGACTGCGGCATCTTCCTCGACCACCGCGATACGCGCGCAGAGCTGCGCGAGATGATGAAGCAGGCGCCCCAGCCCAAGCGGTTCCTCAACCTCTTCGCCTACACGGGGACCGCGACCTGCTACGCGGCCGACGGGGGAGCATTCGAGACCACGACCGTCGACCTCTCGCGACCTTCGCTCGACTGGGCGCGCCGCAACATGGCACGCAACGGATTCGACGGGCCGGAGCATCGTTTCGTGCAGGCTGACGTGCTGGCGTGGGTCGACGAGCAGCGCCATGCGCGGGGAGCATCACGCTACGAGCTCGTCTTCTGCGACGTCCCCACGTTCTCGAACTCGGCACGCATGCGCAAGAGCGCCTTCGACGTGCAGCGCGACCACGCAGAACTCCTGATCGGCGTATCGCGCCTGCTCTCCGAGGAGGGCATCTGCGTGTTCTCGTGCAATCTGCGCAGCTTCAAACCCGATGTCGAGAAGCTCGCGCGTGCGGGCGTCTCGATCGAGGACATCACCGCGCGCACCATCCCGCATGATTTCGCGCGCACCCCGCGCATCCACAGCTGCTACCTCGTGCGGCGCAGCTGATATCGGTTCCATCGCAGGCTGAAGATGCAAGAAGAGGGGCCCCGCAGGGCCCCTCGATGCTTCGATGTATCGTAAGGCAGATCAGCCTTCGCCGCCGCCGGTATCGCTCTCGCCGCCGCCGGATTCGCCTCCGCCTTCGCCGCCGCCGGTGTCTCCGCCGGTGTCTCCGCCGGTGTCTCCGCCGGTGTCTCCGCCGGTGTCTCCGCCGGTGTCGCCGCCTTGCTGCTGTTCCTGCTCCTGCTGCTTGCGGCGCTCTTCCTCCTCCTTCATGCGCTCCTCGGCTTCCCGCTTCGCCTCTTCCTCGGCAGCCCTCTTCGCCGCCTCTTCAGCTTCCTTCTTGGCGAGTTCCTCATCGTTCATCGCCGCGGAGGTGCCCACGAACTTCCACGTGCTATTGGGGAGGTAGTTCGGGCGGATGCCGCTGTCTGGGAAGTCCTGCCAATCCACGCCCTCGAGGACCGAGTTCATGAAGTTGGCGAAGATCGGCTGGGGAAGGTCCGCCGTGTGGGCGTTGTAGCCCTGGTAGTAGACCGTCTCGCGCGACTCGAGAACGCCGCACCAGACCGCGGTCGTGTACTGCGGGGTATAGCCGACGAACCACAGGTCGGTCGCCTCGTCGGAGGTGCCGGTCTTGCCGGCGATGGGGGCGTTGGCGTACCACATGGCACCGACCTCGTAGCCGGTGGCGTTGCCGGCGACGACGCCCTTGAGGATGTCGGTCGCAGCCTCGGCCACGCCGTCCTCGAGGACCTTCTCGGGATTGTCGGTGTGCTCGTAGACGACGTTGCCGTTACGGTCCTCGATGCGCGTGATGCAGCACGGGTCGCGATGGTAGCCGCCGGTCGCGAGGACCGAGAAGCCCTCGGCCATCTGGAGGGGCGGAACGCCGACCGAGCCGATGGAGATCGAGAGGTACGCGGGGATGTCGACGTCGATGCCCATGAGCCTGCAGGTCTCGACGATCTTCTCAGCGCCGATGGCCTCGGCGACCTGCGCGTAGGCGGTGTTGGACGAGAGGACCGTCGCGCTCTCGAGGGTCTGGTTGCCGTAGTTGGAGTTGCCGTAGTTCTGGACCTTCCACGTGGGCGTGATCTGCATCGGCGAGGTGCAGTTGAGGTTGACGTTGGGGTTCATGCCCGAGCGCAGGGCTGCGACGAGCGTATAGACCTTGAAGCTCGAGCCGCACTGGCGTGTCGCGGCGGTGGCGGCGTTGAACTCGTTGTTGTCGTAGCTGCGGCCGCCGACCATGGCGCGCACGTAGCCGTTTCCGTTCTCGATGCAGACGAGGGCGCCGGTGAGCGAGTCGTTCCAGGACTCGTCGAGCTGGTTGACGACGGCGCGCTCTGCTGCACGCTGGATATCGGGGTCGATGGTGGTGTAGACCTTGAGGCCGCCCTGGAGGATGGTCGCCTCATCGAAGTCCTCGAGCAGGAGCTCGCGCACGTAGTCGGTGAAGTAGGGGAAGGTGCCCACGGGGTAGCCGAGGGAGCCGATGTTCAGGACGAGCTCCTCGGAGGACGCCGCATCGAACTCCTCCTGGGTGATGTCGCCCGCATACAGCATGCGGTCGAGGACGATGTTGCGGCGCGAGATCGCGAGGTCGGGGTTGATCGTGGGGTCGTAGACCGACGGCGATTGCGGCAGGCCGACGAGTAGCGCCGCCTGGGAGAGCGTGAGGTCGCTCGCATGCACGTTGAAGTAGGTGACCGCCGCGGCCTCGATGCCGTAGGCGCCGTGGCCGTAGTAGATGGTGTTGAGGTACATGTTCAGGATCTGGTCCTTGGTGAACATCTTCTCCATCTGAAGCGCGATGTAGGCCTCGCGGACCTTTCGCTTGACCGAGTACTCGAACTGCTCGGACGAGAGAACCGTGTTGCGGACCAGCTGCTGCGTGATCGTGGACGCGCCCTCGGAGCGGCCCATGAGCTGCGCCCACACGGCGCGGAGGATGCCCTGCGGGTCGACGCCGTTATGCGTGTAGAAGCGGACGTCCTCGGTGTCGACCGTGCCGTCGATCACGTACCGCGAGACCTGGGAGAGGTCGATCGAGCGACGCTGCTGCAGGTAGTACTCGGCGATCTGCGTGCCGTTGCAGTCGTAGATGCGGGTCGGCTCGGCGACAAGATAGGCCTCTGCGGAGGTATAGTCGGGCAGGTCCTCGAGCCATCCGGCGACGATCGAGGACAGCGACAGCGCGCCTGCGACGGCGAGCATGGCCATGAAGCCGAAGAAACCGGCGATCGTGAAGCCCACGACGTGGGTCTTGGAATGCGAGCGTGCCCTGCGGGAGCGGATACCCATAG
>CADBJR010000025.1 GCA_902795065.1 uncultured Coriobacteriaceae bacterium
CGTGGCAACGCTCGGGTCGGCGCGCTACTACGTGCAATCTGCGCTCACTGTAGACGACCCCGCGAAGCGGGAGCAGGAGACGCGCTCCCTGCTCGGCATACCGGACTCGTTCCGGAAGATCGTGGTCGTGAAGGGCGCGATGAGGCCGAGGCGCGACGAGGACGGCATCACCTACATGGGAATCCGTGACTTCCTGCTCGATGACAGAAGCCTCGACCTGTAGCCCTCTCACGAAGAATGGCTTGTGACTCGAGTGGTTCGGACGACCATCACTAAGGAGCGCGGATGAACGAGAGAGACCCTGGAGGAGGGGTAACGATTCATGTATAGCTTCGACGTTTTCAAGAGGTCTGGGGTCACGCCCCAGGCGAACGCCATCGTGTATGGGATCAAGTCCGGCCTCCTTCCTGCATCTGCTGCGTCCGACTTTGGGGAATACAGGATGGTCCGCTATGGCGAGGAAGGTTCCATCGACCTCCTCATCTTTGAGGGGTCACCCGAGGAGGCCGTCAAAGCCCTCGCGGCTGCCGGATATGCGGATGACGGGCAGGGATTCGATGTCCTGCGCCTTGCCGTACTATCGAGCCTTGGCTCCAGCGGCCAGGACCTGCTCGATGACATCGAGGGGGTGTACGCCGACTTCGGGTATCCGAGCGACATGGAGCTCTTCATCTACTACATGCCAAACGACAGCGGGGAGTCTTCACCCGAGGCGTTGATTAGGCGCTTCCATGCATTCGTCGCATCTGAAAAGGAGCGACTCGGCCTCTAGCCTCAAGAACACGTCGAACAGTCATTGCTGCCAGCGCAGATGCAGTCAGGTGACGTCATGACGTCGCCCGACTTCGAGTGAGGCGACGTCACGGGTGAGGAATTGGTGCCCGTGACGTCGCATTGACGTCTGCGGGGAGGATAGTCAAAACCACGGTGGAGACAGGGGATACGACGGAGCGTCTCGAACTACCGCGGGCAACCACAGTCACGCCTTCCTGGTTGAGTGGGAGTAGTATTCTCAAGAAAACACTATTTCGCACTCTACCCTAGAACTCAACAAACCTGCAGGTCAGAAGCGGTGCGTCCGAGAAATCGGCGCATCGCTTCGCTTTGAGGGAACGCGCTCCTTCCGGGATGACCCGAACTAGAACCCATACCACCGCAGCGCCGATCCATGAGATTGGGCGCTTCATCTCGAAAGGGGTTGAAGTGTTCTCCGCACTTTGTAGGATGGGGTGTATCGAGCGCTCGATGAGATGTAACCAACAACATGTTCGGAGGTTTTCCATGGACAAGATGGAAGTGCATCCCATCGGAAGAATCGTATGCGAAGACGACGAGTTCAGTATCGTTCTGAACCCGGAATATGCCCCCGCGTTGAGGGGCTTGGAGGGCTACAGCCACGTGCAGGTCATCTGGTGGTTCGACCGTGCGGAGGGCACCGACAGCCTGATCGAGAGGAAACCGTACGCCAAGGGACCGGAGGAGCTGGGCGTTTCGCTACGCGCTCGCCGATGCGCCCCAACCCCATAGCCGTGTCCAGCGTTGGCATCGCCTACGTGGACGAGGCTGCGGCGACGATCGGTCTCTACTACATCGACGCATATCCCGGCAGCCCGGTGCTGGACCTCAAGCCCTACACGCCGAGCATCGACCGCATCGAGGACCCGTCGGTGCCCGCGTGGTGCGCCCACTGGCCCAAGTCCTACGAGGAGATCGGGGACTTCGACTGGGAGTCCGAGTTCAGCTTCTAGGGGCGGCAGTGCAAAACCGGAGGGCCGCCTTCGCGGGCGGCCCCAGGATCCCCAGCCGAAGAAGCCTCCGGTGATCTTCTCGAGATCGCTTTCGGAGAGCTCGATGCCCTCTGCCTTGGCGAAAGCAAGCATCTCCTCCGCGCTCTTGAAGGCGCTCGCCTTGGCCTTCTGCTCATCCGTCAGGTCCTTGTACTGCATAGTCGCTCCTTGCTCTGTTCCAACAACTGCCGGGCACGCTGTGCCCGGAAACGCATCTGCCGATCCATGGACTGCCAGATGCGCATAAACTGAATACATTTTTATAACGATAGTCAAGCAGTATCATATGGAGTTTCCGCCAATCGCAGGCGCGGATCGCGCAAGCGCTGCGTGATATAGTTGCCTCAACCTGCCCTCAGTTGCGACGGGAGAGACCCATGACGCTCGACGATGTTCACGATTACCTGCGCACGCGCTACGGGCTCACTCCCACGCGCGCCTTCAAGGAGGATCCGGGCATCGGGGTGTTCGTGCGGTCCGATAGCAAGAAGTGGTTTGCCGCGACGAAGAACATCAGGTGCCGTTCGGTGGACGTGGAGGGCGACGGGCGTGTGGACATCCTCAACGTGAAGCTCGATCCGCGTGTCATCGCCTCGCTCCGCACCCGCGAGGGCTTCCGTCCCGCTTGGCATATGAACCGCAACAAGTGGGTCACCGTCCTGCTCGATGGAACCGTGCGCGACGACGAGGTGCGCTCCCTCATCGACCAGGCCTACGGCTACGCAGGCTGAATATCTGGCTGAAGACGGGCTTCGAGAGCGGCTGCGCATCCGATACGCACCCGTGTTGCATAATGGTGGCATCTGAGAGCCGTCGTCGATCGGGGAGGGTGCCGATGACAGCCGACCATCCGCATGAGCATGGCCACCACGAGCATCATCATGATGAGCCGATAGGTCCCGAGGAGGCCGTGAGGTCGCTCCTCCTGCTGGGCCAGACAGCGCTCGATGCAGGTGACTTCGAGTCCGCCGTCATAGCCTACGAGAGCGTCCTGAAGATTGGGCTGGACGAGACCGCGCTGATCAATCTCGGCAGCCTGTACGCACGCGGGCTCGGGGCGAGGAGAAGCTTCGTGGAGGCGGCACGGCTGTTCCACCAGGCGGAGCTCCTGGGCAATACCCGGGCCGGCAAGCTGTGCGGGAAGTGCATGTACGACTTCATCCACGAGGGATTCGAAGACAAGAAGCCCTCGGACCTGTATGCTGCGATGGCCGTGTTCGTCTCGCGGGTCTACCCGGAGGCGGAGGACCCGCATCAGGAGGTCGACCACGGCCTCTTCGCGATCGCGGCGACGCACTACAACAACGGGGAGTTCGCCGAGGCTGCGAAGGTGTTTCGGGCGGGAGCCGAGTTCGCCGGCGACGGGCTCGCGCAGTACTACCTCGCCATGCTCTACGATGCCGGTTCCGGGGTCGAGCAGAGCGACCTCGCCGCCCTCTATTGGCTCGACCGTGCCGTGGACAGCGGGTCGGCGGACATGGCGCTCGAATACCGCGACGGCATTCTCGATGCCTACCGGCAGAGCCTGCCCGAAGGCGAATTCCGCCAGGTGATTAAGAGGCTTGCGGCATGGTGCGATCAGAGCACGGCGGATATCCCCGCCGACCCGGACAAGGCACAGCGGTGGCGTGAGATCTCCCAGGGTTGCTCGCAGACGGGTTAAGGGATTCTGTTCATTTAAAAGTGCGATGTGTATGCACATATGCAGGGGATGAGAACCATTGCGTTCAATTCACCCTTGCATTGCATGCTGATTGAAATCCGCCATTCCTTTCGGCGGCAGTCGGCTACCTTTTGTCGACAGTTTTGCGCGAATTGTTGAATATAGCGGCCGATATTCCGCGTTCGGTGCTATCCCTGCAGTATGGAATCGTTTACGGCAACGTTAACGGCAACGTTAACGGTAACATTTACAGGACGGCCGTAAAAGAGGCGGGGATGGCTACCATACAGGACATCGCACGTTTTTCCGGCTACAGCATCGGGACCGTGTCCAGGGTGATCAACAACCGTGCCGACGTGAGCGATGAGGCGCGGGCGAAGATCGAAGAGGTCATCAAGGAGCAAAACTACCAGCCTAATTCGAGTGCGCGGAAGCTCAGGCAGTCGATCTCATCGGAGATCACCATCGTCGTGCGCGGCAACGGCAACATCTTCCTCCAGTCAGTCCTCGAGATCATCCAGAGATGCATCTTGGAGCACGGGGAGACCGCGAACGTGCAGTTCGTAGGCGAGCTTGAAGACGAGGTCTCGGTCGCCCTTCAGGCTGTCAGGCAGCTGAAGCCGAGGGGGATCATCTTCCTGGGCGGCAGCATGGACCACTTCCGCGAAGAGTTCGCCGAGATAACCATTCCGTGCGTCCTGATCACCGCCGATGCGGAAGGGCTCGGATTCGGAAACCTCTCCAGCTTCACCACCAACGACAGAGAGGCGGCCGCCCATGCGGTGAGCACGCTGATCTGGCACGGGCACCGCAGAATCGGCATTCTGGGCGGTTTTCCCGAGAGCCTCCGGGGCGTCTGGTCGGACGACGTCCCGGCATTGCGGGTTCTGGGAGCCATCGAGGTTATGGAGAAGAACGGGATCCCGTTCGACCCTGAACGTGATTACGAACCGTGCTCGCCTCTCGCAGAAGAGGGTTATCAGGCTGCGAAGAGGCTGCTCCTGAAGAATCCCGATCTGACGGGCATCTTCGCCATCAAGGACTCGATCGCCCTCGGCGCGATCCGCGCGTTCCGGGATATGGGTCTCCGTGTTCCGAAAGATATCTCCGTGGTCGGCTTCGACGGGGTGCTCTACTCGAAGTACTCCGTTCCCAGGCTGACCACTATCCAGCAGGATGTCGTAGCGCTTGCGAGGAAAGGAGTCGAAGACCTTCTGATGAGGATCAGCTACGATAGTTCGGCAGTGCACGAACAGATTCCGTATCGGTTCGTAAATGGCGAGAGCGTTGCTCGGCCGCGGGATTAGGAACGGAGGAACGACGTTGGCAACCTTGAGCTTACGGCATATCCAAAAGATCTATCCCATGAGGGATGAGGACAAGAAGGAGAGGAAGAAGCAGAAGAAAAAGGGCGAAGAGACTATCGAGAAGACCTATAGCCTCAAGGTCACCGAAGAGGGCGTCGTCGCGGTTGACGACTTCAACCTTGAGATCGCCGATCGCGAGTTCATCGTCATCGTCGGCCCTTCGGGCTGCGGCAAGTCCACCACGATGCGCATGGTCGCCGGCCTCGAGGACATCACCAGGGGCGAGCTCTACATCAACGGCAAGCTCATGAACGACGTCGATCCCAAGGACCGCGACATCGCCATGGTCTTCCAGAACTACGCGCTGTATCCGCATATGTCGGTCAAGCAGAACCTGGAGTTCCCGCTCGAGCTGAGGAAGGTCCCGAAGGACGAGATGGAGCAGAAGGTGCAGTGGGCTGCCGAGATCCTCGGCATCACGCCGTATCTCCACCGCAAGCCCAAGGCGCTTTCCGGCGGCCAGCGCCAGCGCGTCGCCATCGGCCGCGCCATCGTGCGCGATCCGCAGGTGCTCCTCATGGACGAGCCGCTGTCGAACCTCGACGCGAAGCTCCGCAACCAGATGCGCGCCGAGATCATCAAGCTGCGCCAGCGCCTCAACGCCACGTTCATCTACGTCACGCACGACCAGACCGAGGCCATGACCCTCGGCGACCGCATCGTCATCATGAGGGACGGCGACGTGCAGCAGATCGGCACCCCCACCGAGGTGTTCGATCATCCCGTCAACCTCTTCGTCGCCGGCTTCATCGGCATGCCCCAGATGAACCTGTTCGATGGCGAGCTGGTCCTGAGGGACGGCAAGTATGCCGTGCGGTGCGACGACGCCGAGATCGTGCTTTCCGAGGACAAGCAGAAGAACCTGGCCGACCGCAACGCCCAGCCGCAGAAGGTCGTCATCGGCGTGCGCCCCGAGCACATCACGCTCGACAAGGTGGAAGGCGCCATGATCGAGGGCGTCGTTGACGTCTCCGAGATGATGGGTTCGTCCGTGCACCTCCACGTCAATGTGGGCGGCAAGGACTGCATCATCATCGCTCCCAGGCTCGACCTGGAAGGCGGCGGGCTGGCAGACGGCTCGAAGGTGCGGTTCACCTTCGCCCCCAACGCCGTGCACGTCTTCGACCCCGAGACCGAGAAGAACCTCGAGTTCGCATAAGCAATGGGGAATAACCGGGCTCCGGAACAATCCGGATGTTCGGATCGAGTAGAAGAAAGATTATCAAAATAAGGAGAGACATTATGAAGAACATCAACCTCAGCCGTCGTCAGGTCCTCGCGTTAGGTCTGTCCGGCGCCCTCAGCATGGCCCTCGCCGCATGCGGTGGCGGCAACAACGGCGGCGGCGACGGTGGCAGCGGCGACGGCGGCTCCACCGACGGCGGCGGCGAGGCCGTCGAGGCCACGATCACCGTGTGGGGTCCGCAGGAGGACCAGTCCGCCGATAACGGCAACTGGCTCCAGACCCAGTGCGAGGCGTTCGCCGCCGCACATCCCGAGTGGACCCTCACCTTCAAGTACGGCGTGTGCCCCGAGGGCGACGCCAAGGCCAACATCGGCACCGACCCCAGCGCCGGCGCCGATGTGTACATGTTCGCCAACGACCAGATCCCCGACCTGCTCAAGGCTGGCGGCATCGCCAAGCTCGGCGGCGGCACCCTGGACGCCATCAAAGCCAACAACTCCGAGACCACCGTGAACACCGTCACCTACGAGGGCGCCGTGTACGGCGTGCCCTTCACCGGCAACACGTGGTTCATGTACTACGACAAGTCCGTCTTCTCCGATGAGGACATCAAGTCCCTCGACGCCATGCTCGGGAAGGGCAAGGTCGCCTTCCCGCTGGACAACTCCTGGTATATCGCGTCCTTCTACGTGGCCAACGGCTGCACGCTCTTCGGCGCCAACGGCGGCGACGCGGCTGCCGGCTTCGACTTCAGCGGCGACAAGGCCGTCGCGGTCACCAACTACCTGGTCGACCTGATCGCGAACCCGAACTTCTCGAACGGCGACGTGGGCACCAACGCCGACGCCAAGGCGTTCTTCTCCGGCACCTGGGATTACCAGAAGGCGCTCGACGCCTACGGCGACAACCTCGGCATCGCCGCCGCTCCGTCCATCACCATCGATGGCGAGCTCAAGCAGATGAAGGCCTTCGCTGGTTCCAAGGCCATCGGCGTCAACCCCGCCACCGCGCTCTACGGCTCGAATCCGCAGGTCGCCGTCGCCCTCGCCGCCTACCTCGGCGGCACCGAGGCCCAGAAGGCCCACTACGAGACCCGCAACATCATCCCGACCGACGTCAACATCACCGTTGACGACCCGCTCGCCCAGGCCCAGATGGACGCCATGTCCTTCGCCTCCATCGTCCAGCCGCTGCAGGCCGACATGGGCAATTACTGGACTCCCGCGGAGTCCATGGGCAAGGAGCTCGTGGCAGGCACCGTCACCCACGACAACGCCGCCGAGAAGACCGAGGCCATGAACACCTCCATGAACACCTCCGCAGTCCAGTAAGCTTCTCCCGTACTACCCGGCGGCCGGACTCCGGCCCGGCCGCCGTTCTGCCGTATCCTTCATAGGAAACAAGGTTGGAAACTATGAAAGAAGACCGAATCACAGTACTCAATGCCTTGAGGAACGGTGATCTGTTCACAAGGCTCTCCGCTGTCTTCATGGGAGCGGGAATGCTGGGGCATCGGCAGATCGTGAAGGGCGTTCTTGTCCTTTTGCTCGAGGTGGCGTTCTTCGTGTTCATGGCCACGTCGGGCCTCCATAACCTGGGCATGCTCCCGAGCCTCGGCACCGAGGCCCAGGGCGAGGTCTGGAACGAGGCGAAGCAGATCTACGAGTACACCGCCGGTGACAACTCCCAGCAGATCCTGCTCGCCGGCGTGGTGACATGCTTCGTGATCGTGGGATTCGTCGCGCTGTGGATCCTGCAGATGCGCCACTCCTACAAGCTCCAGAAGCTGATCGAGGACGGGAAAGAGGTCCCGACCCTCAGGGAGGACATCAAGAACCTCTTCAACGGCAACCTTCACATGACGCTGATGACCCTTCCCTGCATCGGCATCCTGATCTTCAACGTCGTCCCGCTGGTCTACATGATCTCGATGGCGTTCACCACCTACTCCAAGGAAGGCGAGCACCTCATCCTGTTCGACTGGGACGGCATCAACCAGTTCCTGCGCGTGCTCAACATGAACGGCAACATCGGCCGCCAGTTCTGGCACGTCCTGGGGTGGACCATCATCTGGGCCGTCTTCGCGACGTTCCTCAACTACATCCTCGGCATGGTGCTGGCCATGGTCATCAACAGGAAGGACACCAAGGGCAAGGCGTTCTGGAGGTTCTGCTTCGTGCTCTCCATCGCCGTCCCGCAGTTCGTCACCCTGATGATCATGAACATCATGCTGCAGCCGTCCGGCGCCATCAACGTGCTGCTCATGAACGCCGGCCTCATCACAGAGCCCATCCCGTTCTGGACGAACACCATGCTGGCCAGGATCACGATCATCGTGATCAACCTGTGGGTGGGCATCCCGTACACGATGCTGCAGGTGACCGGCATCCTCCAGAACATCCCCGGCGAGCTCTACGAGGCCGCGAGGATGGACGGCGCGGGCCCGGTGAAGGTGTTCTTCAAGATCACGCTGCCCTACATGCTGTTCGTCACCACGCCGTACCTGATCGCCAGCTTCGTGGGCAACATCAACAACTTCAACATCATCTACCTGCTCTCGGGCGGCGGCCCCACCATGGTCGGTGACACCGCCGGCCAGACGGACCTGCTCGTGACGTGGTTGTACAAGCTGACCATCGACCAGCAGTACTACAACCTCGGCGCTGTCATCGGCATCATGACGTTCGTCATCCTGACCATAGTCACGCTGGTTACCTACAGGAATTCCAGCTCCTATAAGAATGAGGAGGCGTTCATGTGATGGAAAACCAGATGGCTAAAAACACGATGAGTCCGCGCAGAAGGATCGTCAACATCCTCGTGCACGTGCTGCTGGGCATCCTGGCGATCATCTGGGTTCTCCCCATTGTCTGGATCGTCCTGACCAGCTTCCGTGCCGAGCCCGGTGCCTACACCACCACCTTCCTTCCTCAGGGCTATACGCTCAACAACTACATCAAGCTGTTGACGGACCGCAACGTCCTGAACTTCCCGAAGATGTTCACGAACACGCTGATCATCTCGATCATCAGCTGCGTCATCAGCACGTTCTTCGTGCTGTCGGTGGCCTACTCGCTGAGCCGCATGCGGTTCAAGTTCCGCAAGCCCTACATGAACATGGCCATGATCCTCGGCCTGTTCCCGGGCTTCATGACGATGATCGCCCAGTACTTCATCCTCAAGTCCATGGGACTGACGGAGGGGGCGTCCATCAGGATCGGCCTCATCGTCGTGTACTGCGCCTGCACCGGCCTGGGGTTCCAGATCTCGAAGGGCTTCTTCGATACCATCCCCAGGTCCATCGACGAGGCGGCGATCATCGACGGAGCCACGCAGTGGCAGGTGTTCACGCGCATCACCCTGCCCCTGTCCAAGCCGATCGTCATCTACACCGTCATGACAGCGTTCATCGCCCCATGGGTCGACTTCATCTTCGCGAAGGTCCTGTGCCGCGCGAACGCCGACCAGTTCACGGTCGCCATCGGCCTGTGGAACATGCTGCAGAAGGAGTACATCTACCAGTGGTACACGTGCTTCGCAGCGGGGGCGGTGCTGATCTCCATCCCGATCGCCATCCTCTTCCTCTACATGCAGAGGTTCTACGTGGAAGGCATGTCGGGAGCAGTGAAGGGTTGATCGTCATCGCAGGCTTCGGGTTTTGAACGAGCGTGGCAATCCGCTGGGCACCGGTACAGGTCGCTCGGCGGATTGCCCGTATCGCAGATGCAATGCAGAGCGCGATGGTAGGGGGGCCGATCATGAAAAACCTCACACGGAGGGACTTCCTGGGTCTGTGCGCGCTGCTGTCCGCCATCGAGTGCGCCATGGGGTGCACGGGCAGCAAGGGGGCATCCTCCAGCTCCGCCGTTCAGATGATCTCCTTCAACAAGGACCTGGAACCGGTCATCCGCGACGATTTCTTCCGGACTACCTACGAGATCTTCCCGTACTCGTTCTGCGACTCGAACGGGGACGGGATCGGTGATCTGAACGGGATCCGCAGCAAGCTGGACTATATCGCGGGCATGGGCTTCGACCAGCTCTGGCTGACCCCCGTGCACCCTTCGTCCACCTACCACAAGTACGACGTGGATGACTACTACGCCATCGATCCCACCTTCGGGACGATGGAGGATTACGAGGCGCTGCTGGCGGAATGCCATGAGCGCGGCATCCGCGTCCTGTTGGACCTGGTGCTCAACCACACCTCCGATACGCATCCGTGGTTCGTCTCGGCGGTGGAGTACCTGAAGGGCCTCCCGGCGGACAAGGATCCCGTCAGGGAGGAATGCCCGTACGTCTGGTACTACACCTTCTCCCGCGAGCAGCTGGACGGCTTCGTCCCGCTGGAGGGGACGCTGTGGTACTACGAGGCGCGCTTCTGGTCGGAGATGCCCGACCTCAATCTTGGAAACGACGAGACGCGCGGAGAGATCCGCAGCATCGTGCACTACTGGCTGGACAAGGGGGTGGATGGCTTCCGCCTGGATGCCGTGACCTCCTATATGACCGGCAACGCCGAGGGCAACGCAGAGTTCCTGAGGTTCGTGACGGATACCTGCAAGTCCATCAAACCCGACTGCTATCTGGTGGGGGAGGCCTGGACGGACCGTCCGAGCATAGCGGGCCTCTACACGAGCGGCATCGACTCGCTCTTCAACTTCCCGTTCGCGGACTCCGGGGGCATCATCCGCAACGTCATGAACGGCAGCTATGCGGCCTCGGATTACGTGAAGGCCATGCAGAGCGCGGATGCGACGTACCGCGAGGCCAACCCCGGCTATGTCGATGCGCCGTTCTACACGAACCACGATACGGCAAGGAACGCGGGCTTCTTCGCGCTCGACAAAGGTCCTGTCACCAAGATGGCCTACGGTCTGAGCCTGCTCATGCCGGGCAACTCCTTCGTCTACTACGGCGAGGAGATCGGCATGAAGGGCTCGGGCAAGGACGAGAACAAGCGCGCTCCCATGTATTGGAGCAGCGATCCCCACGCGGAGGGGATGTGCGCCGGGCCGCCCGACATGGAGGACGTGCAGATGAAGTTCCCCGCCTTGGAGGAACAGCTGTCGGACGATCTCTCGCTGTACAGATGGTTCACCGAGGTCATCCGCGTGAGGCGAGCCTTCCCGTCGATCGCCCGCGGGACCACCGAGCCCGTGGATGCCGTCAGCGATGGGAGCGTGGCGGCCTTCATCCGCCATCACGATGGCGACGATGACGTGCTGGTCGTGATGAACCTGCGCGAGGAGACTGCGGCGAAGGATCTCTCGGCGGTCTCCTCCGACCTGAAGCTTTCCGCAGTGCTCAACACCAGCGAGGAGGGCATCGCGTTCGAGGGCGGCACCTTGAGCCTGCCTCCGTACAGCATCGCCGTGCTCACGCAATAGCACCCAGAGGAGCATCTCCGGAGTTTTGCACTTTGGGGATGCACTTTGGGGATACTCCCCTAAGTGCAAAACATGCTAGAAGGAGGGGCATATGGGACCGAAATGGCTCAAGGATGCGGTGTTCTACGAGATCTACCCGCAGTCCTTCCAAGACTCGAACGGCGATGGCATCGGGGATCTCCAGGGGATCATCCGGCGGCTGGATTATGTCGCCGAGCTGGGTTGCAATGCCCTGTGGGTCAATCCGTGCTTCGACTCGCCCTTCATGGACGCCGGCTACGACGTGCGCGACTACAAGCTGGTGGCGCCGCGATACGGGACGAACGACGATCTGGTGCGGCTGTTCGATGAGGCGCACGCCCGCGGCATCCACGTGCTGCTCGACCTGGTGCCCGGGCATACCTCCGACCAGCACCCTTGGTTCAAGGAATCCGCCAAAGCGGATCCCAACGAATACTCCGGCCGCTATATCTGGACCGATGATGCCTTCTGGGGCATGGAGGGACGGCCCTACATCGCCGGTATGACCGAGCGCGCCGGTGCGTACATGCTCAACTTCTTCGCCTCGCAGCCCGCGCTCAACTACGGCTGGCTCGACCCCCACAAGCCCTGGATGAGCGCCATCGACGCGCCCGAAGCGCTTGCGACCCGAGAGGCCATCAAGGACGTGATGCGCTTCTGGCTCGACCTCGGCTGCGACGGATTCCGCGTTGATATGGCGGATTCGCTGGTGAAGAACGATGACGGGTGCAAGAGCGCGACCTGCGCGATCTGGCGCGACATCCGCACCATGATGGACGCGGACTATCCCGATGCCGCGCTGGTGAGCGAGTGGTCCAACCCCGCGCAAGCGCTCTGCCAGGCGGGTTTCCACGCGGACTTCTATCTGGACCACCATTTCAACGGCTACAACACGCTGCTGCGCGACTATGAGACCGAGGGCGGCGACCACAGCTACTTCCTCAAGGATTCAGGCGGCAGCATCCGGCGCTTTCTCGCCGACTACCTGCCCAAATACGAACAGAGCAGGGAGTATGGCTACATCAGCCTCATCACCTGCAACCATGACACGCCGCGTCCCGCGCGGACGCTATCGGCAGCCGAGCTGAAACTCGCCTATGCCTTCATCCTCACCATGCCGGGCGTGCCGTTCATCTACTACGGGGATGAGATCGGCATGCGCTACCTCGACGTGCGCACCAAGGAGGGCGGCTACCAGAGGACAGGCAGCCGCACGCCCATGCAGTGGAGCCGCGATGAGGGCATGGGTTTCTCGACCGCGCCGGCGCAGCAGCTCTATCTGCCGCTGGACGCGTCCGATGACGCGCCGTGCGTGGAGGATCAGCTGCGGGACGCGGATTCGCTCCTGTCCGAGATCAGGAGGCTCACCGCGCTGCGCCATGCGCATGAGGACCTCCAGGCCGATGCGCCGTTCTCGGTCATCAACGATGACGAGGATGCGGCGCCGTTCGTCTACCGCAGGGGAAAGATGATTCTGGCGGTCAATCCCTCGTCGCGCGAGAAGCGCTTCGAGGATGGCCTGCTTGCGGGGAAGAGGCTGGCCTATCGGATCGGGGAGGCCTCTCTTGCAGACGGCTGCCTGAAGATGCCGGGGCAGAGTTTCGCCGTGCTCGCGTAAGTAGCTTCGCTACCCTTCTGCGGGGGAGAGGAACCTGCTTATGAGCGCGAGCTTCTGCTCGAAGATCTCCGCGGGGACGAGGGCGAACCCTTCGTTGTCCTCGCTGACCAGGACGAGCCGCTGACCCGCGCGGAGGTCGAAGTGGTCGCGTGCTGCCTTGGGGATGACGATCTGCCCACGCTCGTTCATCGTGACGGCGCCCCAGATGTTCTTCCCCTTGGGGGCGGGAGGCAGGACGCTCCCGTCATCCAGCTCCTCGGTCTTCAGCAGGCCGTCCACCGTGGTGCCGTACACCTGTGCAAGGCGGCTGCATTTCTCGACATCGGGGACGGTGGCGCCGCTCTCCCACTTCGCATAGGCCTGACGGGAGATGCCGATCTTCCCCGCGATCTCCTCCTGCGAGTAGCCGTGGATGCCCCGCAGCATGAGCAGGTTGTCCTTGAGCATGCGCGCCTCCCTTACAGGTCGGTCTCCTCGAAGCTCGCCGCGGAGCTCTTGAGCGCGAGCCCCGTCAGTGCGATATAGCATACTACCCCTGCGGAGAGCAGGCCCAGCTGCAGGGGCAGGTGCGAGAAGCCGAAGGCGTTCAGCGCCTCAAGGCTGGGGATGTGGTGCAGTGCCTCTGCGATGCCGATCACCAGGAACGTGACGATGATGTAGGTCACGAAGGGCTTCGCGAACTTGTACGAGGTCTTGAAGAAGCCCGCGATGAAGATGAGGTTGAAGAGGCCGAACAACAGGAGCGCCACGCCGAGCGCGAACGGGTTCGCATTCATGAGCGCGTTGCCGCGATAGACCGGCGCGTCCGCGAGCACCGTCATGCGGACTGCCGTCACAATCGCCATCAGCGCCAGCGTCGAGAGCTCGATGATGCATGCGAAGAGCACCTTGCCCCGTGCCACGTCCTGCTTGGAGACGGGCAGCAGCGCCGAGAACACCAAATCGTTCGCCTCCCGGGCGTTCTGGAAGCTCTGGAAGATGCCGAGGCACGAGAAGAACGTGCCGCACAGGATCGGGTATCCGGGGATGAGGAACATCACGCCGAACACGACGAAGATGAACGAGAGGACCGAGGCGGAGAGCCTCATCTCCTTGATCAGCAGGTTACGCATCCTGGGCACTCCTCTCCAGACGGAGAAACGCATTCTCGAGCGTCTCTCCCGGCTCCTGATAGCGGTCCGCGAACTCCTCCTTGGGGCATGCGGCAGCGATCCGCCCCTTGGAGATGTAGATGATATCGTCCGCGCACTTCTCGATATCGGAGATGATGTGCGTGGAGAAGAAGATCGCCACGCCCGAATCCCTGATCTGCTCGAAGAGCTCCAGCAGCTCGTCGCGCGAGAACGGGTCGAGGCCGCTGGTCGGCTCGTCGAGGATGAGGGCCTCCGCGCCGTGGGAGAGCGCGAAGAGGAGGTTGCACTTCACCTTCATGCCCTCCGAGAGCTCGAGCGGCGTCTTGTCCTCGTCGAGCGCGAACAGGCGCAGATAGCGCTCGTACGTCGCATCGTCCCAGGAGTCGTAGAAGCGCTTCGTGACGTCCCTGATGGTGCGGATCTTCTTGCGCGGATACCAGCTGATGGTGCCCGTCGAGTAGCCGATGCGCTTCTTGATCTGCGCCTCGTTGCCGATGAGCGGCATGCCGAAGTAGCTGATCCTGCCGTTGTCGGGATGGACGAGGTTCAGCATCGACTTGATGGTCGTCGTCTTGCCCGCGCCGTTCCTGCCGATGAAGCCGGCGATCCTTCCAGCGGAGAGCGAGAACGACGCTGCGTCGAGCGTGAACCCGGGATACCTCTTGGTCAGGCCGTCGATGGTTACGATTTCCATGTCCTCTCCTCAGAAGAGTTTGATTTATATGAATACCGTACTGTTTGGTTGCATCTGCATCCACCAACCGAACGTGGCAGGTTCGAGCAGTTCAGGTTAGCTTCGGTTGCGTTCGGGATAACCGCGGCTGGTGGATCCGGCAAGAATCAAGCAGATCCCCAGCGTGAAGCAAAAGGCGTCCCGAATGATCAAGGGACGCCTATCTCATGAGATTGACCCGATGCCCTACAGGCGGCCGATGCTGCGGAGCAGCTCGTCCTTCCGATCCTTCCATCCGCCCTTGAAGTACTCGCAGGTCAAGAGATCGGGTGCGAGGAAGTCGAGCGGGTGGTCGCGCACGGCGATCGCGCGGCAGCCGCATCGCTCGTTTTCGGTTGGGTTTCGAGGAAACACGCAGTTGGGGGGCGGCTCTCCCAGACGCCCGCCTCTGCGCTACCATAGGTTAAGCCGTGAACGCTTCCCGAAAGGAAACGCCATGAACGTCGTCTTCATCTCCCCGCAGTTCCCCGAGAACTACTGGATGTGGTGCGACCGCCTGCGCAACAACGGCGCGACGGTGCTGGGCATCGGCGACACGCCCTACGACAACCTCGCCCCGGAGGTCATCGCGTCGCTCGACGAGTACTACTGGGTCTCGTCGCTCGAGGACTACGACCAGGTGTTCCGCGCGGTCGCGTTCTTCACCTGGAAGTACGGCAGGATCGACTGGGTCGAATCGCAGAACGAGTACTGGCTCGCGCAGGACGCGCGCCTGCGCGACGATTTCCATATCACCACGGGTGCGGGTTCCGCTCAGATGTCGGTCTGGCAGAGCAAGGCCGAGATGAAGCCCCTCTACGCTGCGGCGGGCGTGCCCACCGCCCGTCAGGTGCGCGCAGGGGATGCCGATGCCGTCCGCGCCTTCGCGAAGGAGGTCGGCTACCCGCTGTTCGCCAAGCCCGAGCGCGGCGTCGGCGCTTGCGGTACCGAGAAGATCGCCGATGAAGCTGCTCTGGAGGAGTTCCTCGCCATCGATCTGGACGACCCCTATGTGCTCGAGGAGTTCGTCACGGGCGAGATCTGCACCTACGAGTCCGTCATCGATGCGGATGGCAACCCGCTGTTCGAGAACCAGACCGAGTGCCCCGTCGACATCGCGGCAACCGTCGAGGACATGCTCGACGTGTGGTTCTACACCTGCCCGACCGTCGATCCCAAGCTCGCCGAGCTTGCCCGGAGGACCGTGAAGGCCTTCGGCATCACGAACCGCTTCGTGCACATGGAGTTCTTCCGTCTGACCGAGGCGAAGCCCGGATTGGGCGAGAAGGGCGACTTCGTGGGCCTCGAGGTCAACGTGCGGGCGCCGGGCGGCTTCAATCCCGACATGATCGACTACGCGCATTCCTTCGACGTGTACCAGATCTGGGCAGATATGGTCGTCTTCGGCACCTCCGACAGCGCGGAGGAGGGGGAGACGTTCTACTGCGTCTTCGCTTCGCAGCGCGACTGCTACGACTATGCGCACGACAGCAGCGAGATCCTCGGAACCTACGAGGGCGTCATCTGCAAGCACGGACGCCTGGCCGACGTGCTCTCCGACGATATGGGCAACACGTTCTTCATGGCGCGCCTCAAGAGCATCGAGGAGGGCGAGCGCTTCGCCGCCTTCGTGCACGAGCGCGCCTAGGATTGCCCCCGACCTCCTACAGCTCGGCAACCATCGTCAGGACCGCTCCCGCGCACTCGCGCGCCGCCTCTTCCTGGAACTCCTCGAACGCCATGCCGTCGCTGCCGTCCGAGATGGCGCGGATGATGACGAAGGGCGTTCCGTTGAGGTAGCAGACCTGCGCGATCGCCGCACCCTCCATCTCGGCGCAGAGACCGCCGAACTCCGAGGTGATCCGCTCGATCTGCTCTGCTCCCGCGATGAACTGGTCGCCGCTGCACACGCGCCCCTCGAGCACCTTCGATGCGGGCGCTGCGCACCTCACGGCCTCGACGGCGCGTGAGCGCAGCTGCTCGTCGGCGGGGAAGGCGACCATGCCGGTGTAGGGGATCTCGCCTTTCCTGAACCCGATGGCGCTCACGTCGTAGTCGTGCTGCACGGCATCGACCGACACGACGAAATCGTTGATGGAAAGCTCCCCGGTCAGGCTTCCCGCGACGCCGGTGTTGATGACGCGGTCGACGCCGAAGCCGCTGATGAGGGTTTGCGCGCAGATGCTCGCGTTGACCTTGCCCATGCCGCACTGCACGACGACGGCCCTCGTGCCGGAGATGGTGCCCTCCGCGAACTCCATGCCCGCGATGGTCGTGAGACGGACGTCTGCCATCGCATCCCTGATGACCGCGATCTCGCTCTCCATCGCGCCGATGATGCCGGTCACCCTGGAGCCATGCGTCTTCCCGAGGTCGATGATGCCGCTCTTCGCGATGATACGGTCCATGTCTGCACATCCCTTCCGCATCGGCTCCGCCCCGTCGACGGTGCGCAGCTCAATTATGTCAGATGGTCCCCGCCTGGACGGGGTCGAAGCGCCATACCGTCCAGTGCTGCGGGTCGTCGTAGATGCGCACGGGATAGCCGCGCCCGTTTTTGAAGTCCTGGAAGGTGCCGCTCGCGACCTCGGACCAGCCGGGTCTGCCCAGATACCACCAGACCTCACCGTTGTCCGACATGTGGACCACGGTCACGGGATGAGCCGACTGCTCCTCGATGGCATGGATGAGCTTGCTGAGCACGTTGCTGTCGAACGGGTTGAAAAGGTAGTAGTCCGTGAATCCGGACAGATCGAGGTCGAGCACGCTGCCTTGGATGACCTGCAGGTTCGCATGCGGCACCGTCCACGCCCGCGCCACCTCGGCAAGCTCGGGGTCGAGCTCGACGCCCGTCGCATGGCCCGGGTATCCGGCGCGCAGGAAGTGGGCGAGCACGCGGCCCGTGCTGCAGCCCACGTCGAGCAGATGCGATCCGGCGTCGAACGAGAAGTGCGCGAACAGCCTCTCCAGCACGAAATAGGGCGTCGGCGTGGGATCGTGCGCGCCCTGCACCCTGAAGCGCGTCGTCTCCCGGCAGGCGAGCGAGATCCCGCAGACGCCGCGGTCGATCGCGTCATCGGCGGCGATGAGGTCCGCCTCGGTTCGTATCTGCGCTTCCGCCTGCTGTGCCATGTCCGTCCTCCGTATGGGATAATCGGTGCGATTATACAGGCTCGCTCGTCAGGAGGAACGCCATGCTCGAGATCGGAACCCCCGCCCCCGACTTCACCCTGCCCGACCAGGACGGCATCGCCCGCTCGCTCTCCGACTACCGCGGCAGCAAGGTCATCCTGTACTTCTATCCCAAGGACATGACCGCAGGCTGCACCAAGCAGGCGTGCGCGTTCGGCGAGCTCTTTCCGCAGTTCCGCGAGAAGGGCGCCGTCGTGCTGGGCGTGAGCAAGGACAGCGTCGCCTCCCACAAGCGCTTCGAGGAGAAGTTCGGCCTGCCGTTCACGCTGCTCTCCGACCCCGAGAAGGAGGTCATCCAGGCCTACGACGTCTGGAAGGAGAAGAAGCTCTACGGCAAGGTCTCCTTCGGCGTGGTGCGCACGACCTACCTCATCGACGGGGACGGTATCATCGTGCGCGCCTTCGACAAGGTCAAGGCCGCCGACAACCCCCGGCAGATGCTCGGGGAGCTCGGGTAGGGCTGTCCGTTAGAACGATCCGCGGTCGGTGGAGTGGTTGCCGACGCTCGTTCCGCCCCCTTCGCCTGCAGAGGACATGATGTAGCCGTTGCCGTATTCGAAGGTGAACGAGTCTTCTCCTCCGAAGGTGCAGGTGAAGTACGCGCCATCATCGCCGAACATGTCGTCGGTGCCGAACCACTGGCTGCCGTAGCTCTCGTTGATACGGTAGGTGCCCGAGGGGAACCGGAACGTGGCGGACCCGCCTGCCGGGACGGCGACCGTCAGCGCGAGCGTATTGCCGTCGTAGATCTTGTAGTAGCTGTTCTTGTAGGCGTTGTCGCTCTCGATGACGAGCTCGGTGGTCTCCTCGCCATAGCCGTCGGCACGGTACACGACACCGGCTTCGGGGAACGGCTGGACGCATGCCTGCGCACGCTCGCCCGGGTCGGACATGCCCTCGTAGCTCGCAGAGGAGATCGAATTGAACAGCTTGTAGGCGTCGTAGTAGTGGTTCTCTGCCAGGAGCGCCTCGGCCTGCTCGTAGATCTTCCAGGTCTCGCACTCCTGCTTGAGGTCGCCGCTGCCCATGAAATCGTCGGGAAGATCGGCAAGGAGCGCGAGCGCCCCATCCCAGTCCTTCTCGGCCATCAGCTGCGACGCCGAGTAGAAGGTCGCGGTGTTCTGGCAGGTGGTCGCCTGGTTGTTCGCCTTCGACTCTCCGATCTTGCGGTAGGCGTCCGCCGCCTTCTCCCATGCCGCGGGATCCTCGCCTGCGGCTGCCTCGAGTTTCTGCGCGTCAATCCAGAGGCCGCACTTCTTGTACATGTCCGCGCAATCCTCGTAATCCTCGAGTGCTGCGAACGCCTCTGCCGCCTCCTCGTACTTTCCGGCAGCGTAGAGGCTCTGAGCCTGGCTGTAATCCTCGGCGCGCTGCTTGGCGAGGTTCGACTGGTAGACGCCGTACGCGATGCCGCCGATGATGGCGAGCGCGGCGATGATGCCGATCACGAGCATCCACGGCTTCATCTTCTTGGGCTTCGCCGCCGGTGCAGCTGCAGCTGCGAACTCCGGAGCCGTCGGTGCGGGCGCAGGTGCATCTAAGGGAGCGGGCGCCGGGATGGGGGAGGGCTGCGGTGCGGTGTCCTGCACGGGATTCTGCGCCGGAGCGGGTTCGGGGGCAGGCGCGGGCGCTGGGAATTTGACCGTAGGCTCTTCAATCGCTCCGGGTGCCGTCGGTTCGGGAGCGGGCTGGATGGGCTCCTCTACGGGGGCGTCCTCTGCGGGCGCAGGCGCGGGGGTCTCGAGCTTGGCACCGCAGAACATGCAGAACGCGACGCCCTCGGGCAGTTCCTTGCCGCATGATGTGCACTTCATGGCGCTGTCCTTTCCGACACGGAATGATGATTCGCTGAATGAATCCATGATACCCACGGGGCGCGATGCTGCCCCATGACGCTGACCATCGACCGTTATCCGCCGAAACGGTACCGTCCGCGCGATGCCGTATACTGTTTTGCAATGTATGATGCGGAACGGATGGAGCGGTATGGCGCAAGGTGCACAGGATAGGGGAGAACGGCTGAAGCGGCTGCTGCCGCTGTTTCTCGCCACCCTCACCATCAGCGCGACGGCCAACTCCGGCTATGCCATCCTCGCCGTGATGAAGGACGACTTCGTCAACAGGCGCAAATGGTTCACCGAGGATGAGATGGCAGATTACATCGCCATCATCCAGAGCGCGCCCGGCGCCATGGCAGTGAACATCTCGATGATCGTGGGTTATCAGAGCGCGGGTTTTCTGGGCTCGCTTGCGGCCGTCGCGGGGTGCATCCTGCCGCCGCTCGTCGTGATGACGGCCGTCACGTTCTTCTACGAGGCAATCGTCTCCAACCAGCTCGTCTTCCTCTTCATGCGCGGCATGCAGCTCGGCGTCGTCGGCATGCTCCTCGATATCATCATCGGGCTCTTCACGAACATCACCAAGGGCCGCGGCATCGCCTATCCGCTCGCCCTCATGGCCCTCGCCTTCCTCTACGTGCAGCTGACCGACTGGTCCATCCTCTACCTGGCCGTCGCGTGCGCTGCCGCCGGCATCATCAGGGCGCTCGCGATCGCGAGAGGGGAGGAGGGCTGATGGGCATCCTGCTCCAGATCGTGCTCGCCTTCATGCGCGTGAGCGCCATCGCCTTCGGAGGCGCCTACGCCACCATCCCGCTCGTCGAGCACGAGGCCGTGGTGGTCCAGCACTGGATGACCTATGCCGAGTTCGCAGACCTCATCGCCCTCGACGAGATCACCCCGGGACCCATCCTCATCAACAGCGCGACCTTCGTGGGCATGCGGGTCGCCGGCATCCCCGGCGCCATCGCCGCCACGCTGGGCGTCATCATCGTCCCCTGCGCGCTCGTGATGGTCCTGCTCGCGCTCTACCGCCACTTCAAGGACTCCCCGGTCATGGACGGGGCGATGGTCTCGCTCAAGTGCATGGCGGTTGCGCTCATCGCCTCGACCTTCATGAGATTGGGCGCGAACGCCCTGCTTCCCGAGGGCGCCCTGCCCGATCTCGGTACGACCGTCTTCTCCGTGGCGGTCATGTGCGCGGCGTTCTGGCTGATAAACCGCAAGAAGATCGCCCCGCTGCCCGTGATGCTGTCCTGCGGTGCAGCCAATCTCATCGCCCATCTGCTGTTCCTCTAGGCCCGCCTGGCAATTGCACGCTTGGTAACGATTTATCGACAAGTCGGCATCCGCTTACGAAATAGGTATACCGTCTGATAATCGCTAGAACGCCCGAGCAACCTGAAAGGCGGAAGGTCCATGGACTCCATCCGTATCAGCGACATCACGATGAAGCAGATCGCGGGAAGGGGCGAGGCTGCCCTCTCCTTCAAGGGCAAGCTCGAGATCGCGAAGCTCCTCGATCGCCTCGGCGTGTCGGTGATCGAGGTCGAGGGCCTGGCACCGTCCCGTTCCGACGCCCTGCGCGTGAAGTCGCTCGCCACCGCGGTCAAGGACAGCGTCCTCGCCGTCCCCGTCGAGCTCTCCACCGAGAGCGTCGAGGCCACGTGGGACGCCCTCAAGGAGGCTGCCCATCCGCGCCTTCAGGTCATGGCGCCCGTGAGCACCGTGCAGATGGAGTACCTCTCGCACAAGAAGCCCGCTACCATGCTCGAGACCATCTCCGAGATCGTCGCCGCCTGCGCCGCGCGCACCGCCGACGTGGAGTTCCTCGCCGAGGACGCCACCCGCGCCGACCGCGACTTCCTCATCCAGGCGATCCAGTGCGCCGTCGATGCCGGCGCGACCACCGTCACCATCTGCGACGCTGCGGGCACCATGCTCGGCGACGAGTTCGCAGCCTTCCTGGGCGGCCTCATCACCGATGTCCCCGCCCTCGCGGACGTATGCGTGGGCGTCGCCGTTGCCAACACCACCGCCATGGCCGATGCCTGCGAGGTCGCCGCCCTGCTGGCGGGCGCCCGCGAGGCCAAGGCCTGCGCCGCCGGCGGCAACACCGCGTCGCTCCAGAACCTCGCCCAGATCATCTCCGCGCGCGCCGAGCTCTTCGGCTGCCCGAGCCCGCTGCACATGGTGGAGCTCCGCCGCATCGTGGGCCAGATCGCGTGGCTGTGCAGCACGCGCCGCGCCAAGACCTCGCCGTTCGACGACGGCGTGCAGGACAGCGTGCCCGAGCTCGCGCTCTCGTTCGGCGACGGCGTCTCCGACGTGCTCAAGGCAGCCCGCGAGATCGGCTACGACCTCAACAGCGAGGACGGCCATGCCGTGTGGGAGGCCATCCAGGATGTCCTCAAGCACAAGGAGCGCGTGGGCACCCGCGAGCTCGATGCCATCATCGCCTCCGTGGCGCTGCAGGTTCCCCCCACCTATCAGGTGGAGAGCTACGTCATCAACAGCGGCAACAACATCTCCGCCATGGCGCATCTCAAGATCAACCGCGCCGGCGAGGTCCTCGAGGGCGTCGCGCTGGGCGACGGCCCCATCGATGCGGCCTTCCTCGCCATCGAGCAGATCACGCACCACCACTACGAGCTCGACGACTTCCAGATCCGCGCCGTCACCGAGGGCCATGAGGCCATGGGCGAGACGGTCGTGCGCCTGCTTTCGGGCGGCAAGCTCTATTCGGGACGCGGCATCTCCATGGATATCGTGGGCTCCAGCATCCAGGCTTACGTGAACGCGCTCAACAAGATCGCGTATGAGGAGGCCGAGGCATGAGGCTGTCCTTCTCAACGCGCGGCTGGCAGCACCTCTCCTGGGACGAGCTGCTCGAGGCGGCGGTCGACGCAGACCTCGAGGGCGTCGAGGTCTACGACCTCTTCAAGCGCCCCGACCTCATCCAACGCGGCGGTCCCTTCGACAAGTACAACGCGGTGACCACGGCGCGCACGCTGCGCGACCGCGGCCTGCGCATCCCGTGCCTCGACACCTCGTGCGACCTGTCGGATGCCGATTCCGCCGACATCATCCTCGGCCTCATCGAGACCGCCCGCGCCATGCAGATCCCCTGCATCTCCGCACCCGTCTACCGCGACGACGAGGAGCGCATCTGCTCGACCATCCGCACGCTGCTGCCGGCTGCCGCCGCGGCGGGCGTGACGATCCTCATCCGCACCACGGGCGTCTACTCCGATACGGGCCGCCTGCGCGCCCTCATGGACGCCTTCGCGAGCGACAACCTCGCCGCGCTCTGGGAGATCCACCACCCGCACCGCGACCATGGCGAGGATGCCGACACCACGATCACCAACCTCGGCGCGTACGTGCGCCACGTCCACCTGCGCGACTCCGACGACCGCGGCCGCTACGACATCATCGGCGAGGGTACGCTGCCCATCCCCGAGATGGTGCAGGCGCTGGCGTCGATCGACTACGACGGCTTCGTCTCGCTCGAGTGGAAGCCCCAGTGGCAGGAGGGCACGGACGATGCGAGCATCATCCTGCCGCACTACGCCAACTACATGAGCCGCTACGAGCAGACGCGCGGCAAGAAGAAGCGCCTCTATCCCAACCACGACGGCTCCGGCGAGTACGTGTGGAAGAAGGACGAGCTCATCGACCTGACCTTCTCGCAGGTGCTCGACCGCATGGTCGAGGAGTTTCCCGACCAGTACTGCTTCAAGTACACGACGCTCGACTACACGCGCACCTACGAGGAGTTCCGCGACGACGTGGATGCGTTCGCGCGGGCGCTCGTCTCGATGGGCGTGCGCGCCGGCAGCAAGGTCGCCATCTGGGCGACCAACGTGCCCGCCTGGTACATCACCTTCTGGGCGACGGTCAAGATCGGCGCGGTGCTCGTGACGGTGAACACCGCCTACAAGATCCACGAGGCCGAGTACCTGCTGCGCCAGTCCGACACCCACACCCTCGTGATGATCGAGAGCGCGCTCGACTCCAACTACCGCGCCATCATCAACGAGCTCTGCCCCGAGATCGCGGGCCACGACAAGGAGACGCCGCTCCATTGCGAGCGCCTGCCCTTCCTGCGCAACGTCATCACGGTCGATTTCGCCATGCCCGGCTGCCTCACCTTCGA
>CADBJR010000026.1 GCA_902795065.1 uncultured Coriobacteriaceae bacterium
CCATTGTGCAAGATTCCCCACTGCTGCCTCCCGTAGGAGTCTGGGCCGTGTCTCAGTCCCAATCTGGCTGGTCGGTCTCTCAACCCAGCTACCCATAATAGCCTTGGTAGGCCGTTACCCCACCAACAAGCTAACAGGCCGCGGGCCCATCTCTTGCCGTATGCGCTTTCCCGTATCCGCCATGCGACGGTTACGGAGTATCCGGTATTACCCACGATTTCTCGAGGCTATCCCAGAGCAAGAGGTAGGTTGCCCACGTGTTACTCAGCCGTTCGCCACTTTATACACCCCCGAAGGGGCTTTAACCGTTCGACTTGCATGTGTTAGGCGCGCCGCCAGCGTTCATCCTGAGCCAGGATCGAACTCTCCGTTCAAATATGATCAGGCTGAGCCTGAACGATTCGAAGTAGTGGACGATCCGTCTCTAAGATCCCGCTGATCTCGGATTCATCGAAATTGACTGGCTATGAACTAGTGTTCATGCATTCGATTTCGCTGTGCTATCTTCATCGATCTTTCGATCGCAGTATCCGGTTTTCAAGGTTCGCTGCGCCCCGTTTCGGCTTTGCCGTTCGTTGCGGCGCGGGAAATAACTATACGCACTCGGAGGCCCCGTGGAGGTGTGAATCTTTGTGTTCACATTTCCTCCACATTTCGTTCCCCCACGCACCCGAACATGGGCATTTGCGCAGGATGCCACGGTAGCACATTCCAGGCTTTCTACCCGCGCAAATAGCGGGAAAAGGCCGCTGACAACATGATTTCCTTAACTATTGGGATTTGCGCGCCGCGAGTTCCTAGATGCCCGATCTCACAAGTTGGCAGGCTGCGTCGAGCAGCTCGTCGCGATCGCGCTCGTCGGAGGCCTCTGCGTAGACGCGAACCACCGGATCGGTGCGCGAGGGGCGCATGAGCACCCAGGAGCCGTCGGCGAAATCGAGGCGCAGGCCGTCGGCATGGCTCACCTCGACGGGCGTGCGCCCGGCGACCGTCTCGGGGTTGAGCCCGGGCAGGATGGCGCGCAGGATCGAGATCTGCCCCGTCTCGAGGCGGACGTCGCGGCGGATGTAGCAGCGGCGTCCCAGGCGCTCGACGCTGCTCTCGAGAAGCTCCGCGAGGCTCATGCCGCTCATGGCGACCAGCTCGCACACGAGCAGGCAGCCCAGGAGGCCGTCACGCTCGTAGAGATGGCTCGGGACGACGATGCCGCCGTACTCCTCGCAGCCGATGAGGACGTCCTGCTCGCGTAACTCTCTATATAGTCGGGAGAACCCGACGGGCAGCGACGTGACGGGCAGGCCGAGCCGGCGCGCCGCCTCGACGATGCTCGATGAGCTCGAGAGCGTGGTCACGACGCGCCCCGAGCGCTTCCGGTTGACCGCGAGGTGCTCGATGATGAGCGGCGTGAGCAGGTGCGGCGTGAGCAGGCGGCCCGTCCCGTCGACCGCGGCGAAGCGGTCCCCATCCCCGTCGAGCAGAAGCCCCAGCTGCGCCCCGGACGCCACGACGGCCTGCTCGCACTTATCTGCCCACGGATCGATGGGCTCGGGGTGCAGGCCGCCGAAGTCGTGCGACTCGGAGCTGTGGATCTCCCTGACCGTCCAGCCGAGGCGCTCGAGGATGCGGGCGAGATACCCCTTCCCCGCCCCGTACATGGGGTCGACCACCACGGAGAGGGGATGCGCCGCGAACGCGCGCGGGTCGATCGCCTCCATGAGGTCATCCAGATAGGCATCGACGTAGTCGACCTCGTAGATGACGCCGCGCTCAGCGGGCGCACCGGGCGGTATGAGGTCCTCGACCTCGTCGAGGAAGGCATGGCTTGCGGAGCTGCCGTCGGAGGCGCGCACGAGGATGCCGCCGTACTCGCAGGAGAGCTCCGAGGCCGTGATGACCACGGCTCCGATCGCGCGCTCGTCGTGCGCGCATGCCCACTCCACGGCGGGCGTGGGGACATGGCCGGGCGAGATGCAGGCATGGAGCCCATAGGCGGCGAGGACGCCGCCCATGGCGCGGGCGAAACGGCGCGCGTCATGGCGCGTGTCATAGCCCACGTAGACGGTGGCCCCGGGGGACGTGTCCGCCCATACGACGCCGAGGGCATCCGCCACGCGCGCGACGTTCTCCTCGGTGAATCCTTCGTCGAACCGCGCGTGCCAGCCGTCGTTGCCGAATCTGATTATGGAATCGCGCCTGCTATCCAAGACGATCGCGGGCATCGCGACCCAACGCTTCGTAGAAGGCGTCGACGCTTGCGGGGTCGGCGAGCGCCATGCGCGCGTTCGTCGCAGCCCAGGCGGCGGGGGTTCCCGTGTCGCACCCCTCGTCGGGATCGACCACGAGCGCGTACATCTCCTCGTCGGCGAGCAGGCGCTGCATAGCATCGGTGAGCTGGATCTCCCCGCCGGCACCGGGCGTCTGGGTCCTGAGGAGCTCCATCACGCGCGGCGTGAGCAGGTAGCGGCCCACGATGAACAGGTGGGACGGCGCCTCCTCGCGCTTGGGCTTCTCGACGAGGCCGGTGACCTTCCAGACCGCGCCCTCCTCCTCGCCGGCGGCGTCGTAGTCGGGATGGCAGCCCACGCACTCGCCCGCGATGATGCCGTAGCGGCTCACCTGGTCCTCGGGCACGGGCGCGACGGCGATGACCGATGCGCCGCCGTGGGCGGCGGAGATGTCGGCCATGCGCACGCACATCTTGCGGTCGGGTACGAAATAGTCGCCGAGCAGCACGAAGAACGGCTCGTCGCCCACGGCCTCGGCGCCGCAGAGCACGGCATGGCCCAGGCCCTTGGGGTCATCCTGGTAGGCGAAGGCCACGGGCAGCGATGACGCCTCGTGCACGTGCGCAGCAAGCGCGTCCTTGCCGTGCGACGCGAGCATGGCCTCGAAGTCTTCATCGACCGAGAAGTAGGCCTCGATCTGTGGCTTCTCGTGGGAGTTGATGATGCACACGCCGTCGACGCCGTCGGGTTCGAGCGCTTCCTCGACCACATACTGGATCACGGGCTTGTCGAGCACGGGGAGGAGCTCCTTGGGCATGACGCGCGTGGCGGGCAGGAACCGCGTTCCGAGTCCTGCGGCGGGAATGATGGCTTTCATGCTGTGCCCTCCTTACGTGTGCGGCTAATCCTCGATGAAGATGCCTTTTTCCTTGAGATGGCCGACGAGCAGGTCCATGGTCTTCGCCGAGAGCGCATGCTCCATGAGGCAGGCCTCCTCCTCGGCGGTCTCCTCGTCGACGCCGATCTCGTCGATGAGGAAGGCCCTGAGCGCGCGATGGGCGCGCCAGACCAGGCGGGCGTAGGCGCGTCCCTCATCGGTGAGGGTCACCTTGCCGTAATGCTCCTGGTTGACCATGCCCTCGTCTTTGAGCATCGAGAGCGCCTTGTTGACGCTCGCCTTGGACACCTTGAGGTCATCCGCGACGTCGACCGAGCGCACCGCGCCGTCGGGAGTATCGAGCGAGAGCACATAGATCGCCTCGAGGTAATCCTCCCCCGCCCTGGTGAGGGAGTGGTCTTCGCGCTGCTCAAGTCTCATCATGGGTAGCTCCGTCCCCTCGGTCAGCTGGTGCGGCCGCCGCTCCGCGTCAATTATAGGAGCGGACGTGAAGGGCCTCAGCCTTCTCCTCCGTCGCCGGTAGAGGATTCTCCTCCGTCGTCGGTAGAGGCTTCTCCACCACCGCCGTCATCGTAGCCGCCGCCGTCATCGCCGCCCTCGGGCTCGTAGTAGGTCTCCTGGGACTCCTCGCTGCTGGTCTCCTCGTAGTACACGGGTTCCTCGTAGGTCACCGGCTGCGGGGGCATGCTCGAGGTGTCGACCACGAGGTCCTCCATGAAGGCGCTGGGGTCTTCGCCGCGGTTGATGATGGCCATGAGCTCGTCGAGCTGCCACTGCGAGACGAACACGTAGGACACCTCGCCGAGCATGGCCGCGAACGACGGCGCGTGGGCGGTGTAGATGTTGTTGTCGACGTCTATGCCGCGGAACTCGCTTGCGAGCGAGATGATCTCGGATGCAGAAAGGTCGGTCGTCACCATGTCGGCGCATTTATCGACCACGTTGAAGAGCGTCAGCGGATCGGGGTTGTCGAGCACCTGCTTGATGATGGCCTTGATGAACTCGCGCTGGTGGCGCATGCGGGTGTAGTCGCCGTCATAGAACTTGCGGCAGCGGCAGTAGAACAGCGCCGCCTCGCCGTTGAGGCACTGGTAGCCCGGATCGAGCGAGACGATGTGGTGGAAGTTCTCGTCATCGTACATGTACTCGTCGACATCGACCCAGACGCCGCCCAGGGCATCGGTGATGTCGGCCAGCCCATCGAAGTTGACCTCGGCGTAGTGTGATATCTGGACGCCGGTGAGGTCCTGAACGGCGGTGATCATGCCTGCGGGGCCGTCGTAGAAGTGGGCTGCGTTGATCTTCATTTCGGAGCCCTTGTAGTAGACGTGGGTGTCGCGCGGGATGGAGAGCATGGTGAGGCGCTTGTTGGGCGGGTCGACGCGCACGAGGATGATCGTGTCGGCGCGGAAGTCCTCCTCGCCGGCGCGGCCGTCGGTGCCGAGGAGCAGCACGTAGTAGGGATCGGACGGTGCTGCAGGCTCGGTGAGGACCGCACGGAGCTCGTCGTCGACGACCTCCTCGTTGTGCAGGCGCTCGTCAAGCGATTTGACCCAGTTCACGGCGGCGAAGGCGGTCCCGCCCAACGCCGCGAGGAGCGCGACCACGATGAACGCGACGATGCCCTTGCGGATTCCCTTGCCCGCGGCGCGCTTGTGGTAGCGCTCTACGTTGTTCCTGCTGTATTCGGAGCTGTCAAGCTGTTTTGCCACGGCCCGTCCTCCCGGAGCTAATCTGCGAACACGTCCTCGTCGGGCCGCGTCGTGCGACGTGCGACCGCGCCGAGGGACTGCAATTTCTCAACGAACTTCTCGTAGCCGCGGTCGATGTGGTGGATGTTGGAGACCACGGTGGTGCCGTCTGCCACGAGGCCCGCGATGACGAGCGCGGCGCCTGCGCGCAGGTCGGAGGCCTGGACCTCGGCACCCGAGTAGGCGGGGACGCCGCGCACGATGGCATGGTGCCCCTCGATGGTGATGTTGGCGCCCATGCGCTGTATCTCGCTCGCGAACATGAAGCGGTTCTCGAAGACGTTCTCGGTGACCACGCAAGAGCCCTTCGCAAGGGCGAGCAGGGCCATGGTCTGGGCCTGCATGTCGGTGGGGAATCCCGGGAACGGCAGGGTCTGGATATCGACGGGCATGAGGTCGGCAGTGCGTGAGACGGTGATGCCGTCCTCCTCGTAGGTGATGTCGATGCCCATCTGATCGAACTTCTTGAGGACGAGCCCCAGGTGGACGGGATCGAAGCCCTTGACGGTCACGGGCCCTCCCGCGATGGCGCCGATGGCGGCGAAGGTGCCCGCCTCGATGCGGTCGCCCACCACGCGGTGGGTGACGGGGTGGAGCTTGGAGACGCCCTCGATCTCGATGAGCGGGGAGCCGGCGCCCTTGATGCAGGCCCCCATCTCGTTGAGCATGTTGGCGAGATCGACGATCTCGGGCTCGCGCGCGGCGTTGTCGATGACGGTCGTGCCCTTGGCGAACACCGATGCCATCATGAGGTTCTCGGTGGCGCCGACGCTCGCGAAGTTGAGCAGGACCGTGCTGCCGGTGAGGCCGTCGGGCGTGGTGGCGTGGATGTTGCCGTGGTCGATCTCGAAATGGACGCCGAGCGCCTCGAGGCCGAGGATGTGCATATCGATCTTGCGGGCGCCGATGTTGCAACCGCCCGGCATGGCGACGATGGCCTTGCCGAAGCGCGAGATGAGCGGGCCCATGACGGCCGTCGACGCGCGCATCTGCGAGACCAGGCTGTACGGGGTCTCCCACTTGTCCACCGCGGAGGTGTCGATGGCGAGGGTGTGCTCGTCGAGGACATCGATCTTGGCTCCGAGGGCCTTGAGCACCTTGCCCATCACGTGCACGTCCGCGATGTTGGGAACGTTGGTGAGCGTGGTGACGCCGGGGGCCATGATGGTGGCGGCCATGAGCTTCAGGGCGGAGTTCTTGGCGCCCTCGACGGTGATGGTGCCCTGGATGGGGTATCCGCCTTCGACTTCTATGACGTCCATGCAACCTCCGCGCGCGAACTCTATATACCGAATTATAGAGTATACCAGCTCGGACGCTGATTCCCCTCCCCGCTGGACCAAGCTGTATGGAATGTCCACGTCCCCGCAGGGCCAACCGCGTTTTGGGGACGGTTCCTTTTTCGCGGTTTTCCGCGTTTTCGGGACGGTTCCCGAAGCGCGGCCTCCGTCAGGACTCGGCGTATTTGAGGAGCATAGTCCACCACTTGACCTTCTGGCTCCAGTACGCGCTGCGGTTGTCGTCCGGGTCGAGGGAGGCGAGCTTGGCCCTGGCGTCGGCAAGCAGGGCCTCGGTCTGGGCGCGGTCGATGTCGTCGGCTCTGCGTGCGTGGTCTGCGAGGATGATCACGGTATCGTGGTCGACCTCCGCATACCCGCCCGAGACGACGACGCGCACGGTGCCGCCGCCGTTGGCCTCGAGACGGTTGATGCGCACCACGCCGTCGCCGAGCGCGCAGATGATGGGTCTGCGGCCCGGCCAGATACCCAGCTCTCCCTTGGGGGTGGCGAGGATGACGCTCGCCACGGGCCCCTCGAACATGATGCGGTCGGGACGCACGAACTGTACCATGAGCTCGGCCATCGGCTACTCCGCAATCCTCTCCGCGGTTTCCATGGCGGCTGCGCGCCTGCGCACGTCCTCGATGTCGCTCGCATAGCGGAACGCCTGCTCGGGAATGTCGTCGCACTCACCGTCGACGATGGCGGCGAAGGAGCGCACGGTGTCCTCGACGTGGCAGTACACGCCCGGGTTGCCCGTGAACTTCTCGGCGACGTGGAACGACTGCGAGAGGAACTGCTGCACCTTGCGCGCACGGCTGACCGTCCGCTGCTGCTCCTCGGTGAGCTCGTCCATGCCCAGGATCGCGATGATGTCCTGAAGGTCGGAGTACTCCTGGAGGATCTCCTGCGTCTTGGCAGCCACGCGGTAGTGCTCCTCGCCCACGATGGCGGGGTCGAGCGCATCGGAGCTCGAGGCGAGCGGATCGACCGCCGGGTAGATGCCCAGCTCGGTGATGGCGCGGGAGAGGACCGTCGTGGCGTCGAGGTGCGTGAACGTGGTCGCAGGCGCCGGGTCGGTGAGGTCGTCGGCTGGCACGTAGATGGCCTGGACCGAGGTGATCGACCCCTCCTTGGTGGAGGTGATGCGCTCCTGGAGGTCGCCCATCTCGGTCGCGAGCGTGGGCTGGTAGCCCACCGCGGACGGCATGCGGCCGAGCAGAGCCGAGACCTCGGAGCCCGCCTGCGAGAACCTGAAGATGTTGTCGATGAAGAGCAGCACGTCCTGGCCCTGGTCGCGGAAGTACTCCGCGGTGGTGAGGCCCGCGAGGCCCACGCGCAGGCGCGCCCCGGGCGGCTCGTTCATCTGGCCGTACACGAGGCAGGTCTTCTCGATGACGCCCGACTCGGTCATCTCGAGGAACAGGTCGGTGCCCTCGCGGGTGCGCTCGCCCACGCCGGTGAAGACCGATGTGCCGCCGTGCTCCTGCGCGAGGTTGTTGATGAGCTCCTGGATAAGCACCGTCTTGCCCACGCCGGCACCGCCGAACAGGCCCGTCTTGCCTCCGCGTACATAGGGTTCGAGCAGGTCGATGGCCTTGATGCCCGTCTCGAAGATCTCGGTTTGGGTGGTGAGGTCGTCGAACTTGGGCGCGGGATGGTGGATGGGATAGTAGAGCACGTCGTCGGGCACCTCGCCGCCGTCGACGGGCTGGCCCATGACGTTCCATACGCGGCCGAGGGTGGCCTGGCCCACGGGCATCATGAGCGGGTGTCCCGTGTCGATGGCCTTGATGCCGCGCTGGAGGCCGTCGGTGGAGCTCATGGCCACGGTACGCACTACGCCACCGGGCAGCTGCGACTCCACCTCGAGCATGGTGGAGATGTGGCCCATGGGCGTGTCGGCCTCCACGGAGAGCGCCGTATAGATGGCAGGAACCCGCTCGCCGAACTGCACATCGACGACGGGGCCCACGATGCGGACGATGGTCCCCTCGCCCACGCTACGGTTCATGTAGTTGTACGCAGCCTCCTCGAGCGCGCTGCGCTCGGCTTGCTTGGTGTCTGCCATCAGCTGTTCTCCTCCAATGCGGAAGCCCCGCCGACAATCTCGTTAAGCTCGGTGGTGATGGATCCCTGACGGACGCGGTTATAGGTGCGCGAGAGGACCTTCAGGACCTCTTCGGCGCTATCGGATGCGCTTTGCATGGCCCTGCGGCGGGCGCCGTGCTCGGCGGCCGCGGAGTCGAGGAGCGCGTGGTACACAACGGTGCGCACGTAGGCGGGGATGAGATATCCCAGGACCTCGGTTGCAGACGGGTCGAACTCGAACTCCGTCTCGCGGACGTGATCGATCTGCTCGACCGCCGTGCGCTTGCCCGGCTTGCTGGGCATCATGAGCTCCTCGCGCGTGAGCGGAAGGAGCTTCTCGTTGACATAGGTCTGGTCCACGCGGTTCTTGGCGTGCCAGTAGTAAATCCTCACCTCGTCGAAGCGGCAGCTGGCGTAGCCCTCCATCACATATGCGGCAATGCGGTCGGCCTCGTCCTGCGTAGGCTCGCTCGAGATGCCGATGAAGGTCATGGCGGGCGTGATGCCGCGCGACACGAAGTACTCGCTGGGCTTGCGTCCGCAGGTGATGACCTCGGAGGCGACGCCCTTGGCCTTGAGGGCCGCCATCTCGCGCTCGACCTGGCGCTCGGGCGTGACGTTGAAGCCGCCGGCAAGGCCGCGGTCGGACGCGATGAGGATGAAGAGGACCTTCTTGACCTTATCGTGCTCTTGGAGCAGCGGCTGGCCGCCGTCGCGCGCCGCGCCCGCCACATTGGCGAGCATGCGCGTGAGGGCCTGCTTGAAGGGCATGGCCCGCTCCGCGCGGTCGAGGGCACGGCGGATGCGCGCCGTGGAGATCATCTCCATGGTGCGCGTGACCTGCATGGTGCTCCTGATGGAGTTCATGCGCCGCTGTATGTCGCGAAGATTTGCCATTTACTCTGCGCTTATCTCCGCCGTCTCCTCGAGGTTGAGGCGAACGTCGCGGTTGGGATGGTCGATGAGGAACTGCTTCTTGAACTCCTCGATGCACGCGTTGAGCTTGCGGCCGGTGGCGCCTGAGATCTTGCCCGAACGCACGGTCTCGCGCAGGCTGTCGTAGTTCTTCTGCATGAACGCAGAGAGCTCGTCGCGGAACAGCGCCACGTGGTCGAGGTCGATGTCGTCCACGTAGTTCTCCTTGGCGGCGTAGATGGAAATGGCCTGGTCGGCCACGTCGAGGGCCGAGAAGCGCTTCTGCTTGAGCAGCTCCATCATGTGCGCGCCGTGGTTGAGCTGGTATTGCGTGGCTGCGTCGAGGTCGCTGCCGAACTGTGCGAACGCCTGCTTCTCGCGGTAGCTCGCGAGGTCGAGGCGCAGCGTGCCGGCAACCTGCTTCATGGCCGCCTTCTGGGCGGCGCCGCCTACGCGGCTCACCGAGATGCCCACGTCGACCGCCGGGCGCTGGCCCTGGAAGAAGAGGTTGGACTGCAGATAGATCTGGCCGTCGGTGATCGAGATCACGTTGGTGGGAATATAGGCCGAGACATCGCCTTCCTGCGTCTCGATGATGGGCAGCGCCGTGAGCGAGCCGCTTCCGTTGGCCTCGGAGAGCTTGCAGGCGCGTTCGAGCAGGCGTGAGTGCAGGTAGAAGATGTCGCCGGGGTACGCCTCGCGTCCGGGCGGACGGCGCAGCGTGAGCGACATCTGGCGGTAGGCAACGGCCTGCTTGGAGAGGTCGTCGTAGACCACGAGCACGTGGCCGCCGGGATGCTCTGCGTCGGCGGGGTTGCCGTCTTTATCGTTGTACATGAAGAACTCGCCTATGGCGGCGCCGGCCATGGGGGCGATGTATTGCATGGGCGCGGAGTCGGAGGCGGTGGCCGAGACGATGATGGTCTTGTCGAGCACGCCGTGGCGGGAGAGGGTCTCTCGGATGGAGGCGACCGTGGAGGCCTTCTGACCTATGGCCACGTAGATGCAGACCATGTCGGTGTCGCGCTGGTTGATGATGGCGTCGATGGCAATGGAGGTCTTGCCCGTCTTGCGGTCGCCGATGATGAGCTCGCGCTGGCCGCGGCCGATGGGGGTCATGGCGTCGATGGCCACAAGGCCGGTCTGCACCGGCTCGCATACGGGCTGGCGCGCCATGATGCCGGGCGCCTTGAACTCTATGGGGCGGTAGTGCGTGGTCTCGATGGGCCCGAGGCCGTCGATGGGCTGGCCGAGGGGGTTGACCACGCGGCCGAGCATGGAGCGGCCCACGGGGATGTCCATGACGCGGCCGGTGCACGTGCACAGATCGCCCTCTTTGATGACGTCGACCTCGCCGAAGAGAACGGCGCCGATCTCGTCCTGGTCGAGGTTCTGAGCAAGACCGTAGACGATCTTGCCAGTAGTCGAGCTCGTGAAGAGCAGCAGCTCGCCCGCCATGGCGGACTTGAGGCCCTCCACGTGGGCGATGCCGTCGCCTACCTCGACGACCTCGGCGGACTCGCGGCGGTCGACGGTCGTCTGCACGGAGGCGAGCTGGGTGCGCAGGGCGTCCATGATGGACGCGGCGTTAAGGGTGTCGGCCATCTAGACCTCACCTCCCAAGAACGTGGAGTCGAGGGCGGTGCGCACGGTGGCGAGCTGGGCGCGCACGCTTGCGTCGTAGCGCCGCCCCTTGCCCTCGATGATGATGCCGCCCAAGATGTTGGGATCGATGCGCTCGACCAGATAGATCGCCGCATTGAAAAGCTCGTGGGCCTTGGCGAGCACCTTCTCGCGCAGCTCATCGTCCATCTCGACCGCCGTGGTGACGGTGACCATGACCGTGGAGTCATCCTTGGCGACGAGCGACTGCAGCTGGGTGTAGACCTTGGAGATGAGCGCGGGGTCGCTCTCGTTCTGGAGCGACGTGAGCACCTCGAGCACCTCGGGCGAGAACTTCACCGCATGCCGCCACTGCACGAGGTCGGCGTTTTCGCGCCCCTCGGTCTTCGCAGCGTCGAGCAGGGTGCGGGCATACTGCTCGACCTTACGCTTATCGCTTCGGCTAGCTGGCATCAGAGTCCCCTACTTCCTGCAGGTACTTGGCAGCAAGAGCGCAGTGCTCGTCGTCGGAGAGGTCGTTGCCTATGATCTTGCCGGCGATCTCCACCGAAAGGTCGACAACCGACCTGGAGAGGTCTTCCATGGCGCGCTTGCGCTCGGTCTCCACCACGTCCTTGCCGCGGGCGATGGTGGCAGCCGCGTCCTTTTGGGCTGCAGCGAGGATGGCGACGCGCTCCTCCTGGGCCTTGCGCTTGGCCTGCGCGATGATGTCGGCGGCCTGGCGCTGGGCCTCGTCTATGGCGAGGTCGACGTTTTTGGCCTCAGTCTCGGCCTTGGTACGCGCCTCCTCCGCCGCTTTGAGGTCGCCGGCGATCTTGTTCTCGCGGTCCTCCATCATCTTGAGGACTGAAGGCCAGGCGAGCTTGGACATGATCAGGTAGATGATGATGAACGCGATGCATGCCGGAATGAACTCCGCCATGTTGGGCAGAAGGAGGGTGAGCCCGGTGTTCTGCTCCTCGGCGTGGGCGACAGCCGGCAGCGCAGCCGTGAGGACGGCCGATCCCGCTGCAGCACGCACAAGGCATGATTGGATCTTTGTCATTGCTTCTCCCCTATCGTGGCTGGCTGGCGTCGCCGCACCTACATGATGGCGACGACGAAGCCGATCAGGCAGAGGGCCTCGATGAAGGCCGAAGCCAGAATGAAGACGGTGAACAGACGGCTCTGAACCTCGGGCTGGCGAGCCATGGAATTCGCAACAGCAAATGCGGCGATGGCGATGCCCAGCGCAGCGCCGATTACGCACATACCATATCCGATAACGTTCACAGTTCCTCCTTTGCCGTTCGCCGGCCCATCCGGCGACTTACAACTATCGCGCACAGCGGGGCAGGCCCGCGAGATGCCGTGCTAGTGGCCCTCGGCTTCGGCCAGCTGGATATAGACGGCCGAGAGCAGGGTGAAGATATATGCCTGGATGAACGAGACGAGAAGCTCGACCACGTAGATGAGCAGCAGAAGCACCATCCAGAGGATGCTCATGGCGCCCGTGCCCAGCGCGGCCGCCGAGAAGTGGTTGATCATGGGCGCCACGAACGTGGTGGTCATGATCGCGAACACGCCCATGACCACGTGGCCGGCGAACATGTTGCAAAAGAGTCGGACGGCCAGCGTGACGAGGCGCAAGAACGTGGAGAAGAGCTCGATCACCCACACGATCGCGGCGATGGGCGCGGGCAGCCCCTCAGGAGCCAGGCTCTTGATGTAGCGAAAGGCGCCCTTCTTCCTGACACCCATCGCGATGAAGTAGATGAAGCTCATGAGCGCAATGGCGCCCGTGACGCCGGTGGTGCCGGTGCCCGCCTTCCAGGTTGGCAGCATGCCTATGTAGTTTCCGAACATCACCACGAAGAACACCGTGGCGAGGAAGGGGAAGTGGCGCTTCCACGAATCGCCCAAGGCGCCCTTGCATACGTCGTCGCGCACGTAGTCCACGATGAACTCCATGCCGTTGGCAAAGACGCCGTGAGGCACGAGCGTGCCCTCGGTCTTTTTCTTGTAGGCGAACACCACGATGAGCATGATAATGCATGCGAGCAGAAACCAGAACATGGTCACGGTGAAGCCGATGTTCTTGTCGCCGAAGATGGGAGTGGTGAAAAAGCTCTCTATGAGCTCGTCCATCTCATTCGAGACTTCTTCGAACGCTTCGCCCATTGCGCGTCCTTTCACGACAGTACAAAAAGTGACTACGGAGGAAGTCTAGCCCTCCTGCTCTCGGATGTCACACATTCCCCGACGAAAGCAGCTTTGCGTCATATTTCGGAGGAGGCTGCAAAGGCGCTCCGATGCGCTTAACTCATTATTAAAACGCTGTATAGGGCATAAACGGGCCAATTCGGCGGCCAGTCGTGCAAATAATCGCTATTAATATGCACCTAGTCGAATAACTCGTTTTTATAGGCGCTCCTTCGATAATTCGCGTGTCGCCTCGTACGCGGGTGCCGGAGCCCTTAGGGCACGAAGCTGGGCATGTCGCGTATGGTGAACTCCCCCACCTCGGCTATGACGGCCTTCTTGCCGTTTGGCGCGAGCACGGTGCGCGTTTGGGCAATGATGCGGGGACGCTGCGCATAGCCCACGTTGAACAGGGCGCGCTCGAGCTCCTGGGGGTTGTCGACACCCGTCACGGCGCCATTCTCGTCTTGGCCAAAGCGGGCCTCTCCCCCGCCCGCCTCGCTCAGACGATGGAGGATGGCCGCCAGCTCGTCCTCTGACCAGGTGGGATGGTATTCGACCACGGCCTTCCTCCTTTCGCGCGCGTATGGCTGCTGCGCCGGTGCCTGCACCTACTGTAGCGCGTTTGCCGCGCTTGCTGTTCGCGCGGATGGTACCAGAACGGCTATGTGCGTGGCCGGAGCGCCACCGCAGGGGCTTTGTGCACGGATTTCTCGCGCACAAGGGCGTTTTGGCGGCACGTTCATCGCGCACAAGGGCAATACGGTACCATCTCGGCGATTCTCGGCGAGAAAACCCGCGCAAAATGGACCGAGCAGCCTGCTCCCGTGGCTTATTCCGCGTTCGACCGCTGCCCCAGCGCAGCAACCTCAACCGTGGCAAGAAAGGCAAGCACAGCCAGCACGCCAGCCGGCAGCGTAAGCTCGGGCGCGGCCATGCGCACGGCAAAGATGCCGCAGCTCAGCATAAAGAATGTGGCCATGACGGCGGCGATCGCCAGCCTCATGCTCTGACGCCTCTTGGCAAGCCAGAACAGAATGCCGCACCCCATACCGAGCACGGCCCCCGCTATCAGGACAAGCGCACTCACGCTACCTGGTGCCGTACACGCGGTCGCCGGCATCGCCCAGTCCGGGCAGGATGTAGGCGCGCTCGTTGAGCTGGCGGTCTATGGCGCAGGTGTAGAGGCGCACGTTGGGGTCGGAATCGAGGACCGTCTTGATGCCCTCGGGGCACGACACCAGCGTGAGGGCGCGGATGTCTTTGGCACCCGCCTCGCGCAAGAACTGGACGGCCGCAACGAGCGAGCCGCCCGTGGCGAGCATGGGGTCAACCACAATGCAGGTACGCGCATCGAGGTAGGGCGGGAACTTGTGGTAGTACTCAACGGGCTCATGCGTAACGGGATCGCGGTAGAGGCCCACGTGGCCCACGCGCGCTGAGGGAGCCAGCGAGAGGATGCCGTCGACCATGCCCAGGCCCGCGCGAAGGATGGGGATGATGGCGAGCTTCTTGCCGGCGATGCGCTTGCCCACCATCTTCTCGAGCGGGGTCTCCACCTCCACGTCCTCCAGCGGAAGGTCGCGCAGCGCCTCGTAGCCCTCGAGAATGGAAAGCTCGGTCACCAGCTGGCGGAAGTCCTTGGTAGAGGTGCTCTTGTCGCGCAGGACCGACATCTTGTGCTGCACAAGCGGGTGGTCGACCACGGTGAGGCGGCTGGTATCGCAATCGAGCTGAAGGTTGGTCATCAAAGTCTCCTCGCATTGGGAATTAGTTGATAAATACATTCTAGCGCGTTGCGTCTCGCGCGCGCCGCGATTTATGCGAGAAGCGGCTCATCCTCCATGAGGAGCAGCTCGGCCATGTGCTGCGAGCCCAGCATCCACACGTAGTCGCCGTCCTGAAGCACCATGTTGACGTGGGGCAGAAGCACCGGGAGCTTGTTGCGCAGCACGGCGAGCACCATGCAGTTGTAGTGGTCGCGCACGGAGCTGCCCTTGATGCTCTTGTTCTGCAGGTCTGGGTAGTCGCTCACGGGGATGGTGTAGGTAAAGAGCGTCTCGGCGCCCTCTTGCTGCGCGGCAAGGTAGCCCTCGAGCGTGTTAGCCCCCTCCATGAGCGAAAAGCCCAGCTCAACGCCGAGCGAGCGCAGGTCGTCCTGCTTGCCGAGAAGGGAGATCCTGTCGCCCGCATGCAAAAGCTGGCTGCCCACGGGCATGGCAACGGCGCCGTCGTGTCCCTCGATCTTGATGGCGTTCACGTTGAAGCGCCTGCCCCAGCTGAGGTCCATGAGGCGCCTTCCGTCGAGCTCGGGCGGGCACGTGATGCGGGCAACGTGCACGTCGTCTGCGAGTTTGGCGAGGTCGTCGGCGGTGTTGTTCTTCACGCGGCGCTCGTTGAGGTTAACCACAAAGCGCGTCTCGGCCTTGAGGTAGGCCGAGATGAGCCAGCCGCTCTTGTGGCTCACAAAGGCCAGGGCCGCGATAGCGGGTACGAGCCAGGCGGCGTTGAAGGAGAGCAGCTGCTGGATGGGCAGCACGATCACGAGCACGACGATGGCAAAACGCAGCGCATTGAGGGTGATGAGCGCGATCCTGCTCTTGCGGTCCGTCACCCAGAGCGCGGTGTATTCGGAGGAATGGAGGTCCATCATGGGGCGGATGAAGGGGAGGTCGGCGAGAAGCACCACGGCGGCGCAGACGAGGCGGCGCATGGGGATGTTGAGGTTGAGCTGCACCAACGCCGGATAGAGCAGGCTGCGCGAAAGGAACGCGATCCCCAGCATGATGATGCCAAAGAGGGCGGTCTTGGACGCGAAGCGCTTGATGTAGGCGGCCCATTCGCCGGGCTCCGACTCGTCGGCGTCCTCGTTTTCGTCGGCGGTGTAGGAGCGCAGGCGCTCGATGAGCGGGGCGGGAAGCGCCTTCATGAGGGCGTCGCAGATGGTGTCGGCGCTCTTAATGCACGCGGGCGTGGTGAGGGTGGTGATCACCGAGACAGCCACGATGATGGGATAGATCTGGTTTGAGAGCACGCCCAGCGACATGCCGAGCGAGGCGATGATGAAGGCGAACTCGCCTATCTGGCCCAGGCTCGCGCCGCAACGCACGGCAAGGCGCAGGCCCTGACCCGAGAGCACCACGCCCAGCGACGAGATGACAACCTTGCCCACGAGCGTGACCAGCGAAATGATGAGCACGGGCACCACGTTTGCCACGATCATCTGGGGGTCGATGAGCATGCCCACTGAGAGGAAGAACACGGCACCAAAGAGGTCTTTGATGCTCGACGTGAGGTGCTCGGCCCGCTCCGCATGGATGGTGCCCGCCAACAGCGAGCCGGCGAGGAACGCGCTGAGCGCAGACGAGAAGCCCAGGGCCTCGGCGAGCAGCACCATGCCAAAGCACACGCCCAGCGAGATGAGCAGAAGCGTCTCATCTGAGAGGTGCTCCGAGGTCTTGTCGAGCAGCGTGGGCAGAAGGAAGATGCCCGCGATGAGCCAGATGGCGAGGTAGAGCACGAGCTGCGCGAGCTGCAGGGCAAGTTCTGGCCCCACGGCGCCCCGGCTCGCCGAGACCGTGGAAAGCACCACCATCATGAAGATGCCGGCAATGTCCTCGATCACGAGGATGCCAAAGACAAGCTGCGCGAACTTCTCGCGCTTGACGTTGAGGTCGTCGAAGGCCTTGATGATGATGGTGGTGGAGCTCATGGAGAGCATGCCGCCCAGAAAGAGGCTGTCGGCCGCGGTCCAGCCCATGAGCTGGCCGGTGAAGTAGCCTATGAGCAGCATGCCCACGACCTCGGTGAGCGCGGTGATGACGGCCGTTCTGCCCGTGCTCAGCAGCTTGTGCAGGTTGAACTCGAGGCCCAGCCCAAACATGAGGACGATGATGCCGATCTCGCTCCAGACGTCGATGGATTCCATGTCGGCCACGGTGAAGAAGTAGGGCATGTGCGGGCCCACGAGAAAGCCCGCGAGGATGTAGCCAAGCACGATGGGCTGCTTGAGCTTGCCGAACACGATGGCGACGAGCCCGGCCGTGAGCAGCATGACTGCGAGGTCGGTGATGAGCTGGGCATGGGGAAACGCTCCTGGATTAGGTTGGTTTTCCCTTACGTTAGTTTAAAAAGGCATGCCGGGCAAGGCGCGCTCGGCGTGCGGGTGCATTATCCCAGCTCAGGGTAGAGCGGGTGCGCGGCGAGCAGCTCCTTTACCTCCGCCGAGACGCGCTGGCATACGGCATCGTTACCCATGTTCGTAACGACGGTGCCGATGAGCTCGCCGATACGCTCGCACTCCGCCTCCGTGAAGCCGCGCGTGGTGGCGGCTGCGGAGCCCACGCGGATGCCGCTCGTGATGTTGTGGGAGCGCGTGTCGAAGGGGATGGCGTTCTTGTTGACGGTGATGCCGACCTCCTCGAGCGCGACCTCGGCCTCATGGCCGGTCGCCCCGCCCGTCGGGGTGAGGTCGACGAGCAGCAGGTGGTTGTCGGTGCCGCCCGTCACCATGCGCAGGCCCTTCGACGCCATGCCGCGGCCGAGCGCCTGGGCGTTGACGAGGATGTTGCGCACGTAGTCTGCGAACTCGGGCCTGAGCGCCTCGCCGAGCGCCACCGCCTTGCCCGCGATGACGTGCTCGAGCGGGCCTCCCTGGCTGCCGGGGAAGACGGCGCTGTTGATGGCGCGGGTGTACGACTCGTCGTTCCAGAGGATCATGCCGCCGCGAGCGCCGCGGAGCGTCTTGTGCGTGGTGGTGGTCACCACGTCGGCATAGGGGATCGGGCTGGGATGCGCCCCGCACGCCACGAGGCCGGCGATATGGGCCATGTCGACCATGAGCTTGGCGCCGTTGTCGTGGGCGATCTGCGCGAAGCGCTCGAAATCGATGATGCGCGGGTAGGCGGAGGCGCCCGCGATGATGAGGGCGGGCTTGCACTCTTCGGCGATGCGCGCGACCTCGTCGTAGTCGATGCGCTCGGTCTCGCGGCTCACGCCGTACGGCACGATGTTGTAGAGCTTGCCCGAGAAGTTTGCCGGCGAGCCGTGCGTGAGATGCCCGCCGAAATCGAGTCCCATGCCCATGATGGTGGCGCCGGGCTTCACGAGCGCGGCCTCTGCTGCGTAGTTGGCCTGCGCGCCGGAGTGCGGCTGCACGTTGGCGAACTTCGCTCCGAAGAGCTTCTTGGCGCGCTCGCGGGCGAGGTCCTCGACCGCATCCACAGCCCAGCAGCCGCCGTAGTAGCGGCTCCCCGGGAGCCCCTCTGCGTACTTGTTGGTGAGCGGGCTGCCCGTCGCCTCCATCACCGCGAGGCTGACGAAGTTCTCGCTCGCGATAAGCTCGATGGAGTTGCGCTGGCGATCGAGCTCGGAGGCGATGGCGGAGGCGAGCTCGGGGTCGGAGTCGAGCAGGTAGTTGAAGTGCATGGCGCGATCCTCTCGTGAGCGGTGGGGCGGTTGCTTGGCGGCGGGCCTAGGCGTCGACTCCCTCGAATGCGGGGTCGTCCTCGCGCATGATCTTCTCGACGCGGGTGCGGTGGCGCGCCTCGGCGGAGGCCTCGGTCTCGAGGAAGATCCTCACGAGGCGCTGGTTGGACTCGAGGCCGACGAAGCGGCCGGACAGCGCGAGCACGTTGCCGTCGTTGTGCTCGCGGAACAGCTCGGCGAACTCGATGGACTGGATGGCGGCTGCACGCACGCCGGGGACCTTGTCAGCCGTGATGGCCATGCCGAGGCCGGTTCCGCAGAGCAGGACGCCGCGGTCGGCGTCGCCGCGCGAGACGGCGCGGGCGACCTTGTCGGCATAGTCGGGGTAGTCGACGGGATCGGGCGAGAACGGCCCGAAGTCGATGACCTCGTGGCCGAGGCTCCTGATGAAATCGGCGATCGAACCCTTCTGGTCGTAGCCGCCGTGGTCCGCTGCAATGGCGACGCGCATGCCATGCTCCTTTCCTCTCATGTCTTCCCTTAACAGGGTAGCAAAGTGGCGGCAGCTTTTCCCAAAGCTGCCGCCGACTCGCAATAATTGCGGATGGTGCGCGCCGCCGCGCGCCCGCGTCTAGACGTACGCGGTGATGTCGAGCGCACCCATGCCCGTGAGCTCCGCAGTGCCGTCGAGGCTCATGTACACGTCGAGGACGTGGAGCGTGCCCTGGGCGTCGGGGGTGACCGGCGCACCGTACGCGAGGATGCGGTAGTTGGTGCCGGAGACGAGCTGGGTCCCCAGGAGCGCGATCGGGGTGTACTCGTAGCCCAGCGTGCCCTCGGAGGCCTTGGCGAGCGCCTCCGCTGCGTCGGCGGGAATCATCACGGCGCTCGGCTCGACGATCTGCCAGCCGCCGAGCGCCATGCCGTCGGCCTCACCCGTGGCGAAGATCGGGTTCGAGAAGTCGAACTCCTTGATCTCGCGGATCTCCGCATCGCCCTGGAGGTTCTCGTAGACGGTTACGATGTACCAGCACTGTCCGCCTCCGGGCGTGACGAGCGTGCCGCGGCAGAGGTAGGCGCGGTTCGTGCCCGACACGACCTGCGTGGCGATGACGGCGACCGGATCGTAGCCGACGCCCGTGATGCCCTCGACGGCCTTGTCGAAGATGGCCCGCTCCTCAGCCGTGAGCGTCGAGGAGATCGCGCTGGGAAGCGTCCAGCCACCGACGGTGGCGGAGGGATCGGCCTCGGTCTCCACGCTCGTCTCAGGCGCCACGTCCGCCCCCGTTCCCTGCTTCTGTCCGCCGCATGCGATGAGTACGATTGCCAGCACGGCTGCGGACATCCCTGCAACCAGCATCTTGATCGTCTTGTTCATGATGAGCTTCCTTTCCTTGAAGCCTTGCCGTCTGCCTTCTATACGGTTCGCGAGGCGGCTTTGTCTCATGCAGGGGCTCTTCCACGGTTCCACCACATAAGCAGGTGCACGCCGTCCGTCAGGAGAGCGCGGCGATGATCGCGGCGCGTGGGATGGCCCCCTCGCGCAGGATGCGCGGTTTTGCGCCGGTGACGTCGACGATGGTCGAGGCGATGGCGATCGGAGCGGGGCCGGCGTCGAGCGTGAGGTCGGCTCCGGCGACGATGGCGCGCTCGACGGAGGCGCCCGATGTCGCAGCGGCCTCGCCGTGCATGTTCGCGCTGGTGGTCGCCAGGGCGCAGCCGGCACGGCGGGCGATCTCGCGCACGAGGTTGGAATCGGGAAGGCGCAGGGCGATGGTGCCGTCGGCATTGCGGTACTCGGGCGCGACCTCGTCGGAGGCGCGCACCACGAGCGTGAGGGCGCCGGGCCAGAAGGCCGTGGCGAGCGCGACGGCGGCCGGTGTGAGCTCGGCAGCATAGCGCATGAGGTCACCTGCATCGGCGATGAGCCAGGGCAGCGTCTGCGAGAGGTCGCGGCGCTTGATGCCGAAGATGCGGCCGTGGCCGGGGTTGTTCGGCGTGGCCGCGCAGCCGATGCCGTAGACCGAATCGGTGGGCATCACCAGCACGCCGCCGAAGGCGAGCACGGCGACGGCCTCGTCGACGACGGCGCGCTCCGGGAACTCCTGGTCGACGGTCACGATGCGGCCCATGGTCAGCCCTCCAGCCTCGCGATGATGATGCGCGGACGGTTCGTGAGGTCCTCGCGCACCTCGATTCCCTCCCAGCGGCCTTCGGCATGCACGAGGTCGGCCGCGGCATCGAGCGCCTCCTCGAAGAGCTCGCAGGCGAGCAGCCCGCCCGGCTTGAGCATGCGCGGGGCAAGCTCGAGGATGCGACGGAAGATGTCGAGGCCGTCGGCTCCGCCGTCGAGCGCGAGCGCGGGCTCGAAGTCGCGCACCTCGGACGGCACCTGCTCGGCGAGCACGGCCGTGGGGATATAGGGAGGATTGCTCACGAGCACGTCGAACGTGCCCTCGAACGCGGGGACGACGCCCTCCGCGAGGTCGCATTCGAGCACGTCGACCCAGCCCTCGCAGCCCAATGCGCGGGAGTTGCGCTCTGCGAGCGCACAGGCCTTGGGTGAGATATCCGTGGCGATGACGACGGTCTCGGGATGCTCGGTCGCCACGGAGAGCGCGATGCAGCCGGTCCCCGTGCAGAGGTCGAGCACGCGCGGCAGCTCCCTGCCCTCGAGGCCCTCGAGCACGGCGTCGACGAGCACCTCCGTCTCGGGACGCGGGATGAGGACGCCCGGCTCGCACTTGAGCACGATGTGGCGGAAGGGCATCTCGCCGGTCACGTACTGGAGGGGTTCGCCGGCCGCGCGCCGCCTGACCCCCTCGCGCATGAGCGCGAGCTCGTCGGGCATGAGCGGTTTGTCGAAGTTGATGTAGATCTCCACGCGCGAGAGGCCCGTCGCGGCCGAGAGCAGCCACTCGGCGGACAGGCGCGGGCGCTCATCGCCCCTGCGGTCGAGATAGCCGACGGTCCAGTCGAGTATCTTCTTTACGGTCCAGATCTCGTCCGCCACGGCACGGGTCCTCACACGCTCCAAAACAGCCCAACAGATGCATTAGTTCGTCTAGTTGACACTTTTGGGATAAAAGCTTCTCGAGAAAATGTCCCAAAAGTGCCAACTCGAAAGAACGTTGTGTCCTTACACGGCCGCTGCGAGCCTCTCGGC
>CADBJR010000027.1 GCA_902795065.1 uncultured Coriobacteriaceae bacterium
GTCGCCCTAAAGGGGATGTCCCCGGTCCAATACCGGGGACATCCAATCAGAGCCGCCTGAGAACTCTATTTAACCGTCCAACTATTGGGGTCTAGTTCAAAGGACCGGCCCCTCACATCCAATCGCTACTCGATGCACGCATCCTCGAGGGCCTCGGCGACGGCCAGGCGAGCCTCCTTGGGGCACCCGCTCGCGGGGAAGGCGAGAAGGGCCTGGAGCGACATGCCGTATGCCTGCTTCATACGCGGGTCGGTAGCATCAAACGCCGGATAGACCTCCTTGATGACTGCCAGCGCCTCGGGACTCTCGCAGACGTCCTTGACCTTGCTCTTGATGGTGATCATTGCGGTTCCTTTCTCTCTCTTTGCCTTTTCCACGCCCAAGCGGACGTACGTGCCCTGATCATTCGTCAAAACGTTCTGCAGCAACTATTCCCCTCTATCTAAAGAATCAGCAGAGAACGTGCTTTTAAATAAGGAATATCGTTTGATGCATTCACAGAGATAGGGACAGATTGAATGATTTAGTCTGTTCTTCGTTACACATTTTGTACACCGCTCGTCCACACACCGATGAGTTACGTTCGCGCATCAGGAGCACGGCGATACTGTGAGCTGAAAGCGCATGGAGGGAGACCCATGAGAATCTCGGCGGACATCGTATTCGGCACACTGTCGGAGAATTACAAGCTGAACAGATATGGCAAGGGCATCCATACACGCGAGCTCTCGATCCCCGTGCTCTATGAGCCGGGCATCTCAACCACTCCCGGCGGCGTCTACATCGCACGCACGGGAGACCTTCCCAATAGGCCTCCGGAAGAATGCGTCTTCATCTGCTGCGGTACCAAGCCGCCCAACGTGTGGAATATGTGGCCATGCGACGTTATGCATATCGTCGACCCGCGCGTGAGCTTGGTGGGTGTGTTCAACGCGTTGCTCACCATCGTCGACAAGCTTGTCACCTGGCAGGATCACATGCAGCGGCTTGCCATCTCGGGATCGCATGTTCGCGAGATGATCGAGGAGTCGATTCCCATCTTCGAGAACACCATGACGGTGAGCGATTACGAGCTCAACATCCTGGGCCATTGCGAGCCCAACAAGGATCTCCCTGGAAATCCGATCAAGATCGAGGAGCGTGAGTATCGCGTGCCATCCGCGTACGTCTCTGCGACAAAAGACTTCGGTCTTGCACTCAGACAGAAACGCGAACCCTATATCACCGAAGAGACCGAGATGGTCTCGGAGGGCATTCCGGGTGTCAGCAGCTACTGCATCAACCTTTTCGATGGCGATCTATACCTTGGGACCTGTGCGCTCAAGGAGGAGGCGCACCCGTTCCGTCCTTATGATTTCGAGCTGTTCCAGCAGTTCGCCGGCTTCATCCACGATTGTCTCGGCGTGCAATCGCAGAGCATCAAAAACCAGCTCGTCACGGTGCGCACCGTTTTCGAGCAGCTGCTGCAGGGCTATCCCGTGAGCATGCGCGACATGGAGCAGGCAGTCAGACTCATCGAATACAGCTTCGAAGGAGTCACGGCAGCGGACTGCAAATGGTGCTGCACCGTTATCCAAAACGCCCACCGTGACCGCGGATTTCCCGAAGGGTATCTTTGCAGATCGGTCGAAGCGATCCTCCCCCATACGGCGGCGTTCTTGTTCGACGGCGCCATCGTGGCGCTCAGCCTCATTGAATCGGATAGGCACCGCATCCCGGCAATCTGCGTTCCTCTGCAGGATCTCCTCGATGACATGGGCTTCAAAGCGGGCATGAGCCGCACCTTCAACGATCCGTTCCACATGCGCACGTTTTATCATCAGGCAATCTGCGCCATCGAGATGGGCCTGGAGATAGAGCCCGAGCGGAGCTGGTACCTCTTTGGGGACTACGTGCTCGATTACCTGCTCCAAAACTGCTGCGGCGAATTCGGATCCGAGGCAATCGTGGCTCCCGAGCTTGTGCGCCTGTACCACAACGGACCGAGCGGTCCGGACTATGTGCGCACGCTGCGGACCTTCCTCGACACCGGATGCCATGCCACGCAGACTGCCGAGCAACTCTACCTGCACCGATCGACGCTCATCAAGCGCCTTGACCGGATTCGCGAAACAGTTGATTTGGAGTCACCTGATCGGCGCCTCTACCTGCAGATATGCCTGCATCTACCCGATATCGAGCAGGTGCTGGAGAAGGGCGCCGACGTACGCGGGCTCGACTGACCATCGCCCCTTCCCCGGCCGAGTTCGAGATTACCGCACAACCCGCCGGTACTGCCCGTCCTCGCGGCGCATGAAGCACTCGTCCACCAGGTCGCGGCGCAAGGTGCAGAAGTCGTCGTGGTAGTTGGCAATGATGAGGTTGACCTCACGCTCGGAGTAGTCGCGACCGGGCTCGAACTCCTCTGCCAGCCGCTCCAGCACGATGAGGCGCTTTTTGCGCTGCGCTGGAATTGTGCGCAAGCGGCCATCCTCGTCGAAGAACGACCGGAGCACCTTCTCGCGCCACTGGCGCTCGCGCTCATCCTGCACGGCAGCATCATCTGACTCCTGCTGCAGGATGGAGAGCATCGTCTTGTCGAAGAGCTCGCGGTTGAGCGTGTACATCGTGTAGTACTGCGATTTGCTCGAGCTCACGGCGCCCACGTCGGCGAGCTTCTTGAGGTGGAACGAGATGGTGGACGGTGCCATGCCCAGGCGCTCGGAGAGGAGCTCCACGTAGGCATCCTCGCGCGCGAGGGTGTGCAGGATCTGGAGCCTCGTGCGGTCTGCCAGGCACTTGAAGAGGGCAACTGCTTCCTGTTCGGTCATGCCCCTACCCCCACAGCTCGCGAGATGCCTGCCAGACCTCATCGATGGCGGCGAGCTTCACGTCCTCCTGGACGAGACGCACGGTGTCTCCGCGCTCCTCGGCCTTCTGCCGGGCGATGCGCCAACCCGAGGGGATGCGCTCGAGGTTGTTCTCGAAGAACGCGCGCTGAGCCGCCTCGTCGGAAGACTGCTTCTGCGCCGCCTGCAGCACCGACACGAAGATGCCGTATACGTTGCCGCGGATCTTCTCGAGGTTCGCGTCGTCCCTGCGATCCTCAGCTGCAAGGGCAGCCGCGCTCTGCGCAGCTTCCGCCACCTTGGCCTCGAGCACCTTCATGAGCTTATCCATGATCGTCCTTTCGACAATTCTATTTCGATATATATCGAATTATAATCTCATTGTTTGATTTTGCAATCACGAAATAAAATTGCGAGAAGGATGCGGAGCTGCTTCCCATCCTGGCAGAGCCGGCAGATGTGCCACACTAGGTCCATGGAGCTCATGCCTGCCATCGAGGAATTCATGACGCCGCTTCCCGTGTGGACCGAGCGCGGCGAGATCCTGCTGCCGCTGTTCGGCGCGGGGCATCTTGCATGGCTCGCCGCCTGTCTCTGTGCGGGCGTCGCGCTCGTGCTCATGCACCGCAGGCTCGGTGAGGATTCCGAGAAGCAGCGCCGCTTCGAGCTCGCCGTCGCCCTCGCACCGCTCTTGCTCCTCGGCATCCACAGCTCATCGATGCTGGCATGGGGCGCGTTCAACCCCAACTGCCTGCCGCTGCACATCTGCAACCTCTGCGAGATCCTCGCCCTCGTCTACGCGCTCTCAGGTGAGAGGAACGTCGGCGACGTGCTCTACGGCGTGGGCATCGTGGGATCGCTCGCCGCGTTGCTCTTCCCCGGCTGGAGCAATGCGCCGGCATGGTCGCTGCCCTCGGTCTGCGGGTTCGTCGAGCACGCGCTCGTTCTCGCATTCATCGCGATGAAGGTCCTCGACGGGAGCATCCGCCCCAGCCGACGGGACATCTGGAAGCCGCTCGTCTTCACAGCGCTCTACCTCGCCGCCATCTACCCGCTCAACCATCTGCTCGGCACGAACTACGCTTTCGTGAACTGGGCGCCATACGGCACGCCGCTCCTCGCGTGGGAGGAAGCGTTCGGAAACCCCGGATATATCGCGGTCTACGCGCTCGTGTTCGCGGCGCTCGAGGCTGCGCTCTTCCTGCCGTGGCGTGCGGAGGCTACGCCTGGGCAGCCGCGATGACCGCCTGGTAGACTGCCTGGTAGCTCGCATCCGCAGCACGCGAGAGGGCTGCGACCGACGTGTACTCGGGATAGCAGCGCACCTCTCCGCTGGGTAGGACCACGCGCTTGACGAGCGCCGTGCCGAACGGCGTCGAGACCGAGATCTCCTCGCGCGGCAGGGCTGTGCGCTCCATGCGCATACGGCGGATGCCGATGGTGGTGGTGTCCTCGAAGATGATCTGCTCCATCACGGGGATGTCCGCGCTGCCGCAGAGCGCCTCGAGCTGGTAGCCCGGACGGTTCTTCTTCATGTAGCAGGGCAGGAAGTGCGCCTCGCGAGCGCCTGCGCGCAGAAGACGGTCGATCACATGGCCGAGCGCCTCGCCCGGGCAGTCGTCGACCTCGGTCTCGAGCTTCCAGAGATCGGACGGGGAGGCAGCGGAGGCTGCGGGCTCGACGAGCATCGCACGCAGCACGCTCGGCACCTCGTACGCGCGCTTGCCAGCACCGTAGCCGACGCCCGCGACGGTATAGGCTGCGGGAAGGGTGTCGCCCGTGCGGATGGCAGCCGCGAGGGCGGCGCCCGTCGGGGTGACGAGCTCTCCCCTACGGCCCGTGGGTGAGAGCACGAGGCCGTGAGCAGCGCAGATGTTGGCGACGGCGGGCACGGGGATGGGCAGCGGACCGTGCGCGGTGTTGACGGTGCCCTCCCCCTCAGCGAGCGGCGAGATGACGGCGTCGGAGATGCCGAGGTTGTCGAGGCACCAGGCTGTCGCAGCGATGTCGACGATCGAATCGACCGCTCCGACCTCGTGGAAGTGAACCTCCTCGGGCGTGGTTCCATGCGCCTTCGCCTCCGCATCGGCGAGGATGGAGAAGGTGCGGGCGGCTATGGCCTTGGCGCCTGCGGGCAGCTCGGAGCCATCGATGATGGCGAGGCACTCCGCCAGGCCGCGATGCTCATGGTGATGATGGTGGTGATGGTGGTGATCGTGGTGATGGTGGTGATGATCGTGGTGGTGATCGTGGGGGGTACCACCCTCCGGGGAGTGTCCCCCATGGGCACCATGTCCCTCGTCGGGATAGAGCCATGCCATATCGTGGTCGTGGTTCTCGTGATCATGGTCGAGCACCACATCGAAATCGCAGGCAGCGAGCGCACCCGCCATCTTGCGCGAGATGCGGACCTCGTAGCCCTCGAGCGGAAGGGTCGCGAGCGCGGCACGGAGCCCCTCGCCGTCGGCGCCGAGGTCGAGCAGGGCGGCCACCAGCATGTCGCCGGCGATGCCGGTCGTGCACTCGAGGTAGAGCGTCTTCGCCATGGTCGGTCCTTTCAGCTCCTCACGCGGGCATGGTCGATGAGCGCGGCCTGATAGCCGGCGCCGAATCCGTTGTCGATGTTGACCACCGAGACGCCGCTCGCGCAGGAGTTGAGCATGGCGAGCAGCGCGGCGATGCCGTCGAACGAGGCGCCGTAGCCCACGCTCGTGGGACAGGCGATCACGGGACAGGCGGCAAGGCCTCCCACCACACTCGCAAGCGCGCCCTCCATGCCGGCCACCGCCACGATGGCAGAGGCGCCGGCGATATCGTCGGCGTGGGCGAGCAGCCGATGGATGCCCGAGACACCCGCATCGTAGACACGGAACACGCGGCTGCCGAGCATCTCCGCGGTGAGCGCGGCCTCCTCGGCAACGAAGATGTCGCTCGTTCCCGCACACATCACGAGCACGTAGGCGTTGCCATCGGGTTCGGGAGCCTCGCCATAGATGCCCATCGCGCAATCGGCGTGATAGGTGAAACGCTCGGCCATCTCTTGCGGGAGCAGGGCATCCAGCTCATGCTCCTTCTCGGCGGACAGGCGCGTCACCATGACGCGCTTATCGCCGCCCGCAACGAGCGCCTCGAGGATGCCGGCGACCTGCTCGGCGCTCTTTCCGGCACCGTAGATGACCTCGGAAACCCCCTGGCGGAGCCCGCGGGAGAGATCGGGCTTGGCATAGCCCAGATCGACGAACGAAGTGCCGGAGAGCCGGGTCTCGGCCTCCTCGGCGGAAAGCCTGCCGGCGGCGACGGCATCGAGCAGCGAGCGGATGTCTCTGCGTTCCATGGGGCCTCCTGGGGACGATGGTGTTCCCACGTGCACGATTATACTCGCACGACCATGGCGCCCGAGAGGCTACACTTAAGTGCGTAACACGAACGAGAAAGGAATGCCCCATGGTTGATGAGCAGTTCGAAGCGCAGGTGGACGCCTACGTCGATGAGATCTGGGAGGACGCCGTCAAGGACATCGCGTACCTTGTCGCCGTCGAGTCCGTCGAGGACCTCGAGCACGCCGCTCCCGGCATGCCCTACGGCCCCGCGCCCGCAGAGGCGCTGCGCCGTGCGCTCGAGATCTCGGAGCGCTTGGGGCTCTCCCCCACCAACTGCGACGGCCGCATCGGCTACGCGGACCTCGCGGGCGAGTCCGACACCCAGATCGCGACAATCGCCCACGTGGACATCGTGCCGCTCGGCCTCGGCTGGAACTTCCCGCCGCTCGAGGTCACACGTGAGCGCGGCTTCCTGATCGGACGCGGCGTCCAGGACGACAAGGGCCCCTTCATCCTCTCGCTCTACGCCGCGCACTTCTTCGCGCGCCAGGTTGCGGAGACCGGCGAGAAGCTCCCCTACACCCTGCGCTGCATCGCCGGCTGCAACGAGGAGACCGGCATGGCCGACGTCGAGTGGTACCTCGAGAACCATGACGCCCCCGCGTTCTGTTTCTCGCCCGATGCGGACTTCCCCCTCATCTGCGGCGAGAAGGGCGTCTACCACGGCGTGTTCACGAGCAAGCCGGGCATCATGGGCGACACGCTCCTCTCCATCGACGGCGGCACCGTCCCCAACGCGATCCCCGGCCGTGCAGAGGCGGTCGTTGCCATCGCGTCCGACGAGCTGCCCGCAGCCGACAGCATCGCGCTCGAGCCGCTCGAGGACGGCACCACCCGTATCGTCGCCACCGGAAAGGGCGGCCACGCCTCGATGCCCGCGGGCACCGTGAACGCGATCGACCTGCTCGTCGATTACCTCACCGACACCATCGAGCTCACGGTCGACCAGGCCGTGTTCCTCGGCCTCGTGAAGACGGCCGTCTCCACGACCGACGGAAGCGCGCTCGACATCACGACCGCTGACGACAAGTTCGGACCGCTCACCGCGATCGGAGGCACCATCGCGACCCGCGACGATGGCAGCGTGGTGCAGACCATCGACTCGCGCTACCCGACCTCCATCACGGGCGCGGAGATCACGGAGCGCATGTCCGCGCTCGCCGAGAAGCACGACGCGACGTACGCCTGCGCGGGCGATGCCGTGCCGTTCTACATCGAGCCCACGAGCCCCGAGATCTCCGCGCTGCTCGCCACCTACCGCGAGTTCACGGGCAACATGACCCCTCCCATGGTCATCGGCGGCGGCACCTACGCGCGCCACTTCCCGCGCGCCTGCGCCTACGGCCCCAACGAGCCCGATATCGCCAACCCCGACTGGGTGGGCATCGAGCACGGCCCCGACGAGGGCATCGCCGAGGAGCGCCTGCGCAACGCCCTGAAGATCTACATCGTCGCGATCGCGCGCCTGATGGAGCTCGACCTGTAATGGACGGCCTGAACGCCAAGCTCGACAAGCTGCGCGCGGATCTCGTCGCCGCGGGAAGCGTCGCCGTCGCCTTCTCGGGCGGCGTCGATTCGACGCTTCTGCTCGATATCGCGCATGAGGCGCTCGGTTCCGATGCGATCGCGGTCACGGCGAAGATCAGCTCGCTTCCAGAAGCGGAGCTCGATGCCGCACGGAGCTTCTGCGCCGAACGCAGCATGCCCCACCTTGTCATCGAGCACGACGTGCTCGCAATCCCCGGCTTCGCCGACAACCCGCACGACCGCTGCTACATCTGCAAGCGGGGGCTCTTCTCGGCGATGGCGGATGCTGCGCGTGAAGCGGGATGCGCCATGATCGCCGATGGGTCGAACATCGACGACGAGGGCGACTACCGTCCCGGCATGAGGGCGCTCGCCGAGCTGGGCATCCGGAGCCCCTTCCGAGAGCTCGGCATCTCAAAGGCCGATATCAGGCGGATCGCCCGCGGGCGCGGCCTCGCCGTATGGGACAAGCCCTCGGCTGCCTGCCTTGCATCACGCATCCCCTACGGCGAGCGGATCACACCCGAGAAGCTCAAGCGCATCGAGGCGGCGGAGGCCTACCTGCACAGCCTGGGCTTCTCGCAGCTGCGCGTGCGCAACCACGGCAACCTTGCGCGCATCGAGGTGCCATCGGACGATATCGACCGAGCATCGGAGCTCCATGACGAAATCGCCAAGACGCTCAAGATGCTCGGTTTCGCGTATGTCGCCCTCGACCTTCAGGGTTTCCGCTCGGGCTCGATGAACGAGGTCCTCTAGCTTCCCGACCTGTAATTGGGGACGGTTCCTTTTTCGCGGTTTTCCGCGTTTTTGGGACGGTTCCTTTTTCGCGGTTTTCCGCGTTTTTGGGACGGTTCCTTTTTCGCGGTTTTCCGCGTTTTTGGGACGGTACCTTTTTCGCGGAAAACCGCGAAAAAGGTACCGTCCACAATTCGCGGTTCTCCCCGCTGCCAGATCAGTCCTTCTTGGGAATCGAACGGGTCGTGGCGTTCTCGGCCGGGATCTCGGTGAGTTCCGCCATGATCGCAGGTGTGTCGATGCCCTGCGGGCACTGGGAGACGCACAGCCCGCAGCCGATGCAGTCCTCGGGATGGCCGCCCTCCATGTTGGCGATCATCGCGCGCGATGTCTGCGAGCCCATCTTGATCTTGTTGTACAGACGCAGCACCTCGGGGATGTCGATGCCCGCGGGGCAGGTCTCGGTGCAGTAGCGACATGCGGTGCACGGCACCACGAGCTCGCTGTGGAACGCATCGCGCGCAGCCTCGAGCACGGCGAGGTCGTCGGCCGAGAGCGTGTCCTCCGCCGAGAAGGTCGCGACGTTGTCGAGCACCTGCTCGACGGTGGTCATGCCCGAAAGGACGGTCTGGACCTGCGGTAGCGTGCGCACCCAGCGCATCGCCCAGCTGGCGATCGACCAGTCGGGGTGCGCTTCCTTGAGCATGTCGTTCGCACGCGGGGTGAGCGAGGCGAGGCGGCCGCCGCGCACGGGCTCCATCACGACGATGGGAAGACCCGCCTCCGCGATGATGTCGTGCTCCTCGTGCGTGGTGGCGTACTCCCAGTCGAGGTAGTTGAGCTGGATCTGCACGAACTCCCAGTCGCCGGCCTCGAGGAAGCGGCGCAGTACCGGCGGGGTCGCGTGGCTCGAGAACCCCAGATGCTTGATACGCCCCTTCTCGCGCTGCTCCATGAAGTAGTCGATGCATCCGCAGGAAAGATAGCTGTCGATGGAGTTGTCCATCACCGCATGCATGAGGTAGAAGTCGATGTAGCCGGTCTGGAGACGCTCGAGCTGCGTCTCGAACACGTAGCGGTAGTCGGGGTTCGCACGGTAGTTGAACTTGGTCGCGAGCGCGAACGTATCGCGGGGATGGCGCGAGACGAGCGCCTTGCCCACGAACGACTCGGAAGTGCCCTCGTGGTAGGGCCAGGCCGTATCGTAGTAGGTGATGCCGTTATCGTAGGCGCAGTCGATGACCTGCTCGGCGGCCTCATAGTCGATGGGCGCGCCATCTTTGCCGCCGACCCTCGGCAGGCGCATGGTGCCCATGCCGAGCCTCGAGATCATCTGCCCGTGGAATTCGCGATACTCCATATCCGCCCCCTCTTTACGAAGTCCCTCTCCGCCCCGATTGTACCGCAGGAGGGAAGCGGAGGCGTCCTACTTGCGGCCGAGCTCGCCCTTGTACTCGTCCTTGAGGTTCATATCCTCGTCGAACGGGCTGTCCTCGCCGAGGATGTTGTCGACGTTGAACGGCTGCAGCGGGTTCTTCGGCTTCGCGGGGCCGTCGTAGACGGCAGGTCCGAATCCCAGAAACGCCGCATAGACGGGTTCGGCGAGCAAGAGCGCCGCAGCGGCGGGAAGGTCCTTGCCGCAGGCGGCGACCATGCGGAAGCACTGGTAGGCGTAGAAGAACACGGTGAGCGCCATCGCGATCCGCTCGGCCTGCGCAAGCGCGATGCCGGCGGCGAGCGAGACAGCGTAGGCGCCGAAGAGCAGGACGCCCGCACCGCTCATCTGGAAGGCGGTGTAGACGTTGAGCACGGGGATGAACGCCTTGATGGGAGCGATGCCGGCCTTGGCGAACAGACCCGCATAGCCTGCCGAGCAGAGCAGGTAGATCGCCGCCGCGACGATCCACGCGAGCGGCGTGCCCAGCGCGGACGCAAGGGGAAACGAGGGCGTGAGCAGCCGGATGACGAGCATCAGGTACACGGCGTCACCCCAAGGTGCCGGTCGAGAGCGCAGCGACGAGGGCGCCGACCGCAGCGGCGGCGATGAGCCCGATCGCGAGCAGCGCGACCCGCTTGACCGTGCGCGCGAGCCGCGCCGATGAGGCGCGCTGGTAGCGGCCGAGCGAGTACGAATCGCGCGAGAAGGGCTTGAACTCGGGCGTGCTGAGCGTGTCGCGCCGCAGCGTGGACGGCTTTTGCGCGGGCACGTTCCTGCGCGCGATCAGCATCCTGTCGACGGGTCCGTATGAATCCAAGACGCTCACGATCGGCTCCTGTTCCGTTTGAAGTGCGATGCAACCGATGACGCTATGGCAGTTCAGAACACGCTATCCGAGCACAATGCCGCCCAGCCAGCCCCAGCGCGGGGTGGAGGTGACGCCAAACTCGGAGATCCAAGAATCGAGGCTCTGGGACATGACCCAGCCGCTCGAGCAGTGGCGCACGATGCCGCCGCCGATGTAGATGCCGATATGGCCGTAGAGGATGGCGGCGTAGGAGTACGGCTCGGTGGGCACGGCGATGATCATGCCCGGCTGGATCTCCGAGAGGTCGGACGAGTAGCAGTACGCCCAGTACATGTCGCAGGCGTTGCCGTAGATGAGGCCTACGCCAGCATTCGCGAAGACGTTCGAGACCCACGCGGCGCAGTAGCCGACGCCCGTCGACGGCGTCCAGGCGGCAGCATCGACGACAGCGCTCTGAGAACCGGTCGCCGCATAGCCGTAGTTGGCCTCGCCGTAGACGCCGCCCGCGGCCATGGAAGCCTGGCGCTGGCGCTCGGCCTCCTCGGCGGCCTCCTTGGCGGCGAGGATCTCGGAGTCGCGCTTCTCGAGGAGCTCGGCGACCTCCGCGTCGATGTTGTTGAGCAGCTCCTGAACCTCGGCCTGCTTCTCCTGGATGCGCTTGAGCTCCTCCTCTTCCTGCTGCTTGAGCTCCTCGAGCTGCTTGTGCTGCTCCTCGAGGCGGCGCTTGTCATCCTCGAGGGCCGCCTTCGTATCCTTGATGGTCTGGACCATCTGGCGATCCGACTCGGAGATCTTGTCGAGGTAGTAGATGTTCGAGGTGAGCTCGTCGAAGGTCGTGGCGGAGAAGAGCAGGTCCAGCACGCCCGAGTTGCCCGACTTGTAGGCACTCGACATGCGTGCGCCGAGACGGGCCTGCGTGCGCTCGATCTCCGCCTGCTTGCGCTCGATCTCCTTCTCGAGGTCTGCGATCTCCTTGGTGACGCGCTCGATCTCGTCGAGCGTCCTGGAATGCTGCGCGGCGAGGTCGGCGTACTCCTGGCCGATGCGCTCGAGCTCGGCAGCGACCTCCTCGAAGCGCTCTTGGGCTTCGGCGAGGGCGGCATTGGTCTCGTCGGTGGCCTCGTAGCCCTCGTCGATGGCTGCTTGGACATCATCGGGATCGGCGAGCGCGCGCAGCGGCGAAGCGGCGATAGCGGCACCGGCCCCGATGAGGAGGCGCAGCGCATCTCGCCTGGTGACGGTGCGCGCGGGAAGGAGGCGCGCGCGGCCTTTGTCTGGGTGCCTTCCGGACATGGGGACTCCCTGCAGCGTTTAGAGTGCATAGACAGACGCATTAGATTCTACAGCATTTCTCGCCATACGTGCGAAATCAACATCGGCTCTCCGCGGATGACGCGGTATTATTTACCCATTGCATCGGTTCCCGAGGAGAAACGCGTCGCCATGGCCTGGTATACCGTCGACAACCGCGAATCCGTCTGGCGATGGAGCATCGAGCACTTCATCATCGCGATCTCGCTGTTCTTCTTCGAGGTCGTGTTCAAAATCGCGACGGGAACGGCGCTCTTCCCCGCGATCATCCCCATCTTCCTGCTCTCGCTCGCCATCGGGTTCGCCCTCGAGTTCCTGATCTCGCTGCTTCCCGACATCGCTTCCTCGATCGTCAGGCGTCTCGCCGTCCTCGCGCTGGGCGTCATCTTCGCCATCGAGTACTTCGTGTTCCTCGAGTACAAGGTCTTCTACGATGTCAAGACCGTCGTCGGCGGTGCGGGCGGCGTGGTGAACCAGTTCATGGGCGACGCGCTCGCCGTCATCCTCACGCCCTCCGGCATCATCTGCCTCATCCTGTTCCTGCTCCCCTTCGTCCTCTCGTGGCGCATCCCCTTCATCAAGGGCAGCCATGCGTACCGCGAGAAGAAGTGGCCCCCGCTTGCGATGGCGGGAGGCTCGCTCGCGGTCTGCCTCGCCGCGCTGCTGGCTCTCGGCCCCTTCGGCGAGTCTTTCTTCACCCGCTACAATTTCCAGACCTCCGTGTCCAACTTCGGCCTCGCAACGAGCCTCATCAAGGACATCCGCCATAGCAGCTCAGGCGGTGCGGCCGAGCGCGAGTTCCACATCGAACGCGAGCGCAGCACCTCCGCGATCGCGCTCGAGGCGGGCAGGAAGCTCTCGCCCCTGCTCTTCCATGTGGTGGGCGAGTACATCGATACCGACCGCTTCGGCCCCGTCATGATGGACATCGACTTCTCCTCGCTCTCCGGGGACTACGAGTACACCGACGCCTACGTGCAGTCGCTCACGCCCACGACGCGCAACTCCATGACGGGCATCTTCCAGGGCTACAACCTCATCTTCATCTCCGCGGAGGCGTTCTCGGCCGAGGCGATCCGCGAGGACCTTACACCCACGCTCTACCGGCTCGCCAACAACGGCATCCAGTTCACCGAGTACTACCAGTTCGCGAGCGCCGGCACCACGGGCGGCGAGTGCGCCAACATCTTCGGCTGCCTTGCGACCGAGGGCGGCGACTCCGTGAAGGGCAAGGCCTACGACAACAACTACTTCACCATGGGCAACGTCCTGAACCGCCTGGGCTACAACGGCTGGGCGTTCCACAACAACACCTACGACTACTACGACCGCGACATCACGCACAACAACCTGGGCTACAACAACGGATACATGGGCTACGGAAACGGCATGGAGCAGTGGGTCGAGTGGCAGTGGCCGCAGTCCGACTACGAGATGATCAGGGGCACGTTCGACAACCTCTACTGCGATGCCGAGCCGTTCAACGTCTACTACATGTCCGTCTCGGGCCACGGCGGCTACTCGTGGGACGGCAACGCCATGTCCGGGAAGTACTACGACGAGTACATGGCTGCCGGCCTCGACTACAGCGAGACCGTCGCCGCCTACCTCGCCTGCAACATGGACCTCGACCGAGCGCTCGAGTACCTGGTCGGCCAGCTCGAGGAGCGCGGCATGGCAGACCATACCGTCATCGTGATCAGCGCGGACCACTTCCCCTACGGTCTCGATTCGGATGGATCGCTCTCGAACCTCGCCGAGCTCTACGGCTACCCTGTGGAGAACAGCATCCAGCGCGACCACAACCGCCTGATCATCTGGTCGGGAAGCCTCGAGGGCCGCGAGCCGATCGTGGTCGACGACCCGGTGTCCGCAGTCGATGTCCTGCCCACGCTGCTGAACCTCTTCGGCGCCGAGTGGGATTCGCGCCTGCTGCCGGGCCGCGACGTGTTCTCCGAGGCACAGCCCGTGGTCTTCAACCTCTCCTATGACTGGGTGAGCGACCTGGGCACCTATTTCGCCGATTCGAACACCTTCATCCCCCGCGAGGGCGCGACCATCCCCGACGGCTATGTCGAGGCGACCACCCGCTACGTGGAGAACAAGGTGAACTACTGCGCCGTGCTGCTCGAGTACGACTACTACGGCCACATCTTCGGCTACCAGGGCGACGTGCAGGAAGTGCATGATGCGGGACGCGCGAACTACGTCCCGCCGAGCACCGTCGAGGCCGATGCCGAGGAAACGGAAGGCTAGCCGAACAGCTCGCGGTCGAGCTCGTCGAGCTCGTCGGGCACATCCATGAGGTCGCACCCGTATGCATCCGCGACGGCCTCCGCCTGCGCACGGCGGAGCTCGGCCGTCGCCTCATCTCCCCCATCCTCGTAGATATCGGCCACGCGGTCGAGCGTGTAGCCCACGTACGATGCGACGGCGGACCCCACGTTGGAGAGCTCCATCATCTGGACGAGGCTCGCCGGCGCGAGGACCATGGCGGTCTCGGGGTCGAGCTCGAGGAGGTCGGCTACGGCGCGTTCTGCCTCACGGCAGCCCGACAGGTCGTTCTGCTCGACGGCGCGCTTGAGCGCGCGGGTGAGCGTCTCGATGAAGCGGATGAGGATCTCGAGCAGGTAATCGCGTTGGAGCATCTACGAGACCCCCTGAGGGGCGGTGATCCCCAGATGGTCGAACGCGGCGAGCGTGGCCATGCGGCCCTGCGGCGTGCGGACCATGAGGCCGCGCTGCATGAGGTAGGGCTCGTAGACGTCCTCGAGCGTGGAGGGATCCTCGGAGACGGCGCTCGCGATGGTCGAGAGGCCCACGGGACGGCCCCGGAAGGTCTCGCAGAGGGCGTGGAGGATCTTGAGGTCCATGGAATCGAGACCCAGCTCGTCGATCTCGAAGAACTTGAGCGCGGTCGCCGCGAGCTCGGCGTCGATGGTGCCGTCGCCGCGCACCTGCGCATAGTCGCGCACGCGCTTGAGCAGGCGGTTCGCGAGACGCGGGGTTCCACGGCTGCGCGAGGCGATCTCGAGCGCTCCCTCCTCGTCGACCGCGACGTCGAGCAGGCGGGCGGAGCGCTGCACGATCTGCGCGAGCTCGGCGGTGGAGTAGTAGTCGAGGCGGTACGAGATGCCGAAGCGGTCGCGCAGGGGCCCGGTGAGCAGGCCCGTGCGCGTGGTGGCGCCGATAAGGGTAAAGCGCGGCAGGTCGAGGCGGATGGAGCGCGCGGCCGGGCCCTTGCCGATCACGATATCGAGGAAGAAGTCCTCCATCGCGGGATAGAGCACCTCCTCGACCTGGTGGTTGAGGCGGTGGATCTCGTCGACGAAGAGGATATCGCCCGCCTCGAGGTTGGTGAGGATGGCGGCGAGGTCGCCCGTGCGCTCGATGGCGGGGCCGCTCGTGGTGTGGAGCTTGGCGCCCATCTCGTTGGCGACGACGCCGGCGAGCGTGGTCTTGCCGAGTCCCGGAGGGCCGGAGAAGATCACGTGGTCGAGCGGTTCGTTGCGGCTCTTGGCGGCCTGGATGAGCACGCGCAGGTTGTCGCGCACGCGCTGCTGGCCGCAGTACTCGTCGAGCGTCCTCGGTCTGAGCGTGCGGTCCTGGTCGAGATCCTCGGAGGTGAGGGATCCCGTCACATCGCGGGCCGTGCTGCGGGGTGCGGTGCCCGCGCCTGCGAACAGGTCGTCATCGGAGGCTTCCCACATCACCTACCACCTCCCAGGCGCCTGAGCGCGTACGAGAGCATGTCCTTGGTGCTCGCGATGCCCGCCTCGGCAGCGCCCTCGAGGGCGAGCTCGACCTCCGCGGAGGTGAAGCCCATGGAGAGCAGCGCGTCGGCGGCTTCCTGAGCGGGGACGTCGCGGACGGACTCCCTGGGCGCGGGGAGCGCGTCGGTGAGGCCGACGAGCTGCTTCAGCTCGATGTTCTTGCTGAAGACGTCCGACAGCTCGACGAGCAGGCGCGACGCCTTCTTCTTGCCCACCCCGGGCACCTGCGCCATGCGGCCCGCATCCTGCGTGACGACGACGGTGGCGAGCTGCGCGGGCGTGAAGGTGGAGAGCACCGCGAGGGCGAGCTTGGGCCCCACGCCCGAGATGGCGCGGAGCTGGTCGAACAGGGCGCGCTCCTCGCGCGTGGCGAAGCCGTAGAGCTCCTGGGCATCCTCGCGCACGATGAGGCGCGTGAGGATGGTGACGCCCGAGGTGCCCACGGCGGGCAGCGCCTGCGCGGTGAGCGTGGAGATGCCGAGCTCGTAGCCCACGCCCCTGCAGTCGATGACCGCATGGGTGGGCATGACCTCGACGAGCGTTCCGGTGAGCTGGACTATCACGGTGCGACCTCCGTCTGGACGAGGGATGCGGCCATGGCCCTGGTGCGCGAGAGGTGCGCATGGCACACGGCGGCGGCGAGGGCATCGGCGGCATGGTCGGGCTTGGGATCGTGGTCGAGCGCGAGGACATGGCGGACCATGTAGGTGACCTGCTCCTTCTCGGCTCCGCCCGTGCCCACGACAGCCTGCTTGATTTCGGCGGGCGAGTACTCCCCCACCGTGAGCCCCGATGCGGCGCACGCGGCGATGGCCGCGCCGCGCGCCTGGGCGGTGGGGATGGCCGAGCGGGCGTTCTGGCCGAAGAAGGTCTTCTCGATGGCAAGATCGGTAGGACCGTAGGCCTCGATGACCTGCGAGATCTCGCGGAAGATACGGCCGAGGCGCATATCGATGGGCTCGTCGGCCGAGCTCGCGATGCATCCGTAGGCACGGGCACGCACGAGCGAGCCGCGCGTCTCGACCACACCCCAACCGGTGTTCGCGAGACCGGGGTCGATGCCGAGGATGATCACAGAGCCTCCTCCCGATGCTAGAACGTTCGTTCTATTCTACCACAGCGCCCCGATCAGTTATCGGAGAAAAGCCCGCCGAACGGCCACGCGTCCCCGCCGTCGCCGGGACGCTGCCGATGCGAGGGGTCCTTGCCCGAGGGGTTCTGGAGCCCGAGGCCGCCGAAGAGCTCGCCCGACATCGCGAGGTCGCGCAGATAGGACAGCGAATCCCTGAGCTCGCGCTGCATCGCCGCGGACGTCTGCGGCCCATGCTGGCCGGCGAGGGACTGGAGGTAGCTGCCCAGCTGCTCCCAATCCTGCCCGCCATCCTCGCGGACGCGGTCATGCCAGCGCATGCCGTAGGGCTGCGGGAACTCCATGAGCGACTGCGAGGAGACGATGAGGACGCGGGGCGCGGCGAGGCGCGAGGTGCGGCGGATGCGCAGCAGCTCGAGTATGCGCTCGGCGAGCTCCCCGCCGCGGTCCTCCTCGACGATCTGCGTGTAGCTGCGGCCCCACTCGATCCTTCCCGAGAGGACGTAGTCGACGAACTCGAGCTGCGAGGCGGCGGTGATGTAGCGCGCGTTCATCCCCTCGACGGGCGGCACCTTCCACGCGCGCATGGATGCGGTGGGGATGACCGGCGAGATGGTGTTGCGCAGGCGCGCGAGGGCGACCACATCGGAGCGGTACACGTCGCCGATCGGTGCGAGCCCGCCCGCCTCGAGCACGCCCATGCGCATCTCGAGGGCGGCGCCGGTCTTGTCGAGGTTGATGAGGGGAAGCGCTCCCGAGGTGCGCACGAGCCGCGCACGGGCGACCTCCGCGTCGTCGGGAGACGATCCTGCTGGAAGCTCGGTGGCGTCCAGGTGCAGGCGCGTCGCGAGCTCGAGCGCAGCGGCATGGAGCTCGGGCGTTGCAGCGCCCCCCACGATGGCATGCACGTTCATCGGCCCGAGCGCGTCGCAGGCGAGCGTCGCGACCAGGGACGAGACGAGCGAGCCGTCCATGACGAGGGCGGCGTCGCGGATGCCCTCGGCGCGGCAGAAGCCCGAGAGCCCCTCGATGAGGGCGCTCATGAGCGTGAGCAGCCGGTCGGGCACGTCGGGTGCGAGCGGGCGCGGAAGGGGCCCCTCGGCCGCAGGATCGATCGTGCAGGAGACGAGCGCCTCCTCGAAGGAGGGCGCCTCAGCGGCAAGCTCTCCCCACGGTGCGAGCACGAACGAGCTGCCCGGGAAGACCTGCGTGTCGTAGACGCCGAGCGGGCCGACCGCGGCGAGCCAGGCGCCCATGCGCTCGGCATCGAAGATGAAGCGCGACTCGGTGAGCGCGGCGGCGAGCTGCGTCGAGGGGTTGTCGTGGCAGAAGCCGTAGGTGGAGGCGTAGACGACGAGGTCGTAGACGTGCCCGGCGGAGCAGAGCGCGTCGAGCTCGCCGAAGGTGAAGGCCACCGCGATGCGCATCCCGTCCATCTCGAACGACACCGCCGCGGAATCGTCATCCTCATCCGATGCTCCGAACAGCCCGCGCTTGAAGGACTCGAACTCGGCCTCCATGCGCAGGGGGTGGACCGCGCCGTCGCGCACGAGGGCGACATCGAAGAGGGGCATGCCCCCCACCGTCCCCGCGATGGGGATCGCGCAGGCGACCGGCACCTCCTCGGCGAAGGACTGCAGGGTCTGGATGAGGTCGGCGACGAAGCCCTCCTGATCGGCCTCGTCGACCGCGCAGCCTCCCGTGAGGACGTGCGCCGGGAAGAGCACAAGGCCGGCACCCTCGTCCTTGGCGCGCTGCGCGAAGGAGAGCATGCGCGTGCGCGTCTCGTCGAAGGCTCCCGCAACCGACTGCATCTGGGCGATGGCAATGTTCATGAATCATCCCTCCGCATCTTTCCATACCCATCTTAAGGCTATGGGGGATGCGGAGGGACGCGAGGTCTTCCGATATGCGGAGCGAAGCGGCTAGCAGTCGGCCTTCCAGAGACCGTGGAGGTTGCAGTACGCGTAGACCGTGCCGGTCTCGGCGGTCTTGGTGAACGTGGCCTCGGGGGCGTCGCCGGGGTTCAGGAACTTGATGCCGATCTTGGTGCCGTCGGCGAAGGCGATCCACTCGATGTAGTGGACGTCGAGCATGGGATGGTCGACCGCGCCGACGCGGGCGATGACGTCCTCGCCCTCGACGGTGACGACGGGGACGTGCTTCTCGACGGCGGCATCGGTGGCGCCGGCGACGAGCAGCTCCATCTTCTCGCCGCAGCACATGGGCGTGACGCCCGCGTCCTTGACGACCACGACGATGTTGCCGCAATGGTTGCAACGATAGAACTTGACTTCTGCCATGTCTCATCCTCTCTCTCGGGGGTCATCCCCTTCTTGCGGATAATCATACCTTGAATCGGTGCGGACGGGTAGCGCTGCCGTACCGCAGACGGGCCTCCGGAATCCTCCTACACCACGCGGACGGTGGCGAGGCGCTCGAAGAGGTCGGCGATCTCGGCAAGCAGCACCATGTTGTGGGCATCGACGCGGCTGGGCAGCTCCATGCGCATGGTCTCGCCCGACGAGCCCTCCACGCGCAGCTCGACGCGGTCCATGCCGCGGTAGCGTCCGAACATGGCCCCGAGCTCGTCCATGCGCGTGCGGGAGAGCATGCGCGCGGGGATGTTGATCTCGATGACCTTGGCACGGTTGGCCTCGTCGGAGAGGACGAGCGGCTCGATGCTGCTGCAGATGAACTGGTCGCCGCGGTCGGAGCGCTCGAGCTTGCCCGAGGCCTTCACGAAGACGTTGCCGGTGGTCTCGCCGGTCTCGGCGTCGACCTGGCCCGCGAGCGCCGCGGCGCACTGCCGGTAGAGCTTGGGGAAGCAGACGCAGGAGACCTCGCCCTCCATGTCCTCGAGCGTGAAGACCGCCATGGGCTCGCCGTTCTTGGTGTTCTTCTTCGAGAGACCCGTGACCATGCCTGCCAGGCGGATCGAACGGCCCTCGGGCACCTTGTAGCGCGTGCGCGTGGCGCCCGTGGCGGGATCGGGGACCTCCTCGGAAGCCTCGATGTCGCCCATCGTGAAGTCGCGCGCCTTGGCGAGCGCGTACTCGTAGGGGCGCAGCGGGTGGTCGGAGACGTAGATGCCCAGCATCTCGTGCTCGAACGCGAGCTTGAGGTTGCGGTCCCACTCGATGCCGTCGGGCGCCGGAATGTCGGTCGAGAAGCCCGCGACGTCGCTGAACAGGTCGAACATGGAAAGCTGGCCGACCGCACGCTCCTTCTGGCGGCGCACCGAGGCGTCGATGATATTCTCGGGGTTGTTCTCGTCGATGAAGCGCATGAGCTGCATGCGGGTGTAGCCCGTGGAGTCGAAGGCTCCCGCCTTGATGAGGGCGCTGATGACGCGGCGGTTGGCCTGCGTGCCGTCGACGCGCTCGCAGAAGTCGTAGAGGCTCTTGAACGGGCCGCCCTTCTGGCGCTCGGCCATGATGGCCTCGCCCACGCCCTCGCCCACGCCGCGGATGCCCGCGAAGCCGATGCGGATGCCCTCGGGGACGGCGGTGAAGTCCTTGCCGCTCTCGTTGATGTCCGGCGGGAGGATGTTGATGCCCTCGTGGCGGCACGCGCTGATGTAGTGGGTGATCTTGTCGGTCTTGCCCATGTAGGAGGTGAGGACCGAGGCCATGTACTCCTTGGGGAAGTAGGCCTTGAGCCACGCGGTCTGCATGACGAGGATGGCGTAGCCTGCGGAGTGGCTCTTGTTGAAGGCGTAGGATGCGAACTCGAGCACGTCGTCCCAGATCTTCTGGGCGATCTCGCGGCTGTAGCCGTTGCGCACCGCGCCGTTCATCCAGTGGTCGTAGGTGGTCTCGTCCCGACCGTCCTCCCAGTGGAACTCGGTGCTGGTGAGGAGCTTGATCTTCTTCTTGGCCACGGGCTTGCGCACGCGCGAGTCGCTCTCGCCCTTGGAGAACCCGCACATCGCGACCGAGATCTGCATGACCTGCTCCTGGTACACGATGGTGCCGTAGGTCTCGGAGAGGATGTCCTGGAGGCGCTCGTCGTAGAAGGCGATCTCCTCCTTGCCGTTCATACGGTTGATGTACAGGTCGACCATGCCGGCGCCGAGCGGGCCCGGGCGGTAGAGGGCGATGAGTGCGACGACCTGCTTGTACTCCCTGGGCTGCATGCCCTTGATCGTCGACGTCATGCCCGCGGACTCGATCTGGAACACGCCTGCGGTGTGGCCGCGGCCCATGAGCGCGAAGATCGCGGGGTCGTCGAAGGGGATCTTGTCGACGTCGATGTCGACGCAGGTGGCGCCCGGCTTGATGGTGGCGCGCACCGCGGGCGGCATGCGCTCGATATCTGCTGGCGTGGGGTAGTTGGCGCGGATGTTCTTGAGCGCCTTCGAGATGACCGTGAGGGTGCGCAGGCCGAGGAAGTCCATCTTGAGCAGACCCATGTCGGCGACCGAGTGGCCCTCGTACTGGGTGATCTCGACGCCGCCCTTGGTGTCGAGCTTGGTGGGCACGTGGTCGTTCACGGGCGTGGGCGTGATGAGGACCGCGCAGGCGTGGCGAACAGCGTGGCGTTGGGCGCGCTCGAGATCATCTTCGAGAGCTTCTGGCCCATCCACACCGGGTAGTCCAGCACGCGGGCTGCGTCGTTGATGGCCTGTTTGGCCTTGATCGTGGAGTAGGTGATGACGTGGCACACGCGCTCGGAGCCGTAGAGCTCGCGCACGTGCTGCACGACCTCGAGGCGCCGCTCGTCGTCGAAGTCCATATCGATATCGGGCATCTCGGAGCGCTCGACGGAGAGGAACCTCTCGAACATGAGGCCGTTCTCGAGCGGGTCGAAGGTGGTGATGTCCATGGCGTAGGCGACGATGGCGCCGGCGGCCGAGCCACGGCCCGGCCCCACGCCGATGCCGTTCTGCTTGGCCCAGCGCACGTACTCCTGCACGATGAGGAAGTAGTCGGCGAAGCCCTTGGTGCAGATGACGTCGTACTCGAGCTCGAAGCGCTCGAGCACGTTGACGCCGGCGATCGTGACGTTGCGCCAGTCGGGGCCGTAGCGGCGCGCGAGGCCCTCCTCGCACTCCTTGCGGAAGCGCTCCTCGGAGGTCTCGCCGGGGTCGAGCAGCGGGAACTTGGGCAGGTACATGTGCGACCAGTCGAGCTCGTAGCTGCACTTGGCCGCGATCTCGAGGGTGTTGTCGAGCGCTTCGGGACACCAGGCGAAGAGCGCGCGCATCTCGTCCTCGGACTTGAGGTAGAACTCGGTGCCCTCCATGCGCTTGCGGTTGACGTCATCGATCTTGGAGTTGGTGCCGATGCAGCTCATGGTGTCCTGCGTGGGGGCGTCCGCACGCGTGAGGTAGTGGACGTCGTTGGTCGCGACGACCTTGATGCCCAGGCGGTTCGCGAGCTTGACCAGGTGCTTCGAGAGCGACTCGTCGGTCCAGCCGTTGCGGAAGGTGAGCCCGTGGTCTTGGATCTCGATGTAGAAGTCGTCGCCGAAGATGCCCTGGAAGGTGCGGGCCCACTTCTCCGCCTCGTCGAGGTAGCCGTCGAGGATGTTCTGGGGGACGATGCCCTGCACGCAGGCGGAGGTGCAGATGAGGCCCTCATGGTAGCGCTCGAGCATGGCGAGCGTGGTGCGGGGCCGGTAGTAGAACATCTCGTTGGCGGCCTCGGACATCATCTTGAGCAGGTTGTGGTAGCCCGTCTCGTCCTTGGCGAGCAGGATCATATGGTAGCGACGCTGGGTGGCCGAGACCTTCTCGATCGCGTCGTCGGTGATGAAGTAGGCCTCGCAGCCGAAGATGGGCTTGATGAGCGGGTCGGGCATGGCTGCGTCGACGTCTGCCAGATCATGCGCACGGTCCCATGCGGCGCAATCGCGCTCCCACTGGGCATGGGTGCGGTCGTGCGGCGCGGCATCGGGCGCGTCGGGCTCGGGCTCCTCGAGGGTCCAGCCCTTCTGGAAGCACTCGCGGTCGTGCTTCCACTGCTTGAGGTCGGCCTGGTCGTCGTTGTGGCGGCGGCAGGCGAGGTCGAAGTTGGGGATGCCGAACAGGTAGCCGTGATCGGTGAGGGAGATGGCGGGCATGCCCATGCGCACGGCGGAATCGACCATGTCGGAGATGCGCGTCGCACCGTCGAGGATGGAGAAATCCGAGTGGTTGTGGAGATGTACGAAGGCCATCAGCACCTCTTCCGT
>CADBJR010000028.1:0-1451 GCA_902795065.1 uncultured Coriobacteriaceae bacterium
CGGCGAGCATGGCCATGAAGCCGAAGAAACCGGCGATCGTGAAGCCCACGACGTGGGTCTTGGAATGCGAGCGTGCCCTGCGGGAGCGGATACCCATAGTGCCTCCTTACGTACGCACATACACATCTATTATACGGGCAAACGGTTCGGAGGTCGGAATCATCACGGGTTTGCCATGACTGTAGAGGACGCAAGGAGAAAGGTCCGCGGGATAAAATAGCACGGACCCTGAGGTCCGTGCTCGAAGTCGGTGTTCTGGACGCCCGCTTAGCGGAAGACCACGATCTTGGTGTAGTAGGGGATGTTGTCGTAGATCCACTTGGCGACATCGAGCGGGCAGCGCACGCATCCGCCGCTGATGTGGTAGCCGAGCCTGCCATCGAGGACGTCGAAGGTGTACTCGTGGTAGAGGATCGAGTGGATGAGGACGTCGCCGTAGATCTGGGTGTAGTAGTAGCAGGTGTGGCCGTCGCCGCTGAAGCTGTAGCCCTGAGCGCCGGAGTAGTAGACGCCGCTCGGCGTGTACGTGGCCGGTGCGCCAGTGGAGCAGAGGGACTCCTTGACGGGAACCCAGTTGCCGTAATAGCCCTGATAGACGCAGATGACGTTGTTCCCGGCATCGATGAGGATGAGATAGCCTGTCGGGCTGGAGTAATCCTGCGCTATCGACATCATGTAGGGGTAGCGCGAGGGCTCCCGCTTGAGCTTCCCTTCCGCGTCGGCCTTATACGGCCATCCATCGATGATGTAGGTGCCGTTGCGGTACATCTTGCCCGACGAGCGGTCGAAGAAGTAGTTGGCGGCGGGGCTGCCGTAGTTCGTGAGCCAGCCGCGACCCATGACGCCGTTCGGGCGGAAGTAGTACTTCTCGCCGTCGATCTCGTAGATGCCGTTCTTGAAATAGTTTCCAGTGTTGGGGTCGATGTAGTACCAGGTGCTATAGTCCTTGAGCCAACCGGATTCGACGAGCCTGCCCGTGGAGCGATCGAAGAATGAGTCGGTTTCAGGATTGCCGGTTCCGTAGATCCAGCCCCTGCCCATGGACCCCGCGGGCCCCCAGGGGTTCCCCTCGCCGCGGAAGTAGTACTTGGCGCCGTCGATCTCGTATATCCCGCGGGCCCCCAGGGGCTGTCTTCCGGTCGGAAGTAGTAGGACTCGCCGTCGATCTCGTAGATGCCGCCGACATACATGCTGCCGTCTTCGCTGCAATAGTACCTCTCGCCGGCGTCTTCGATCCAGCCGGTTTGCAGGGCGCCGCTATTGCCGAAGAAGTAGTAGGAGCCGTCTACCTTCCGGGCGCCTGTTGACATCTCGCCCGTGGAGCGGTCGAAGAAGTAGGTGCATGCGGGTTCGCCGGTTCCGTAGATCCAGCCCCTGCCCATGGACCCCGCGGGCCCCCAGGGGTTCCCCTCGCCGCGGAAGTAGTACTTGGCGCCGTCGATCTCGTATAT
>CADBJR010000028.1:1470-30166 GCA_902795065.1 uncultured Coriobacteriaceae bacterium
GCCGCGCACCCATGCGACGCCCATCGACCCCGCGGGCCCCCAGGGGCTGTCTTCCGGTCGGAAGTAGTAGGACTCGCCGTCGATCTCGTAGATGCCGCCCGAGAGGGGAGCGTCAGTGGAAGGATCGATGTAGTACCAGGTATCCCCGTCTTTGAGCCAACCGGTCTCGACAAGTGCTCCGGTCTCGCGGTCGAAGAACAAATCGGTTGCAGGATTGTAGGATCCGTAGAGCCAGCCCGTACCCATCGAACCCTCGGGACCCCAGAGGCTGCCTGCAGGGCGGAAGTAGTACTTTGCACCATCGATCTCGTAGATGCCGCCTGACAACACATGCCCGTCAGACGGATCGAGATAAAACCGGAAGCCGTCGAGTTCGAGCCATCCGGTCACCTTGGATCCGCCGGACCAGTAGAACGTGCCCTCGTCCGTGGTCTCCCAACCGTCCTCATGGACGGGCTCCTCGGGTTCGCCGAGCATGGGAATCTCGACCTCGCCCGACGTGGGCTCGGGAGCATCTGCGGGAACAGCGTCGATCGCGCCGTCGAGGGAATCCGCCTGCTCCTCCGTCGCCTCCTCGGACAGCACGGTTGCATCTGCAACCGCGTCCGATGCCTGCTCCTCGCCTTCTGCGAACGCGGGCATCGGAAGCAGGAGAAGACCCGAGAGCAGCAGAAGGACGATGCTGATTCTGGCTTTACGCATGAGCTTTTCCTCCTAAGAAGCCTAACTCCTACATGATACCAGCTCATGCCGCAGATGCGCGAGGGGTATGGCGCTTTTACAGAGATGCAAGGAACGGGACGGGAGCGGAGTCAGGTTCCGAGCAGCCAGCTGCGCTCGAAGAACGCATCGCAGGGCAGCGTCGCCGAGGCCTGTCCGTCGAAAAGGAGCGTCACGCTCGCGCCGAGACGCCGTACGAGGGAGAGGTCGTGGGACGCGATGACGATGGTGGTTCCGCCGGCACGGGCCTCCTCGAGCCGCAACGCGACGGCCTCCGCCGCGGAGGCGTCGAGGCCCTTGGTCGGCTCATCGAGGAGCAGGAGTCCGGGGCGCGCGAGCAGGAGCTTCTCGAGGGCGAGGAGCTGCTGCTGGCCGCCGGACAGGTCGTAGGGATGGCTCGCCCGCTTGCCGGATAGCCCGATGCGCTCGAGGGCTCCGGCTACCTCGGCATCCCCATAGCCGCAGGTCGGTGCCCATTCGCCCAGCTCCTCGGCGACCGTCTCGCGGGCAAGCAGCGCCTTGGGATTCTGGGGCAGGAAGGCCTGCGACGCTGCGAGCCTGTTGGTGCAGCGCCCGCGCTGGGGCTTGCCGATTCCTGCGATAAGGGACAGCACGGTCGATTTGCCGCTGCCGTTCCCGCCGATAAGGGCGCACGTCTCTCCCTTTGCGACGGCGAGGTCGAAGCCGCGGAGCACCCACTCCCCGCCGCGGCGGTAGCGGAACCAAGCATCATCGAGGAGGATGGTGCGGGCATCGTCCGCAAACGAGGGCTGCGATGCGATCTGCGCATGGGGCTGCACGAGCTCGTCGAATCCGACGTGCTCGATGCGCATGCCCTCGATGCGCCATGCCTCCGTCGCGTAGCTCCGATAGATGCCGGCTTTGTGGGTCGCCACGACCACTGTCGTGCCGAGCTCGCGGTTCGCGCGGAAGAGCAGCGAGAGGAACTCCTTCTCGGCGACCGGGTCGAGCATGGAGGTGGGCTCGTCGAGCAGGATCAGGCGCGGTCGCATCGTGAGCGCCGACGCAAGCGCGAGCACCTGCTGCTGGCCGCCCGAGAGCTCCTCGCAGCGCATTCTGAACCAGGGTCCGATGCCGAGGTAGGTGCAGGTCTCCGCCACGCGCAGGCGCATCTCGTCCGTCGGCATCCCGAGGTTCTCGAGGCCGAAGGCGAGCTCGTGCCAGACGGTATCGCAGACGATCTGGTTCGCGGGGTCCTGGAAGACGAAGGCGATGGTCTCCGCCGACTCGCGCGCCGTCAGATCGGCGACGTCGCGGCCGAACATGCGACGCTCGCCTGAAATCGCGCCCGCAGGGGCGATCTCGGGCTTGAGCAGGCGCAGCAGCGTCGTCTTGCCCGAACCGGTCGGACCCGCGAGCACCGCGAAGGCACCTTCCTCGATGGCAATGCTCGCTTCCTCGAAGACCGGCTCATCTGCGTTCGGATAGGAGAACGAGAGGCCGACGAGCTCGATCGCGGCGCTCATGGGAGCAGCTCCCAGCGGATGCGCTCGACGGCGAGGACCGCGAGCGGAAGGACGTAGAGCAGCACGGCGGGTACGAGGGCTGCGATCTCCGACGTTCCCGTCATGCTCGGATAGAAGTTCCAGCCGCCCATGATGGCGCGCACGCAGGCTGCGGCAAGCACGATGAGACAGACGACGACCGTCAGCGCGACAAGATCGCGCAGACGGAAGGGATGGGCGTCGTAGCTGCTGCGCCGAGCGGAAGCTCCCCAGCCGCGTGCCCGCATGGCGTCCCCGCGCTCGAGCGAATCCTCGAGGGCCCACGACATGAGCGCATCCATCACGCGGACGCGTGCAGCCTTCCCGTCGCCGTTCGCCCCGGACGCCGTGGTCGCGTCGAGCGCCGTTCTGACCGAGGATGCACGGCGCACGAGCTGCGGCACGAGCCGCATCGTCATCGACGCCATGAGCGAGATGGTCGGCAACGCGCCCCGGCCGAGGGCGAGCAGCTCGTCATGGCCGACGACGTACGCCATGCCCTCGATCCACATGAGCACCGCGATGAGCAGCGCGCCCATCACGAGGCCGTACGCGAGGCTCTCGGCGTAGATGTAGAAGCGTCCGAGCTTGAAGAGCAGCGTCGTGCCGTTCGCCGAGTAGAGCGGGTTGATGATGCAGATGAGGAAGAGCAGCGGGAGCTGCCAGCGCAGCTTGTCCAACGCGGTGGCAACGCCCTGGGTCGCCAGCGCGAACAGCGTAGCCGACACGAGGGATGCGCCCACGAGGTGCGGTTCGAGGCCGAACATCGTGAGCGCGATGATGCCCGCGAAGAGGACTGCGGGCACAGCAGGATGGAATGTCTGGAACGCGGCTTTGTCCATGCGGACGGCTAGGCGGCCTGCGGAAGCGCGCTGATATCCTCGGGCAGGGAATCGCCGAAGGCGGAGTAGTACCACACGATGCTCATCCCGTCCTCGAGCTCGATGCCGGAGATGCCCGCCTCGGCAGCCACGCCGTTCACGAAGAGCTGCCAGTAGCAGCCGGTGGCCTCGTCCCATGCGAGCACGGTGCCGTCCACGGGGCTGGTGATGGAGTTGAGCATGATGCCGTAATCGGAGTTGGATGCGTCGTAGGTGAGATCGCCCATACCGAAGAGCGTCTGGCTGAGCTCCCAGGCATCGGACGATCCGGGTGCGACGACCGAATCCATCTCGGGAGCGTAGAGCTCGGGGTTGCCGTCGGCGTCGGGACCGATGACCGCCATCGTGATGTGCATGCCCTCGCCGGTGTCCTCGACGGTGCCCTGCTCGGAGCCGCCCGCCGCGCATCCCGCAGTGCCGATGCCCAAAACGAGGGTCAGCGCGACGGACGCGATGCTCTTGGCAATGTTGAACTTGGGGGTTTTCATAACCCGCCTCCTCTCCCGCATATGCGGGGCTCGAGAGGGCAGGTTGAGCATAGCTGGCTGTGCTGGCCCGGGGTAGAACCGGGATCCCATGATCGGCGTAACAGACGCTCGGCCATGCCCTCGATTATGGATGAGATGAGTCTAGCAGATGCGCGGGGATGCGGCGCAACGAGACGCCGGCGTCAGTCGAGATGCCCGATCTGCGGGCGTTGCGCGCGGCCTGCCCACAGGAGCAGCCCCGCACCTACGATGACGAGCGGCAGCGAGAGGAGCTGGCCCATGGTGATGAAGCCGAAGAGGTATCCGAGCTGCGCATCGGGAACGCGCACGAACTCGATGAGGAAGCGGAAGATGCCGTAGAGCACGAGGAACGTGCCGATGAAGGTGCCCTGCGGGCGTGCGGGGACGCGGCGCGACAGCGCGAAGAGGATGAGGAAGATCACGATGCCCTCGAGCAGGGCCTCGTAGAGCTGGGAGGGGTGGCGGTATACGCCGCCGCCCGTCTCGAACATGACGCCCCAGGGAAGGTTCGTCTCCTTGCCCCAGAGCTCGCCGTTGACGAAGTTGGCGCAGCGGCCGAAGAAGAGGCCGAGCGGGGCGCCGCAGACCACGAGATCGCAGAGGGTGGCGAAGGAGATCTTGAGCGAGCGGACGACGATGTAGCAGCCGACGACGGCGCCCACGAGCCCGCCATGGAAGCTCATGCCTCCCTGGTTGAGCATGACGATCTCGAGCGGGTGCTCCAGGTAGTAGCCTGCGCCGTAGAAGATGACATAGCCCAGGCGCCCGCCGATGATGATGCCGAAGGCGATGGCGAGCATGACCGAGTAGATGTCGTCGCCCGTCAGGTCGAGCTTCCAGCGCTTGGCGTAAGCGTAGGCGATGAGGCCGGCGCACACGAAACCCGCCAGGTAGGCGAGGCCGTACCAGCGCACCTCGATCGGCCCGAAGGCGAACGCGATGGGGTCGAGCGTATGGTAGAGTTCGTCAAGCCACATGGGTTCGCGGGGCTAGATGGCCGGCTGGACCCTCGTGACACCGGGCACATGCTCGATGAGGATGCGCTCGATGCCCTCGCTCATATCGTATGCGGCGAGCGGGCAGCCTGCGCAGGCGCCCTGCATCTCGAGGGTCACGACGCCCTCGTCGTTGACGTCGATGAGTGCAAGGTCGCCGCCGTCTGCCTGGAGGCTCTGGCGGATGACGTTGACGGTGGATTCGAGAAGCTCGCGGTTGACTGCCATTGAGATGACCTTCCTTCGGTGACAATCCTAGAAGACAGATAGATATTACCCAATTCCGGCGAAGAGATGTCCGCTCATTGTGTTCGGATCCTTTTCCGCGGGACGTCGGCCCGCATCGGCCGCCTCGAGCGCGCGGATGATGCGGGTGACGGCGCGCGCGGTCTGCTCGGGGTCGAGCAGCGTGCCGTCGGACATGAAGCGCGAGACGCCCGCGCGGAGCAGCTCGGGGATCTGGGGCGTCAGGTCGATCGGCCACGCGCTGTAGATGCGGGAGCGGCCGTGGATGTCGGTGCGCACCGGCAGCAGATGGCCGTCGATGTTCTTGAGGCGCAGGTCGCGGGTGCGCAGGCTGCAGCGTGCGCAGTCGTGGATGCAGCGGTCGGCTGCCTGGAGGACGCAGTGCTCGGAGGTCATCACGCGCACGCGGCCCGAGATGACCATGCCGACGGGTACGGTCGCGCTGGGTGCGATCCGTCCGATCTGCTCGAGGGTGAGCTCGGGGGAGAGCCAGAACGACACGGCGCCCCAGCGCTCGAAGGCCGCGATGGTGCTCGCGTTGTGGACGGGGATGCAGGGGCGGACCTCGGGGTCGGCGCCGCACTCGACCGCATGGGCGAAGCCGGACATGGTGCCCACGGCGACGGGGGATGCGGGGATGACGGCGGCATCGAGGCGGGCGCGGTCGGCCTCGCGGCAGACCTCGTCGAGCCAGGGGATGACGCCTGCGGGCCAGGTGCCCTCGGCGAGCGCATCGGCCGATGCGTAGATGCGCGTTGCGCCTGCGGAGCGGGCGGCTTCAGCGGCTTCGGGCGTTGCGACGAGCGCGCACACCTCCGCTTCGTGCGACCTGCATTCGGGGACGGTTCCTTTCTCAGGGTTGCCTATCGACCTGGAAAAAGGAACCGTCCCCAATTCCAGATTGCGCTGCGCGTACGGCGCGAGAATCGCCTGCTCGAGCTTCGCGCAGGCTTCGGCACGCACCGCATGGACGGCGGAGAATCCCATGCCGCAGCCGGCATCGAGCTCGCAGGAGACCTCGCGGGGCTCGAAGGGCGTGGTGCCCATGCGGCACACGTGCTCGACGAGCTCGTCCTCGCCGACCTCCTTGGTGCGGGCGGGCTCGACGGCGAAGCCCTCGGCACGCGCGGATACTCCCGTCTCCGGACAGGTGAGCTCGACGGAGAACGGCTCTCCGAGACGCGCGCGGATGCGCACGTCCACGGCGCGCTTGCGGGCGACGGGGCGTGAGAGCGCGCGGTCGACGTCGTCGAAGGCGGCCTGGCTGCGGATGACGCGCACGTCGCTGCCGATGTCCGCCGTCCGCACGCCGATGACCTCGATCTCGTCGCCTGCCTGGGCGTTCGCCGCGACGGGCGCGGTGAAGAACTGCGAGATGTCCGAGCTGGGACGGATCTCGAGGGCGCAGAGAGCGCGATATGCAGACGTGCGCGCGGATGGCGGCGGAGCCTCACGCGCCCGCCCTCCTTGGGCTTGGACGCGCGCACCTCGTCCTCGAGCTTCTCGGCGAACGAGACGCGGCCCACGAGCTCTCCGCGGTTGTTCGAGCGCTCGTAGCTCATGAGCTCGTCATCCGAGGTCCCCTTGAGGTAGGCGTTCGTGAAGTCGCGGTTGAAGGCGCGCTTGAGCTGCCTCTTGCGTGCAGCATCCTCTCCGGGCGCGGGTGGACGTCCTGCCGTGAGGTCGTCAAGCGCGCCGCGGTAGGCGGAGATGACGGCGTAGACGTAGTCGGGCGACTTCATGCGCCCCTCGACCTTGAGCGAGCCCACGCCCGCCTCGGCCATCGCGGCAAGATCCCCGAACGAGTAGAAGTCCTTGGGGCAGAGCGGGCGCTCGCGTCCGGGGGCGAGGAGGTTCTCCCCGCGCTCGTCGACGAGCTCGTAGGGCAGACGGCAGGGCTGCGCGCAGATGCCGCGGTTTGCCGAGCGCCCACCGAAGAAGGAGCTCATGAGGCAGATGCCCGAGTAGCAGAAGCAGATGGCGCCGTGGCCGAAGCACTCCAGATCGACGCCCTCACGCGAGATGGCTGCGATCTCGGGCAGCGAGAGCTCGCGCGAGAGGGTCACGCGCTCGGCGCCGTGCTCGCCGCACCAGCGCACACCGCGCGCATCATGGATGTTGGCCTGCGTGGAGATGTGGCACTCGACCTCGGGCCAACGCCGGCGGATCTCGTCGAACAGTCCCCAATCCTGGATGATGAAGGCATCGGCGCCGAGCCCCCACGCCTGCACGACGGTCGCGAGCGCCCGCTCCATCTCGTCGTCCTGGATCACGATGTTGATGGTCACGTAGACGCGGGCATCGGCGAGATGCGCGTCGCGGCAGGCGCGCTCGAACGTCTCGGGCGTGAAGTTGTCGGCCATGCGCCGCGCGTTGAAGTCGTTGCCGAGCGCGCAGTAGATGGCGTCGGCACCTCCGGCGAGGGCGGCGTAGAACGCCTTCGGTTCCCCGGCGGGGGCAAGGAGCTCGGGGATCCTGTTGGCTTGGGCGGCCACTACACCAGCTTCGCCCACTTGCGCTTGCCCGACTGGAGGACGGTGCCCGGGACGAGCAGCTCGGGAGCCACGTTGTAGCCCTTGGGGGCCACGGCCTCGCCGTTGATCTTCACGGCTCCGCCATCGATGGCGCGGCGCGCCTCACCGGCGGAGGAGGCGAGCTTGCAGTCGACCATGACCTTGGCGAGGTAGATGAGGCCGTCGGCGTTGGGCTCGAGCGCGATCGAGAACTCGGGCACGTCGTCGGGAACCTCGTTGCGCTTGAACTGAGCGTCGAAGGCATCCTCGGCGAGCTTGCCTGCGCCGGCACCGTGGTAGAGGTCCACGATGTTGCGGGCGAGCGCGCGCTTCATCTTGTAGGGGTCGGCAGAGCCGTCCGCGAAGGCTGCGTCGATCTCGTCGATCTCGTCCACGGTGAGCGTGGAGCAGAGACGGAAGTACATCGGGATGATCTCGTCGCTGATCGACATGAGCTTGCCGTACATGTCGTTGGGCTCGTCGGTGAGGCCGACGTAGTTGCCGTAGCTCTTGGACATCTTCTTGACGCCGTCGAGGCCCACGAGCAGGGGCACCGTGAGCGCGACCTGCGGCTCCATGCCTTCGGCGCGCATGAGGTTGCGCCCCGCGAGCAGGTTGAAGATCTGGTCGTTGCCGCCCATCTCGAGGTCGGCCTCGATGACGACGGAGTCGTACGCCTGCAGCACCGGGTAGATGAACTCGTGCAGGGCGATGGAGCGGCCGTCCTCGTAGCGCTTGTGGAAGTCCTCGCGCTCGAGGATGCGTGCGACGTTGAACTTGCTCATGAGGCCGAGCATCTTGGAGAGGTCGAGGGGCTTCAGCCACTCGCCGTTGTGGACGATCGTGGTGCGCTCGGGGTCGAGCACCTTCATGGCCTGCTCGACGTAGGTCTTGGCGTTGGCCTCGACCTGCTCCTCGGTGAGAGGCGGGCGGGTTGAGTCGCGGCCGGACGGGTCGCCGATCAGCGCGGTGCCGTTGCCGATGATGAGGGTCACGCGATGGCCGAGGTCCTGGAACTGGCGCATCTTGCGCAGCGGCACGGCATGGCCGAGGTGCAGGTCGGGGGAGGTGGGGTCGACGCCGAGCTTGATGTTCAGCGGCACGCCCTTGGCGAGCTTCGCCTTGAGCTCCTCCATCGGCACGATCTGCATGGTTCCCGAGGTGATGACCTTCAGCTGTTCTTCAACGGAAAGCACGGTTCTGTCCTCCAAAGGCATGGTAGTTGCAACTTATTAATTCTAGCAGGAGTTTGCTATGACTGTGACGATGTCGTGTTTTCCTGTAGGTCGAACATGAAGGTGCGGCTGTGAGATGGCTTTCAAGCTCTTACGGTATAATCTTGCGAGAAAGATGCCTTAAACGAACGAAGAACGCTGTCCTTTCACATGGAGTTGGTTTCAATGTCGAGTTCTTTTTCCCGGCTAAGGATTCCCTATAGCATCATATTCGCCTTGATAGTCGTACTCGCAGCTTTAGCGGCTCTTCCCAAGAGCGCTTTTGCAATTACGGGTGAGTTTCAAGTAATCGATGGCTATACCTTCTGCCTTGATACCGAGACGGGCGAGTATCTCAAGGACGGCATCTACGAGGTCGATGGTGAGAGCTACTACTTCCGCCCTGCGAATAGCATCTGGGGACCCGAAGGCTCTATGGGCTCGGGATGGGTCCGCGACTATTACGGGAATGATTATTACTTCGATCGAGCCGATGGAAAAATGTTCAAGGATGGCATCTTCCAAATTGACGGGGATAGCTACTACTTCCGCGGCGAGGGGAATCCCTGGGGTCCTGTTGGTTCGATGGGAAAGGGCTGGGTTTACGGCTACGGGGGTAACAACTACTTTTTCGACCGTACTACGGGAATGATGCTTGCAGGTGGCGAGTACGTGGTTGATGGCACATCCTATGTTTTCGGTGATGATGGTGCAGTGCGCTACGGTTGGGTAGCGCTAAATGGATACACGTTCTATATCGATCCCCTCACAGGCGAACGCCTCTCGGACGGCATTTACCAAGTCGGTGGCAGCTACTACTACTTCCGTCCTGCGGGGAGCTACTGGGGGCCAGAAGGTTCTTTGGGCTACGGATGGGTGTACGGCTACAACGGCTACGACTTTTTCTTCGATCGGGAAACGGGCGAGATGTATGTGGGAGGTATCTTCGCGGTTGACGGTGGAGACCACTACTATTTCCGCTCCGAAGGCAGCCCTTGGGGCCCCGCTGGTTCTATGGGAAAAGGATGGGTGTACGACTACGCTGGTTGCGATTATTTCTTCGATCGTATGACAGGCAAAATGTATTCTGACCGTATAGCTTCAGTTGATGGAGGCACCTATTTCTTTGGTGCAGACGGGGCAGTTCAGACTGGTTGGGCGGATGTCGGAGGCTATCGCTACTATCTCGATCCGGCTACGGGAAGACCATTATCTGGTGGAATCTATGAGATCGAGGGGGAGTTTTATTTCTTCCGAGGCGCTGGAAGTGCTTGGGGTCCCGAGGGTTCTATGGGCGCAGGGTGGGTTTATGGCTATGGCAGCCCCGCAGCCAATTACTTCTTTGACCGTGAGACGGGCAGGATGTATAGAGATGGCATCTTTGACGTAGATGGTCAAGCCAAGTACTTCTTCAATGATTCCGGTGCAATGCAGACTGGTTGGGTGCAGATCGAAGGCGCCACATACTTCTTCGGTTCCGATGGAAAGATGTACACGGGAATCCATGCAATCGGGGACGATTCCTACTATTTCCGTCTCGCGGACAGCGAGTATGGCCCCGAGGGCTCAATGGGCAAGGGCTGGGTCAACGGGTACGGTGACCCTGCGAAGGACTACTTCTTCGACAGGGAAACGGGCAAGATGGCCAGAGACTGCAAACTCGAAATCGACGGGAAAACGTATTTCTTCGGTTCTGATGGTGCGGTTAAGACTGGTTGGGTTAACGACGGAGGATATCGCTTCTTTATCGATTCCGAAACGTACGATTTCCTCCAAGACGGCATCTTCAAAATCGATGGGAGGTATTTCTACCTTCGTCCCGAGGGCAGCCCCTGGGGTCCCGCAGGTTCGATGGGCTCAGGGTGGATTCGCGAATACGGTGACCCTGCATACAACTACTTTTTCGACCGTACCGATGGCCATATGTATATGGACGGTATTTTCGAAGTTGACGGAGATTCTTACTACTTCCGTCCCGAGGGAAGCGTTTGGGGTCCTCCTGGTTCAATGGGTTATGGCTGGGTTCATGATTACAACGGCAGCGACTATTTCTTTGACCGTGAGACGGGCAAAATGTACAAAGGCGGGTCATACACGGTCGACGGTGTCCAGTGCCGCTTCGATTCGAGCGGAAGATTCGTGAAGACATCCACTGCTCCCGCGTGGTCTTGGACGAATGACGGATGGGTCAGCAGCGACGGGTCCATAATCAATGGCGCCATCGCCAAGGGCGTCGACGTGAGCGAGTGGAACGGCACGATCGACTGGGAGAAGGTCAAGGCCGACGGCATCACCTTCGCGATCCTGCGCATAGGCTACGGCCTCCACTCCGGCGCCGGTTTCGGCGTCGATGCCGAGTTCCAGCGCAACGCCAGCGAGTGCGAGCGCCTCGGCATACCCTACGGCGTCTACGTGTACTCGTACGCCACCAACTCGAGCCAGGCGGCCAAGGAGGCTGATGGCGTCATCAACGCCCTCAAGGGCCATGCGCCCAGCTATCCCGTCTACGCCGATATCGAGGACGTCAACACGCAGGGCAACCTCTCGCCCGCCACGTTCGCCACGATCGCGACCACGTTCTGCACGCGCATCGAAGCAGCCGGATACCAGCCGGGCGTGTATTCCATGCTCAGCTGGTGGGAGGCCAGCTTCACCTCGCCCGTCTTCAACCAGTGGTCGAAGTGGATCGCCCAGATCTACAGCGAATGCCAGTACAGCGGCAGCTACCGCCTCTGGCAGTGCAGCTGGACGGGAAGCGTCGCGGGCATCTCGGGCGATGTCGACCTCGACTTCGAGTTCTACGAGCAGATCGGCGGTTCCTCGACGCCGACGACGGGACGCGTGCTCGACGATGGCGTCTACGAGATCGCCGTGGCGTCCTCGCCCACGCTCGTGCTCGCCGTCGAGGGCGCCTCGACGGCCGACCGCGCGAACATCAGCCTCGCGACCGATACCAACGCATCCAACCAGCGCTTCCGCTTCACCTGGGATGCGAGCCAGAACGGCTACAAGATCGAGAACGTCAACTCCGGGTGCGTGATCGACCTCGCGGGATCGGAGGCGGTGATCGGCGCGAACATCCAGCAGTACCATGCGGTGGGATGGCTCGACCAGCGCTGGGTCATCACGAGCACGTCCGGGGGATACAAGATCGCCTCTGCGGTCAATCCGAGCTACTACCTGTGCCTCGGCACCTCGACGCCCAGGACGGGGGCGAACGTGCAGCTCGGGAACTCTTCCAGCGCGACGACGTTCCAGATCAGGGCGGTCTAGGCGACGATGCCCGACCAGATCGAAAGCACTTCGGGGGAGGGCCTTCGCGGGCTCTCCCGCCTTATGCGCGCGCTCGAGCTGCCGGCGCTGCTCGCGATGCCCATCATCCTCGCGCTCTTCCTCGCGAGCGACATCCGCGCGACGGCGGCGCTCACACTTGCCTGCGTCCTGTTCGTCCTCGCGCTCATGCTCGGCTCGCTCGAGCTTTCGCGTCCTGCGCTCAGGCAGGTCCTGCCCGTGGTCGTGTGCGCTGCGATCGCCGCGGCAGGTCGTGTGATCTTCGCCGCGTTCCCCGACGTCAAGCCCGTGACCGCGATCTGCATCGTCGCGGGTGCCATGCTCGGCCGGCAGAGCGGGTTCGCGGTCGGCGCGCTTGCAGCCTTCGCGTCGAACTTCTTCTTCGGCCAAGGTGCCTGGACGCCGTGGCAGATGTACGCATGGGGGCTCATCGGCTACCTCTCCGCCATCCTCGCCGAGAAGGGCCTGCTCGATTCCAAGGTGCACGTGCTCGCATGGGGCTTCGTCTCCGCCATCATCTTCGGCCTGATCATGGACGGCATGCACATCGTGGGGTACGTGCGCCCCTTCACCTGGCAGACGAGCGCCGCAGCCCTGCTCGCGAGCCTCCCGCTCGACTGCCTGCACGGTGCGGCGACCGTCGCTTTCCTAGCTCTGATCTGGGATCCGTGGTGCCGTCAGCTCAAGCGCGTGCTGGCGAAGTACGCGCTGGGATAGGGCGGCTCTTTGCGTTGTTCTCGCGCAGCCGATCCGCTCATGAATGGCAAGCCGACCGTCGTGTTACCCTTAATGAAATGAACATCGCCCGTTTGCGAAGGGAAGCCCGTATGCAGCCTAAAGTCTCCATCGTCATGCCCGTCTACAATGTGGAGCGCTATGTTGAGCAGAGCATCCGCAGCCTCATGGAGCAGACGCTCGAGGACATCGAGATCATCATCGTGAACGACGGGTCGAAGGACGGCTCGCGCGACATCGTGGGCAGGCTCGCCGAGGAGGATCCGCGTATCCGCATCATCGACAACGTCAACTCAGGCTACGGCGTTTCCATCAACAGGGGCTTCGCCGCTGCGACCGGCGAGTACCTCGGCATCCTCGAGTCGGACGACTTCGCCGAGCCCGACGCGTACGAGAAGCTCTACAACGCGGCGAAGGCCAACGACGCCGATATGGTGAAGGGCTGCTTCAACCTGTACTGGACCGATCCCGAGCGCTTCGAGTACTTCGACATCTTCGAGAACACCGACATCCCCGAGGACAGGCCCGGCCGCTTCGACTACAGCTGCGCCGAGCGCGTCATCAAGCCGCTCGACTACGAGCGCATCTTCTACGTGAAGGCCTCCATCTGGTCGGCCATCTACCGGACCGCCTTCATCCGCGAGAACGGCATAACGTGCCGCGAGACGCCCGGCGCCTCCTATCAGGATTCCTCGTTCACCTTCAACGTGCTCTCCAAGGCCAAGCGCCTCTACCTGCTGCGCGACGTCATCGTGAACTACCGCCAGGACAACTCCAGCAGCTCCGTCAACTCGAAGGACAAGGCGTTCGTCCTGTTCGGAGAGTACGAGGAGATCGACCGCATCATCGATGAGGATGGCGTCGAGGATCCCGAGACGCTCCGCAAGATCGCTGCCTACATGAAGTTCGATGCCTACATGTGGAACTACAACCGTGTGCATCGCAAGTACCACGAGGAGCTCGCGCATCGTATGAGCGAGGAGTTCAAGGCGGACTTCGAGCGCGGCTCGTTCGACCTCGGCCGCTTCGAGTCGGGCAAGTGGTACGTGCTCAACCGCATCATATCTGACCCCGATGCCTTCATCCGCGAGTGGGATCTCGGCGAGAAGTCGGTCGAGGACCGCATCAAGCAGAAGGCGTTCAATGCCGCCACGCTCCTGAAGAAGGAGGGCCCCGTCGGCTATGCGGGACGCCTCTTCAAGAAGTTCGTCATCGGGCGAATAAAGGTTAATGAATCTGAAACTGAGGTCGAAGAAGAGGAAGCGGTCGAAATCGATGATGAGGTTGAGGTTGCGGCTGACGTCGTACCTCAGTTCAGGGTCCCGCTCTACTTCAACAACTACGTCTCCATCGTCATGCCCGCCTACAACGCGGAGTCATATATTGAGGATACTGTTCGTCGCATCCTCGATCAGACGTTCGGTAACTTCGAACTCATCATTGTCGACGACGGCTCGACCGACAGTACCCCGGAGATCCTCGATCGCTTCGCCGCAGAGGACAAGCGCGTGCGTGTCATCCATCAGGAGAACCAGGGCGAGGGCGGTGCCCGCATCGCCGGCTTCGAAGCCTGTCGAGGCGACTGGCTCGTGAGCGTCGATGCCGACGACCTCGTGGAGCCGCAGATGCTCGATCATCTCGTCAAGCGCGGTTACGAGACCGATGCCGATGTCGTGATCTTCCGTGTGGAGACGCTCGATGACCAGACAGGGGAGAAGCTCCCCTGCGACTGGGCATTCCGTGCCGATTCCGAGCTCGGAGGCGTCTTCGCACCCGAGCAGATGGCGCCGACGCTGTTCAACTCCTTCCAGAACTGGGTGTGGAACAAGATGTTCCGCATGAGCTTCCTCAAGGCGAAGGGCATCCGCTTCCAGAACGTGCGCCGCACGGCAGACCTGCTCTTCACTTGCTCCGCGCTCGCATCCGCGGAGCGCATTGCGCTGCTCGACGAGGTTCTCTACCTCTATCGCATCAACAACCCGACGAGCGCGTTCGCCACGTCGGACTCCGCTCCGCTCGACTTCTACCACGCGTTCTGCGCGCTCAAGGCGTTCCTCGAGGAGCGCGGCCTCTACGAGACCTACAAGCGCACCTTCCGCAACTGGGCATCCGACGGCTTCCGCGCCAACCTCATGGTCATGCGCTCGCTCGACGGCTTCAACACGCTGCTCGGCACGTTCAAGGAGGAAGGCTTCTCGCGCCTCGAGATCGACCAGGTGCAGGAGGGCGAGTGGTTCGAGGAGGACCACTACCGCTTCTGCCGCTACATGATCGAGCACGAGCCCGACGAGTGCCTCTACTACGTCCTCTCGCGCGTCAAGACCGAGAATGCGAACCTCATGACCTATTCGTCCGAGATTCGCAAGGCCCATTCCGACCCGCGCGTGCTCGCAAAGGAACTTGCGACGCGCGTCGTCCGTAAAGCCAAGAGCGTTCTCCGATAGGGAAGGGAGGAGCGACGATGGCCAGGCCCCTGTTCTCCGTCCTCATCCCCGCGTACAACTGCGAGTCCACGCTGCTCGCATCCGTCTCGAGCGCTTTGGCCGATCGCAACGTCCCGGTCGAGGTGGTCATCGTCGATGATGCGTCGACGGATATGACGCCGTCGATCGTCGACGCGATCGCCCGCACGCATGAAGCGGTCAAGGTGATCCATGCCGAGCGCAACCGCGGCGACGGACCGTCCCGCAATGCGGGCTTGGAGCAGGTGACGGGCGAATGGCTGGTGCTCCTCGATTCCGACGATCTGCTCGAGAAGGGCGCGCTTGCCCGGATCGCCGACCACATCGGGCGCTCTCCGAAGACCCCGGATGTCTACATCACGCGCTACTTCGAGCGCGACGTGGTCTCGAACGCCCGGTGGAGGCTGGACGAATGCTTCCCCGACGAGTACGCAGGAAAGGGTCCCATCGATCCCGCGCCGCTCGCCGACCATCTGTTCAGCACCGTCAGGAGCGTGATCGCCAACAAGGTCTGGAGCATCGATTACCTGCGGGACAACAAACTCATCTTCCAGGATATCCCGCGCGTGGGCGACGTCTTCTTCACGCTCGGTACGCTTGCGCAGGCGAGCTCCATCGAGTTCCTCGACGTCGAGCTGTACGAGTACCGGCTCAACCACGGCACCAGCCTCACCTCGACGGGCGACCGCTATCCCTCGAGCTTCGCGGAGGCGGCGGAGGCGCTGCATGCGTTCCTCGACGAGCGGGGGCTCCTCGACGTGTGGGAGACGGGCTTTCTGAACTGGTTCAACGAGAACACGTTCTACAACCTGGTCTCCATGAAGACGCTGGCAGGGTTCTCCGAGCTGCTGTCCCGCCTGCAGAAGACGACGTTCCCCCTCGTCCGCTTCGGCAACCTGAGGCGCGAGGATGCGGTCTCCCAGGCGGACTACGACAGGAACGTGCTCCTTCAGGACCAGTCCGTCGACGAGGTCCTGTTTTCCGGACTCCGCATGGTCTTCTCATCCAGAGACGACCAGTTCTATCGTGCGGAATACCATCTGTTCAACGAGGTGAACAGCCGCCGAGAGGCCGACTGGAAGATCCATCTGCTGAAGAATGAGCTGGAGCGGGCGAACTCGTCCCTCTCGATGAAGGTCGGGCTCGCTGCAACCCTCGTTCCCCGGAAGGCGAAGGCGGCGCTGCTGAGCAAGAGGAGGCAGCAGTCGCTGAGCACCATCCTGTCGACCTTCGCCAACCCCATCGTCTCGGTCATCGTTCCTGCATACAATGTTAAGCCGTATCTCTGGGAGTGCCTCGACTCGATCCTCGGTCAGACGTTCGCGGACTTCGAGCTAATCCTGGTGGATGACGGATCGACCGACGGGACGCCCGAGGAGTGCGACGAGTATGCACGCAGAGACCCACGTGTCACGGTGATCCATCAGGCGAACTCCGGACCCTCGGGTGCGAGGAACGCGGGAATCAAGATCGCCCGCGGGCAGTGGATTGCATTCGTGGATTCGGACGATCGCATCCATCCTGAGTACCTCTCGACGCTTCTCAGCGCCGCAATCGGGACAGGCTCTGAGGTCGCCGTCTGCGGAGTGCAGCGTTTCTCGGATGGCGCACCCGCTGCTCTCGAGCCGATTCACGAGGGCGTCATCGTCCGATCGGGCAGGGATATGTGCATGATCATGGACGAATACAAGGGCTATTACTACACCTGCCTTTGGGGAAAGGTGTATAAGCGGTGCCTGTTCGACAACGTCGTGCTCCCCGTTGGAACCATCTACGAGGATGAATTCGTGTCGTTCAAGGTGATGTACGGCTGCGATTCCGTTGCAGAGGTGGGCAGGGTCCTCTATGGATACCGCGACAACCCGACTGGGATCATCAACAGCGGATTCTCCATCCACCGCGCGGACCGCGTCGCCTCCATGGAGGAGCGCATGGCCTTCTTTGCCGAGCATGGTGAGCAGGAACTCTACGAGAAGGCACGGAGTAACCGTGATGAGTTTCTTGGATGGCTTGTCGAGAACGCGAAGGCAAATGGCGTGTATGATGAGTTGCCGGAGCGGTATCGTCTCATGTATGAAAAAAGGGAGAACGGATCTACCGACCATACGGGATAACCCGATACGTCGTTCAACGGACCCCTGAGGATGCCTCACTCCCCAGCGGCCCGCCCCAAACTGCATTCGAGGGAGACACATGATCGAGGCGATCACCGACATCCTCTATCCCATCGTGGAATGGTACCATGGGCTGACGGGCAACTGGTGGGTCGCCATCCTGCTCTTCACAGCCATCACCAAGGTCCTCCTGATGCCGGTCTCGCTCTGGAGCCATCGCAACTCGATCACGATGGTCCAGCTCATGCCTGACCTCTTCGATCTCAAGACGCGCTTCTATGGCGACCGCGAGACCATCGAGGAGAAGCAGAACGAGCTCTACAAGGAGCGCCATTACCATCCGCTGCTCTCGCTCGTGCCCCTGGTGATACAGATCATCATCCTGTTCGGGCTCTCGGGCGTCATCCGCACCATCGCCTCGAGCGGAGACCCCGAGGTGGCGCTGCTGGGCATCGTGCCCTCCGAGGCGGGGCTCCCGTTCTTCCCCGTCGTCCCGCTGCTCGCTGGCCTCTCGTCGCTCGTCCAGGGCCTGGCTGCTAACCGCATCAATCCACTCCAGCACGAGCAGTCCCGCGCCGAGAAGGCGACAACCAACGGCATCTCGATCTCGCTGTCGCTGTGCCTCGCTGCCTTCGTGACCTGCGGCATGGCGTTCTACTGGATCTGCTCGAACCTCATGGCCATCGCCGTCCAGCTCGCCTGCAACACCATCATCAAGCCCGCCAGATTCGTCGATTACCCGGCGCTCTATGCCGCCCGCGATGCGTTCGAGGAGCTCGAATCGTCGACTGCGCCCCAGCGGAAGTGGTACCAGCGCGACCCCCATGCGCGGCGGGAGCGCGCCGACTACAAGCGCTTCTTCACCATCGAGGGCAAGCATCTCGTGTTCTACTCGGAGGGAAGCGGCTTCTACAAGTACTTCAAGGGTGCCATCGAGTGGCTGCTCTCCAACTCGGATATCCAGATCCACTACATCACGAACGATCCCGACGACCAGGTCTTCGGGATCGCCGAGCACGAACCGCGCCTCCTGCCGTACTACATCGGCCAGCGCCGCCTCATCACCCTCATGATGAAGATGGACGCCGACGTGGTGGCCATGAGCACGCCCGAGCTCGACAACGCCTATATCAAGCGCTCGTACGTGCGCAAGGACATCGACTACGTGTACATGCCCCATCACACGACGAGCTTCCACCTCACCGGCGCGAAGCACGGCTACGACCACTTCGACGAGGTGTTCTGCGTCGGTTCCCATCAGGCTGCCGAGCTCGCCAAGATGGAGGAGCTCAACGGAGCGCCGGCCAAACGGCTGCCGCTCATCGGGTACGACCTCATCGACGAGGAGATTGCCGCTTATCAGGAGGGTGAGCACGAGGGCGTCCACACGCCCCCGGTGGTGCTTATCGCGCCTTCGTGGAATCCCGGGAACATCCTCGATTCGTGCATCGACGAGATGATCGGGGTGCTGCTCGAGCATGGGTACCGCATCGTCGTGCGGCCCCACCCCGAGTACACCAAGCGCTTCCGCCCCAAGTGGGAGGCGCTGATTGCACGACACGCAGAGACGCCCGAGGAGCGGCTCTACTTCGAGAAGGACTTCTCGTCCAACAGCTCCATCCTCGAGTCGGACACCATCATCACTGACTGGTCGACGGTCAACCTCGAGTTCTCGTTCACCACGCTCAAGCCCTCGATCTTCATCGACACGTCCATGAAGGTCAACAATCCCGACTGGGAGGAGCTGGGCATCGTCCCCACCGATATCAGCATCCGCAACGAGATCGGAAGGTCCCTTGCGCCCGAGGCGCTGGCGGAGCTGCCCGGCATCATCGACGACATGCTCGAGCGCGGTGAGGAATGGGCAGATGAGATCTCCGCGGTCCGCGCGCGGATGATCGCCAACCTCGGGCATGGCGGCGAGAAGGCGGGGGAGCGCCTCCTCGAGCTCGTGCTCGAGCATCAGGGCGATGTCGATGACGATAGTGGACCCAAACATCTTGTTGCCTCGGAGGTTCCTGCTCCCGACTCGAGGGTGCCGAGGCACGCGATTTCTTCGGGAAAGCATTTCTCTGCTGGAGACGTTGGATGCGTCCTGCTCGCAGTGCTCGTCTCGACGCTGGCCGTCCCGCGTCCAGCACTCGCTTATGTCGACCCCTCCGTCATGACTTATGCGATTCAGGCCGTTGCGGCGGTCGCCGTGGCGCTCTCCGCTGTTCTCGGTGTTGCCTTCCGAAAGACCCGTTCGGTTATCTTCAAACTCCTGCACATCGACGAAAACGCCAACCGCATTGTTGAGGCTTCCGTCCACCGCATCAGCCCAGATCAAAAGGATGAGGTTAACGAAGTCGTCAAGAGGCGACGCGAGTCTGATGAAATGGCTATCCGTCAACGCCAGATAAAAGTCAATTGGCCCGCAAGATTGCTCTTTTCGCTGCTTGCCGTCGGGCTTTCCACATTTACGGTCCTCGTGGTCGCACCGGTCGAACTCGTCGCGAACAATGCATCTAGTTTGGTTTACGGCGTAGATATGATTTGGAACCCCATGATTCGTGTAGCCGCATTCGCTACGGCTATGTCGGCACTCGTGCTCTCACTGTTCAGGGGAAGGTCTTTCCACGTTCTGATAGCGATAGTCACGGCAATTGGTTTGGCATTCTATCTAGAAGCCCTGCTCTTTTCGCGGTTCCTGCCCCTTGCAGACGGGACTCCCGTTGACTGGAGCAATTACACGAAGGTGACAGTTGCTAGTGCGGCGATGTGGGTCTTGCTTCCCATTGTTTCGACAGTATTTGCGTCAAGGAAGCCGACACTTTTCCGTTCGCTCGCGGCTGTCGTCTCGCTGAGTCTCATTATCGTCCAATCTGTTGGTGTTGCGAGTCTTGCGGGAATCTCTGGTGCGGGGACCTCCATTCTCAAGGACGATGGCGAGGAGATTGCTGCTTCAGACTACCATAACGTCTGTACGGAACTTGGTCTTTTCGACGTTTCTGAGCATGAGAACGTCATCGTCATCGTGCTCGATATGACCGACTCCTCCTACGTCAGGCACCTCCTCGATGGATACTATCCCGAGATACTTGATGGCCTCGAGGGCTTTACGTTCTATGAGAACTCGGGGGGAGGGATGATTCCCACGCGTTTCGGGCTTCCGCTGCTTCTAACCGGGTCGACGCCGCAGCCAGATGAGATGATGTACGACTACTTGGTCCGCCGATATCCCTCTTCGAGCTTTCTTCCCGATATTGCCGACCTCGGATACTCAATCGGAATCTACTCGACCAGCATGGGACTCAACGATGCGGAGCTGTACCTTCCTGCGTCGTACACAATCAACAACCATGACATCTCCAAGTCCGCAGAGGTGCTTACGGCAAGCTTCGACGAGAAGGGTGCCGTGGAGATTCTAACTCGCTGTGCTCTCTATCGCCATCTCCCGTGGATCTTCAAGCCGTCATTCTGGTACTACACCGATGATATCAATCAGGGCATGGCGCTGGCACATTCCGAGCAAGTCCTTGGTGATGAGACCGTCTGGCATACTGACGATGTTGCGTTCTATGAGAAGCTGTGTGCGCACGGGCTTTCCTTCAACAATGAAGATGCGAGTTTCCGATTCATCCACCTTAACGGCACTCACTGGCCATATGACGTTACCCGTGACGTTACCCGCTTGGATGCCTCGGCATGGACGTATGAGGAACAGTGCATCGGAGCGTTTGCCATCGTGAAGCGCTATCTTGGGGAACTCAGGAGGCTGGGAGTCTACGATCAGTCTACGATTATCATCACTGCTGATCACGGTGTTTGGGAGCCTATCGATAGCGACGAACTCGAGCCCATAGATAAGCCAACCTCTCCCATCATTTTCGTCAAACCAGCCCAGACGTCGTTTGAGGCCTCGCAGCCGTGCAAGATCTCGCAGGCTCCGGTTACGGTTCTCGATTTGCTCCCCACGATTCTCGAGGCGATGGGAGCAGATGAGGAAATGCTTTCCGCATATGGTCCCGATATCTACGCATGGAACGAAGGTGACCAGCGAACCCGTTACTTTTACATGCTGGATCGAGAGCCGACCGGTGATGGCGGTTTCGGCGATGACGAGGGGCTGTGGGAATACGCCATAGATGGCGATGTAAGCGACTTCGACAACTGGCGGTTCACGGGCAACATCAACGCTGCAAACGATACCTACTATCAGGAGCACGGTATTCCGGAGGAGTTTTTCTCGTCCGAGAACTGAGAGGTGCAAACTGTCTGAAGATGGCAGGGAATGCCGAGCCACAGGAGAAGATGAACTATACTGAATCAGTCTGTGTCTATCGAGTCCTTCAGGTATCGGATCTATGCTTACCATCTTGTACAACATCATCATTACACCGCTCGTCTACCTTATCGAGCTGGTCTATGCGGTTCTTAACCGATTCTTCGTGAATCCCGGCCTCTCTATCATCGGCGTGAGCCTCGCAGTGAATTTCCTCTCTTTGCCGCTCTACCGCCGCGCTGACCTCATCCAAGAAGAGGAGCGCGAGAAGCAGGCCTCTATGGCCAAATGGGTCGAACACATCAAAGCGCATTTCAAGGGCGACGAGCAGTATATGATGCTCTCGACCTACTACCGCCAACAGGGTTACAAGCCTACGCAGGCACTCCGCAGCTCGCTTTCCCTCTTGTTGCAGATTCCCTTCTTCATGGCAGCCTACAACTACCTCTCGTCCCTCGGTGACCTCGAGGGAACGCGTTTCCTCTTCATCAATGATCTCTCTCAGCCCGATAGCCTCATCACCATCGGGGGCTTCGCCATCAACGTGCTGCCCATTGCGATGACACTTCTCAACTGCGCCGCGACGTACGTCTACACCAAGGGCCTCCCGCTCCGTGACAAGATTCAAGCCTATGGCCTTGCCGTCATTTTCCTCATCCTGCTCTACGACAGCCCCGCAGGGCTCGTATTCTATTGGACCTGCAATCAGGTTTTCTCACTCGTGAAGAACATCTTCTACAAGCTGGTCAAGGATCCGCGTAGGGTGTTCGCGATTCTCGTGCAGGTGTTCTTCATCGCTGTGGCTGCCTACCTCATCCCCACGGGACGTCTCACCTCGCCTCGTCGCCTCGTCGGTGCCGTTGCGTTCGTGTTGATGGTCGAGGCTTTCCTGTTCCTCCCGCAAATACTCACGTGGTTCGGCAGGAAAGGGAAGTCCGACCCCGCGAATCTGGAGCCGTCTCCTACGCGCTCGTTCATCCTTTCCGCTGTACTCATCACCGTCATCCTCGGCGTCCTCATCCCCTCGGCGGTCATCGGCGCATCACCTAAGGAGTTCATCAACGAGTTTGCTTTCCAGAACCCGCTGCGCCATATCGTCACGACGACCTCCATCCTCGGCGGTCTCGTTATTCTCTGGGGAGGCGTGTTCTACTATCTGGGAAACCCAAGTTTCCGCCATGCCATGGCAGCCGTATACTGGGTGATTGCCGGAATCTGCCTCATCGACTTCCTCTTCTTCGGGCGTTCGCTCGGCACCATTACCAAGAACCTCGTGTTCGAGGCGTATCCCACTTACTCCCTGCGGGAGAAGCTCCTCAACCTCGTCTCGATAGCCGTGCTCGCCGTGACGTTGCTCGCCGTCTGGCGCTTCAAGCCCGCGCTGGTCAACCCCGTGCTCGGCATCCTCATCGTTGCCGTTCTGGGCGTGTCGGCTCCCAACCTGTTCGCCATCAACAAGGCCACAGCGGATATGAAAGCCCAGGCTGCCCAATCCGGCTCAGGCGACGATGCAACGGGTGGGCAAGCCCTCTTCGACGAGCAGGGCAACGTCGTCCCGCTCATCCACCTCTCCACCGAGGGCCGCAACGTGGTCATCCTGTTCCTCGACCGCGGTATGGGCACGTATCTGCCCTACATCCTGAACGAGCGTCCCGAGCTTGTGGATGCGTTCGACGGCTTCACCTACTATCCCAACACTCTCTCCTACGGCGCATGCACGGTGTATGGGGGCCCGCCTCTCTACGGCGGCTACGAATACACGCCCGTCGAAATCAACGCACGTGACGACGAGCTGCTTTCTGACAAGAACAACGAGGCTATCGCGGTCATGCCCGCGATCTTCACCAACGCGGGGTTCTCCGCGGTGCAGTTCGATCCGCCCCTGGTGAACTACACGTATGACGAGTACGACTGCGAGCTGTTCGACCAGATCGACGGCTTCTCCACCTACCATGTGGCCGGCGCCTATACCGATTACTACCTCAACGACGAGAATGACCGCACGGAGGAGAACCTCACCCGCAGCTTCGCGTTCTACAGCCTGTTCAAGGCGGTGCCCGTGGTGCTGCAAACCACCGTCTACGATCAGGGCAACTACTACTCCACGCTGGTCAACCATGCGGTGAACACCGAGTTCATCGACAACTACGCGGTGCTCTCCCTCATGGGGAACCTCACCGCCATCGAGCATGATGCCAGCGACAACTTCATGATCATGCACAACGACACCACGCACGCTCCTCAGATGCTCCAGCTTCCGGGCTACGAGTATTCCAACTACGTGAACAACGAAGGCCTGGAGGATTGGAGCCGCTTCACGCTGGATGGCCGCACCATGGATGTGAGCGACCCCGTGTACCTTGCCAGCTATCACGCGAACATGGCGACTATGCTCATGCTTGCCGACTGGTTCGACTATCTGCGTGAGCAGGGAGTCTACGACAACACGCGTATCATCATCGTGTCCGACCATGGCTATCCCCACGCGCAGTTCGAGGACCTCCTCTTCGACGAGGGGGATCCGTACGACCGCACCCGCCTGAACGTCAACTCGTTCAACCCGCTGTTCATGGTGAAGGATTTCGATGCGCACGGCTTCACCACATCGGATGAATTCATGACCAATGCCGATACGCCCACTATCGCCCTTGCGGGCATCGTCGACAATCCGGTGAACCCCTACACGGGCAATCCCATCAACAACGACGAGAAGTACGCCCACGATCAGATGGTTACCACATCGTGGCATCACAACGTTATCGACAACCACCGCGGCACAGTTTTCGAGACTGGTGACGGCTACTGGTACTCGGTGCACGACAATATCTTTGAACGCGACAACTGGACGCTCATCCAGGGGCCTACGGAGTAGGGGAGGCGCATCATGACACATATCCAGCTCTCCCACTACATCGATCCCGGCACCGGCAGCATGCTCTTCACGCTGCTCATCGGCCTTATCACCACGGGATACTTCTTCCTGCGCAAGGTCATCATCAAGGCTCGCTTCATGCTCTCGGGCGGAAACGTGCAGGGCAAGGACGAGGGCAAGCTTCCCTACGTGATCTTCTCAGACCATAAGCGCTATTGGAACGTCTTCAAACCCATCTGCGATGAGTTCGAGCGCCGCGGCCTGGAGCTCCACTACTGGACCGCATCGCCCGACGACCCCGCGCTCACCACCCCCTACGAGCACGTGACCTGCGAGTTCATCGGCGAGGGAAACAAGGCGTTCGCGCGCTTGAATATGATGAACGCCGATATCGTGCTCTCCACGACTCCCGGCCTCGATGTTCTTCAGTGGAAACGTTCCAAGGACGTTGACTGGTATGTTCACACATTTCATTCCATTGCCAGCGCTGTCACTTACCGAATGTTCGGCCTTGACTACTACGATGCCATTCTGCTTTCAGGTGGGTTCATGGCGGACGAAATCCGCACACTCGAGGAGCTGAGGGGAATTCCCCCAAAGGAGCTCGAGGTCGTTGGATGTACTTACCTCGATGCGATGGCGGAACGAAAAACAAACATGGAGCGTCCGCATTACGATCGTCCTTGCGTGCTGCTCGCCCCGTCGTGGGGCGCGAGCTCTATCCTCTCGGTCTACGGCTCCAAGATCATCGACGCGCTGCTCGCAACCGGCTACGAGGTCGTCATCCGCCCGCACCCGCAGTCGATGACCACCGAAAAAGATTTGCTCGACAGGCTGATGGAGGCATATCCCGACAGCGACGATCTTAGTTGGAATTTTGACAACGATAACTTCGAGATTCTCAACCGCTGCGACGTCATGATCAGTGATTTCTCAGGCGTTGTGTTCGACTTTGCGCTGGTGTTCGATAAGCCGGTCATCTACACCAAGGGTACCTTTGATAACTCCGTCTACGATGCAGCGTGGCTTGAGGAACCCCTTTGGCAGTTCTCTGCGTATTCCCGATTGGGAATCGAGCTTTCTGAAGAACAGTTCCCCAGGATGCGTGAGGTTATAGACAGCGTTATCTATGATGAGGCCCTCGCTGATGGTCGTGAACAAGTGCGAGAGGAAGGTTGGGCATACATCGGAGAGAGTGCTCTTCGGACGGTGGACTATCTGGTGCGGAAGCACGATGAGCTTGGAGCTGGATATATACAGTCCGAGAAGGGGGAATAGGGGGAACTGCATGCAGGCGATCATCCTCGCAGCAGGCATGGGCAAGCGCCTGAAGGCGCTCACCGCCGGCAACACCAAGTGCATGGTCGAGGTCAACGGCGTGACGCTCCGCCCAGCTTGACGAGCTCGGGCTCAGGCGCATCGTCATCGTCGACGGCTACCAGTCCGAGAAGCTGCGCGCGTTCGTCTCGACGCTGTCCGTCTCGACGCCCATCGAGTGGCGCCTGAACCCGTTCTACGACAAGACCAACAACATCTACTCGCTCTCGCTCGCCACCGACGCCCTCGAGGAGGATGACACCCTGCTGCTCGAGAGCGACATCATCTTCGAGGACGGCATCCTGCGCGACCTCGTGGAGGACCCGCGCCCCACGCTCGCGCTCGTGGACAAGTACGAGAGCTGGATGGACGGCACCGTCGTCAAGATCGACGAGGACGACGACATCGTTGCGTTCGTGCCCGGCAAAAAGTTCAAGTACTCTGACATCGACGAGTACTACAAGACCGTCAACATCTACAAGTTCTCGAAGGCCTTCTCGCGCACGCACTACGTGCCGTTCCTCGAGGCCTACGTCAAGGCGCTCGGCAACAACGAGTACTACGAGCAGGTGCTGCGCGTCATCATGCACCTCGACGACTCCGAGCTCAAGGCCAAGCGCCTCTCCGGGCAGCTCTGGTACGAGATCGACGACATCCAGGACCTCGACATCGCCGAGTCCATGTTCCTGCCCGATGACGATGAGCAGCTCTACCGCTTCGAGGCCCGCTACGGCGGCTACTGGCGCTATCCCTCGCTCATCGACTTCTGCTACCTCGTGAACCCCTACTATCCGCCCAAGCGCCTGCTCGACGAGATGCGCGCGAGCTTCGATACGCTGGTCACGCAGTACCCGTCCGGCATGCGCGTGAACGCGCTGCTCGCCGCCAAGACCTTCGGCATCGATCCACGCCGTATGGTCGTGGGCAACGGCGCCGCCGAGCTCATCAAGTCGCTGGTCGGCACCCTCACGGGCACCGTGGGATTCGTGCGTCCCACCTTCGAGGAGTATCCCAACCGCTACGTGCGCGATCGCTCCGTCTCGTTCGTGCCCGAGACCGACGGTTTCTCCTATACCGCCGACGACCTCATGGCGTTCTTCGCGGGCACGGGCATCGAGGCCCTCGTGCTCATCAACCCCGACAACCCCACGGGCAACTACCTGCCCAAGGCAGACGTGCTGCGCCTCGCGGCGTGGTGCGGCGAGCAGGGCATCCGCCTCGTGTACGACGAGAGCTTCTCCGACTTCGCGGACGAGGGCGGAAACACCCTGATCGACGACGGGATCCTCGCGGCGCACCCCACGCTCGTGGTGGTGAAGAGCATCTCCAAGTCCTACGGCGTCCCGGGCGTCCGCCTCGGCATCGCCGCCTCGGCCGACACCGAGCTCATCGCCTTCATGCGCCGCGACGTCTCCATCTGGAACATCAACTCCTTCGGCGAGTTCTTCCTCCAGATCGCGGAGAAGTACAAGGGCGACTACGCCAAGGCGCTCGTCGGCCTGCGCGAATCCCGCTCCGAGCTCGCCGCCGCGCTCGCCTCGATCGACGGGCTGCGCGTCCTGCCCTCGCAGGCGAACTACCTCATGGTCGAGCTCACGGGTCCGATGGGGTCGCGCACGCTCGCCAAGCGCCTGCTCACCGAGCGCCGGATCCTCATCAAGGACCTCTCCAAGAAGATCAAGCGCGACGGCCGCCAGTTCATCCGCGTCGCCGTCCGTACCCGTGAGGACAACGCCAAGCTGGTCGCGGCCATCCGCGACATGCTCGGCTAGGAAGGGTGAGGCACATGAAGATCGCCGTCGTCGGCGGGGGCAACATAGGCACGCTCATGGCGGGCGAGTTCGCCGCGCGGGGCAACGAGGTGCGCATGTGCGCTTCCCGGCCCGAGACATGGTCGAAGGATATCGATGTGCTCGGCCCCGAGGGCGACGTCCTCATGACGGGCCCGCTCGCGCTCGTGACCGACGACCTCGCCCAGGCGGTCGACGGTGCGGAGCTCGTGTTCGTGACCTACCCCACCTTCCTGTTCGCCGATCTCGCCGAGCGGCTGCTTCCGCTCATCGGCGCAGGTCAGGCGATCGTCGTGGTTCCCGGCGCCGATGCGGAGTTCTCGTTCGCCCCGTGCACCGAGAAGGGTGCCGTGCTCCTCGGCCTGCAGCGCGTCCACAGCATTGCCCGGATCGAGCGCCGTGGAAAGAGCGTCTTCATGCTTGGCCGCAAGAATGAGTTGCAGCTTGCGTCAATTCCCGCTGTTGTTGCAGGAGAATACGCTTCCATCTTCGAGGAGCTCTTCGAAATCCCCGTCTGCGTCCTGAAGTACTACCTCGTCGAGACGCTTACGCCCTCGAACCCGATCCTGCACACCACGCGCCTCTGCTCCATGTTCTCCTCATGGGAGCCCAGCGTCACGTATCCTGGGAACATCCTGTTCTATGAGACGTGGGACAACGCGAGCTCGGAGCTGCTCATCGCCTGCGATGCGGAGCTCCAGCAGGTCTGCCGCGCTCTCGAGAGCCTGCTCGGCATCGACCTTACCGAGGTCCGCTCGCTCAAGCTGCACTATGAGAGCCCCGATGCCCCCGCGATGACGCACAAGATCTCCCATATCCCCGCCTTCAAGGGCCTCACGTCGCCCATGAAGGAGGTTGCCCCCGGCGCATGGGAGCCCGACTTCACCTCGCGGTACTTCCGTGCCGACTTCTCGTATGGGCTCAAGGTCATCAGGGACTTCTCCGCCCTCGTTGGCGTTCCCACCCCCAACATCGACCGCGTGTGGAACTGGTATCTCGACACCGCGCATCCGACGGAGTTCCTCGATGCCGTTCCCGCCGACATCGACCAGCTCAAGAAGCTGTACCGCATCTGACCGTCTGCCATCCCGAACCTGCGAAACGAGGCATCCATGAACGTCTATGAGGGCACCATCCTCACAGTCAATGCCAACGACGAGGTCTTCCGATTCCTCGTCGAGGACAAGGGCCGCATCCTGTTCGTCGGCGACGAGCTGCCGCGCGAATATGCCGGACAGCCGCGCATCAGCCTCGGCCAGCGCGTCCTC
>CADBJR010000029.1 GCA_902795065.1 uncultured Coriobacteriaceae bacterium
CTTGGGGCTCGTTTCGTCTGCGATCTGCGGAGCGTTTCTCTTCGCGGCGTTCCGACGCGTTCGCGAGCAGGGCAGCGCCTTCGATGCGCCGGCTTTCTCGGCCGAGCTCATGCGTTTGGTGACACAGGGGCTTGCAAGCGCAGGGTAGGATCGCAACAAAACACCCGGGTGTTCCGTTCAAACTTGCAACTGTTATATCGCGTGGGACAGCGAGTTACCTGTCCCCATCGTCCCGCGGAGTGTGGCGGGAGGAGGCCAGCTCCTCGGCGGTGGGCTCCTCCGGTACGATCTTCCTGCTGTAGGCGCGCATGCCGAGAGCCACGACCGTGGTGAGCGCGAACGCGAAGACCACCGAGAGGAGTGCGTTCTTGGACCAGCCGGCGAAGAGGCAGCTGAAGATGGAGCAGATGCCCACCGTGATGGCGTAGGGCAGCTGCGAGTTGACGTGCGCCATGTGGTTGCAGCCTGCGCCAGTGGACGAGAGGATCGTGGTATCGGAGATGGGCGAGCAGTGGTCCACCACCGAGATCTCCTCGGGGGCGACCGCGGCGCAGATGGTGATGGACATGGGCGTCATGATGGCCATGGCGCCCCAGGAGACGCCGGAGGTGAAGGAGATGGCTGCCGTCACCACGAAGAGCAGGGCGGGCAGGAGCATGCCGGGGGTCTCGACGGGCACCAGGCTGGCCACATAGCTGCCCGTGCCGAGCACGGCGTCGTCCATGACGCCGGCAAGCGTCCAGGCGAGCACCAGCAGGAGCATGGTGTCGATCATCGACTTGAAGCCCTGGCTGAAGGCATCCACGAAACTCTTGGACGTGTGGAGCTTGCGCGGGACGTAGAGCACGAAGGTGAAGACGAGCGAGATGACCGTGGCGTGCGTGAGCACCAGCGACGTGTCGACGTTGCCGAAGGCATCGAGCATGCTCTCGCCGGCGAAGAAGCCGCCCTCGGCGAGCATGAGCAGGATGGTCGAGGCGATGAGCACGAGCATGGGCACGATGAGGTCGCTCGCGCGGGCCTTGCCCTTGTCGCCCCACTCGGGAATCTCGCCGAAACGCAGCTCGTCGGTGATGTCGTTGCCAGACTTTGCGGCCGCCTCGTATTTGGCCATGGGGCCGATGTTGATGTCCCAGATGGCCGAGAACAGCACCATGAGCAGGGTGAGCCACGCGTAGTAGTTATAGGGCAAGGTCGACAGGAAAGCATTGATGCCCGAGATGGAGAACCCGTACTTGGCGAGGTTGGGGTTCATGAGCGCGATGACCGTGGCGACCCAGCTCGAGATGGGGAACAGGATGGTGACGGGCGCTGCCGTGGAGTCGTCGTTGTAGGCCAGGCGGGCCTTGGAGATGCGGAACCGCTCGTAGATGGGCTGCATGACGTTACCCACGGTAAGGGCGTTGAAGTAATCGTCGATGAAGATGAAGATGCCCAGGAAGAAGGCGAGGAGCTGCGCACCCAGACGGCTCTTCACGTGCTTGGCCGCCCATGAGGCGAAGGCCATCGAGCCGCCCGCGTTGGAGACCACCTCCACGAAGCCGCCCAGCAATCCGATGAAGATCATGAGCTCCATGTTGTCGATGTCGGTGAGCACGCCGAAGATGGCGTTGATGCCCTCATATGCGGGGCCGAGCACGGGGTTCGACACCTCGAAGGCAGCCCCGGCAGGCGCGAAGTTGACGTAGATGATGTAACCAACGATCACACCGATGGACAGGGAGAAGATCGCCCGCTTGGTCTTGATTGCAAGCGAGATGGCGACGAGGGGAGGGATGAGGGAGAGAATTCCGTAGGCCGAGCCTTCCAAAGGGACCACTTCCTGCCATAGGTATGTGCCGACCGCGTTGTTATAAAGGTACGCAATTTCTCTAGGCATGCTCGTGCCGATGGCGTTTAAATCGGTTGAATATGGCTGAGGAGGCCAAAAACATCATCGGAGCGTCCCTCGTCGAGTACGACACGGCTCGGGAACATGTTTGATTCGCTGCCGATTGCCCTTCACAACTCCTTCACAATCGATATAAACTCGAATGAACTCATGGGGTTACAGAGGTTGTGCCATACTACCCTGCGAATACATCCGCCTGCGTTGACGGGCAAGGGCGGGAAGAACGTGTTCGATCGAGAAAGGAAAGAAAAGTGGAAAAGAAGGGCCTTTCGTTCTTCACGATCATCTCCACGGTGATCTGCGTCGTCTTCGTGTGCGAAGCCGCCGCGCCTGCTGCTGCCATCGGCAACCAGCAGTTCTTCTGGTGGATCTTCCTGATCATCACCTTCCTGATCCCCTACGGCCTGGCAGTCGCAGAGCTCGGCACCGCCTATGAGTCCGACGGAGGCATCATCGACTGGATCCGCGACGGCCTCGGCGACAAGTGGGCCGCACGCGCCGCGTACTACTACTGGGTCAACTACCCGTTCTGGATCGCCTCGCTGGCCACGCTGTTCCCCTACATCATGACGATGATCTCGGGCTACACGATCGACTTCGAGGCCAACATCTGGGTCACCCTCGCCATCGAGCTGGCCTTCACCTGGATCGTCACCTTCATGGCCTTCTCGCCCGTCTCCGACTCCGAGTGGGTCCTCAACGGCGGCGCCATCATCAAGGTTGCCGTGGCCGTCATCGTCGGCTGCGTCGGCATCTGGTTCGCCGCTACCAACGGCTTCGCCTCCGACATGAGCCCCGCCACCTTCCTGCCCGACCTCTCCGGCGGCAACGCTCTCGGCTACCTCTCGATCATCATCTTCAACTTTATGGGCTTCGAGGTCATCTGCACCATGACCGGCGACATGAAGGACCCCAAGCATGAGATCCCGCGCGCCGTCATCCTCGGCGGTATCGCCATTGCCGTGATCTACCTGTTCGCCTCCTTCGGCATCGGCGCCGCCATCCCCGCCGACCAGATCGACCCCGACTTCGGCATGGTCGTCGCCCTCGAGACCATGGTCGGCAACGGCTTCCTCTTCAAGCTCGTCGCCGTCCTGTTCCTCATCACCATGTTCGCCAACATGGCCTCTTGGTCCTTCGGCGTCAACTCCGTCGCCGCCTACGCCGCCCAGACCGGCAACATGCCCAAGGTCTTCGGCAAGATGAACCCCAAGACCGGCATGCCCGATGGCGCCGCCATCACCAACGGCGTGGTGACCTCGCTCATCCTCTGCATCCAGCTCATCCCCAACGAGTTCATCTCCAACAACATCTTCTGGATGCTCTTCGGCCTGTCCGTCGTCTTCCTGCTGCTCACCTTCCCTGCGTTCATGAAGCTCCGCAAGGTCGACCCCGATCGTCCGCGCATCTACGAGTTCCCCTTCAAGGGCGCCATGTTCAAGATCGCCCTCATCGTTCCGATGATCGAGCTCGTCGCGGCCGTCATCGCCACCGTCATCCCGCTGTCCGCCGAGGAGGTCGGCGACAAGGTCCCGATGATCATCGGCCTCATCGTCTTCCTCGTCATCGGCGAGATCTTCCGCATCGTCTCCGCCAAGGGCCGCACCGAGGAGTACAAGGGCCTCACGCCCGAGCTCGCCGCCCAGCGCAACGCCGAGGAGGCTGCAGCCGCTGCCGCCGAGGAGTAAACCCGGTTTCAACTGATTTACAGACGCCCCCAACCGCTCGGTTGGGGGCGTCCTGCTTTACTATGGACACGGTAGAACGATGCCCCAGCATCCTGTCCGCCCCAGGACCGGTGAGAGGAGTCCGCGATGTCCGAGAAGAAGTTCTCCTTGAAGGACGTCGTCCTGTCCGTCATCTGCGTCACGTTCACCATCGAGGCCGTGGCCCCCGCGGCAGCTATGGGCAACGTGCAGTTCTTCTGGTGGATCTTCCTCATCATCACGTTCCTGCTTCCCTACGGCCTCGTCGTCGCCGAGCTCGGCACTACCTACGATTCCGACGGCGGCCTCTACGACTGGGTCCGCGAGGGCTTGGGCGACGCGTGGGCGGCGCGCATCTCGTGGTACTACTGGGTGAACTTCCCGCTGTGGATGGCGAGCCTCGCCTGCATGTTCCCGTCCATCATCAACGCGCTCTGGGGTGTCGAGTTCTCGCTGCCCGTCGCCATCATCATCGAGCTCGCCTTCGTGTGGGGCGTCACGATCCTGGCCTTCTCGCCCATCTCCGAGGCCGAGTGGATCATGAACGGCGGCGCCGCCATCAAGATGTTCATCACGGCCGTCGTCGCCATCGCGGGCATCTGGTTCGCCGCCACGCACGGGTTCGCCAACGACATGAGCATCTCGACGTTTTTGCCCAACCTCTCGAGCCTCGACTCGCTCACGTACCTCTCGATCATCCTGTTCAACTTCATGGGCTTCGAGGTCATCGCGACCTTCACGAGCTCCATGGACAACCCCGCGCGCGACATCCCCAAGGCCCTCGTGGTCGGCGGCATCACCATCGTCGCAATCTACCTGCTCTGCGGCATCGGCCTCGGCGCCGCGGTCCCCGTCGAGGAGCTCTCGCTCGACTCCGGCATGGTCGACGCCGTCGCCGCCATGCTCGGCGGCACGCACCCGCTCACGATGATCGTGGGCGTGGTCTTCCTGATCACGCTGTTCGCGAACATGACCAGCTGGTCGTTCGGCATCAACGTGGTCGCGAGCTATGCGGCCAAGCAGAAGAACATGCCGCGGCCCTTCGCCTACACCAACGAGAAGACCGAGATGCCCAACGGATCGGCCATCATGACCGGCGTCGTCGCATCGCTCGTCCTGCTGCTCCAGATCCCGCTCGGCGAGGACTCGCCGGTGTTCTGGATCTTCTTCTCGATGAACGTCGTGTTCCTGCTCATGAGCTACACCCCGATGTTCCCGGCCATGCTGCAGCTGCGCAAGCACGATGCGGACCGCCCGCGCGTGTTCCGCGCGCCGTTCGAGGGCAAGCTCCTCACGGTCATGCTCGCCATCCCCGCCATCGAGCTCGTGCTCTCCATCATCGCGACCATCGTCCCGCTCAACGGCAGCGAGGCCGAGATGGAGAAGCTGCCCATGCTCATCGGCGTGGTCGCGCTCACCGCCGTGGGCGAGGTCATGCGCATCATCTCGAAGCGCGGCCGTGAGCAGGATTATCCCGGCATCGGCCGCGGCGTGCCCAGCATGTTCGACGCACCTGCCGAGGATGTCGCCGAACTCGAGGAGTAGCTGTATTTAGCGGATCCTGTCAAAGGGACAGGTTATTTGACAGGTTCCGTTTTTCTATTCCTATCGGCAGAGCAACCTGTCAAATAACCTGTCCCTTTGACAGGAAAGGAGAGAACTATGCGCACTATCTACCAGGACGAGTCTACGCCCAAGGCCGACGGCTTCTGGATGCCCGGCGAGTACGAGGAGCAGGAGCGCACCTGGATCCTCTGGCCGCATCGTGCTGACGTCTGGCGCAACGGCGCCAAGCCCGCACAGAAGGTCTTCACCGAGGTCATCCGCACCATCGCGCGCTTCCAGCCCGTCACCGTGGGCGTGAACGCAGAGGACTGGCCCGCGGTGTGCGAGCTCTTCGATAAGGATGAGAATGTGCGCGTGCTGCTCATGCAGTACAACGACTCCTGGCTGCGCGATCCGGGCCCGGCGTTCCTCGTGAACGGCAAGGGCGAGCTCGCGCTCAGCCACTTCCACTTCAACGCCTACGGCGGCTTCGTCGACGGTCTGTACTTCCCGTGGGACAAGGACGCCTCTCTGGGCCTTCAGATCGCCCAGATCGAGCAGGTGAACCGCTATCGTCCCGACGACTACATCCTCGAGGGCGGCTCGTTCAACTGCGACGGCCAGGGCACCGTCGTCGTGACCGAGATGTGCCTTCTGAACGAGGACCGCAACCCGCAGTACACCAAGGAGCAGATCGAGGGTCTTCTCGGCGAGTACCTCGGCATCGAGAAGGTCATCTGGATCAAGGACGGCATCGATCCCTACGAGACCAACGGCCACGTTGACGACGTCGCGTGCTTCTCCGCGCCGGGCGAGGTCTGCTGCATGTGGACCGACGATCCCGAGCACAAGTTCTACCGCGAGTGCCAGGAGGCCTACAAGACCCTCTCTGAGGCCACGGACGCCAAGGGCCGCAAGCTCAAGATCCACAAGGTGATCATGCCGTCCAAGTCCGTGTACATGACCGAGGAAGAGGCCTCCACGATCGATCTGGTCGAGGGCAGCCTGCCCCGCACGCCCGAGGACGCCTTCGAGCCCAGCTACCTCAACTTCCTGCCCATCAACGGCGCCGTGCTGGTGCCGCAGTTCGGCGATCCCAACGACGCGCAGGCGCTCAAGGACATCCAGGCCGCATACCCCGACCGCGAGGTCATCGGCATCTACACCAAGGAGGTCATCTTCGGCGGAGGCAACATCCACTGCATCACGCAGCAGCAGCCCAAGGTGAAGTGACGATTCTCCTCGTAGGACTTTTGTCAACCCGCGCCCCGTCGGCAGGTTCGGCGGGGCGCTTCTCATCCGCTGAAAAACAACCCGAATAAACCAGCTGGCATGCCTGCACATGGGCATGATAGAAGCGGAAAGATAAAAGCCATAGCATCCGATCGAGGTGATACCACATGCCTATCCATATCCTGCGCCGCGGTCTCGCCCACGACCTCATCTTCATCCTCGTGGGCTCTACGATCTTCGCGATCGGCCTCAACTGCTTCGAGATTCCCAACGGCATCGCCGCAGGAGGTGCAGCGGGTCTCGCAACGGTCATCTCGGCGCTTGTCACGCGGTATCTCGGCATCCGCATCGGCGTCGGATCGTTGGTCCTGGCGATGAACGCACTCATCCTCATCCCGGTCTACCGCTCCGGCGGTCTGCGCTACGCCGTGCGCACCATCTCCGGTGCCGTGGCGTCCGCGCTCCTCACCGACCTGCTCGCACCTTTCGTTCCCGTTCTCGGTGACGGGGACCTTCTGCTCTGCGCCATCTGGGGCGGCGTGGTGTGCGGCTTCGGAGTAGGCCTCATCTTCCGCGCGGGCGGCAGCACCGGCGGCACCGACGTGCTTGCCCAGTTCATCGCGAAGCGCAGCACGCTTTCCGTCGGAACTGCGAGCATGGTGACCGATATGGCGGTCGTCCTCTCATCCGTGCTCGCATTCGGCGTGGAGCATGCCCTCTATGCGGCGGTCTGCCTCTACGTGGGGAGCCGTCTCGTCGACATGGTGGTGGACGGCGGAAACACCCGTCGCGCCGTCTACGTCATCTCGCATCAGCCCGACATGCTCGAAGAACTTATCAACACCGAGCTCGGCCTCTCCTGCACGCGCCTCATGGCAGAGCAGGGCCGCCGTCGCAACATGAGCCCCGTGTTGCTCGTGGTGGTGGGAAAGGGCGAGCTCGCGATGCTGCGCAATCTGGTGCTCGAGGCGGATCACCATGCCAACCTCATCGTCTCGTCGGTAAGCGAGACGTTCGGGGAGGCGTTCGGTACCGCGGAGTCCTGACGCGCCGCTGCCCGAAGTTGCAATTCTGATAGCGTCCGCGCACGCTATTATTAACCTGTTGCGGCGAATGGGAGGCGGCTTTGGATTACGCGTGGTTCATCTATACGGTCGCGCTCATGGCGGTCGCCCTTGCCGCAAGCTCCACCAGCGTGACCGTCTGGGTGCTCACCAACCGCAAGGACTGCCTGGCCGCCGCTGCCGGCTTCTTCGCGTACTCGCTCGATGTGGCGACGATCCTCTTCGACGAATACCAGGGCACGAAGCCCCTGATGGAAGAGTATTTCAACACGGGCCTCACGCACCCCGTCGCCAACATCATCCTCAGGGTCTGCGTCATCACCTGCGTCTGGCTCTGGGTCGCCATGCGCGTGCATGCGCCCGTGCGGAAGCGCCACCTGGCCATCTTCGCAGGCGTCTACGCTGTCGTTGCCGTGCTCACCGCTCCCATCGGCGCGCATTCGGACGCCCTCCACACCATGGTGTTCTGGGGCATCTCCGACATCCTCATCCTCGGCTCCCTCGTCTTCGCGTGGTGGTGGCGCAACAACCGCGCGAGCGAGACGGACCGCATCAGCATCGACCGCTCGGCGACCCTTTGGCGCATCGCGCTGGTGCTCGTCGTGCTCATCCTTGCCGAGGACATCTTCTTCATCCTCATCCTGCGCCTCGATGCGATGGACGGCTGGGTGCGCGACTTCTTCTGGCACCTCACCGAGCGCAACATGAGCGAGAACATCCTCATGGTCATCTGCGCCGTGCGCATGATGCTCTACAACCGCGATGTGATGCAGATCTTCTCCAAGCATCCCATGGAGGAGGGGTCGAAAGCGGAGAAGGTTTCGCAGCATCGCGATTTCGAGAGCCGGCTTCTGCGATTCGCCGACGATCACGGCATGAGCAAGCGCGAGCGCGAGGTGCTGGGGCTCGCGATCGAGGGCAAGGATACGCAGGGCATCGCCACCCAGCTCTACATCTCCACGGGAACGGTGAAGGCGCACATGCACCGCATCTACACCAAGGCGGGCGTGGAGCATCGTCAGGACCTCATCAACGCCTTCTGGAAGTACTAGGCACTGGCCACGCAAGCACGAAATGTCTGTGGTGATGCAGCTTTCATGCGAGAGCTGCGTTCTGGTGAATCAAAGCATCTTGATTATTGGAAATACGGGTCCGTATATGCATTCCACGAGCTCGAATGTGTCGCCTTGCGGATTCCCTGCATCATCACAGACATTTCGAGAAACCTGTCGGGTGGGAATGCGAGTTGCGCAGGGGAGATTGGGTGGGGAGTGAACCATATGGCAAATTCCCAGCTCAGAGCCGTGTAACCGCGATTAATCCCGTATAAGCCGGGGGTTAACCCTCTTGTAGTCTCGTCAACTTGAACCCCTTCCCGCAACGTGTAAGGCAGCAAAAAGGGCATCCCGCCCAATCCGCCATTCATTCTTTAGGAGGGGAATCATGGCAGAAGAAGTCGCGGCCCAGTCCGCAGAGGATCTCGAGCTCCTCACCCAGCCCGTCAAACCCACGTACAACAAGTACTCCCTCATCACGTTCCAGGGCATGCTCGCCCAGATCATCATGGTCGTGCTCGAGGGCGTCATCATGGGCATCGGCCTCGGCGCGCACGGCCTCGCGTGCGTCTCGATCATCATGTCCACCGAGTACGTCAACCTGTCGTTCGGCAACCTCTTCGGCACCGGCGTGCCCACCGTCATCGGCAACCGCCTGGGCGCGGGCGACGTCAAGGGCGCCAAGCATGCCTTCGGCCAGGGCTTCTGGATGACCGTCTACTTCGCCGTTATCGTTGGCATCATCTTCCTGCTCTTCCCCGAGCCGCTCTGCACCTTCTTCGGTGCCACCGAGGACATCCTCGCCGACTCCGTGGCAGGCACCCGCGTCTTCGGCCTCTTCCTTCCCTTCACCATCATCGGCCAGATGCTCGCCGCGACCCTGCGCGTCGACGAGCGTCCTCAGCAGTCCGCCAACCTCATGACCGTCTCCGCCGTCATCGCCATCGGGTGGCTCGCCCTCTCCGTGCTCGTGCTCAACATGGGCACCGTGGGCGCCGGCATCTACTACGGCCTCTCCATCGGCATCTGGGCCGTCGGCATCTTCTACTTCATCGGCGGCAAGTCCAAACTCGAGATCACCGCTGCCGAGATGAAGCCCGACTTCGCCGTGTGGGGCGAGATCTTCAAGATCGGCTTCCCGTTCTTCGTGACCCAGATCGGCACCTTCATCTACAACGTCGTCGCCGCCAACGCCATCGGCGCCGTCTCCGGCGAGAACGCGTCCCTCTACATCGGTGCCTTCGGCGTCATCTCCGGCTACATCGTCTACATCCTCATGATGTTCTCGAACGTCCTCACCTACGGCATGCAGCCCATCGCCTCCGTCAACAACGGCGCCAAGAAGTACGACCGCATGAAGGAGGTCCTCAACTACTCCACCATCGCCCAGATCATCGTCATCACCGTGCTCTCCGCGCTCGTCTGGGTCTTCGCGACTCCCATCGCGAACTTCTTCGACGGTGGCGACGCCGTCCTCACCGAGGCCGTCGTCGAGGCCGTGCACATCTTCATCCTGGTCGCCGCCCTCGGCTTCCTGGGCACGCACGTGAGCTCCTACCTGCAGTGCATCGAGAAGATCGTGCCCGCCACCATCGTCTCCCTGCTCCGCTACGTCATCCTGGCCAGCCCGCTCATGGTGCTCGTCGGCAACATGTTCGGCAACATCACCGGTGTCTGGTATGGCCTGCTCGCAGCCGACATCCTCACGGGCGTCATCTGCATCCTCATCGTCATCCGCGAGAACAAGCGCCTTGCGACCGCTGCCTAGCACGTCCCCTCTGGAGCCCGCGGCATCCTCTGCCGCAGGCTCCTCCTTCACTGAAAGGAGCACCAAATGCTTGCAGATCTCGTCATCAAGTCGAACGCCGTCTTCACCGGCGACGGCAGCCTGCCCTTCGCAGGCGGCGTGGCCATCAAGGGCGACACGATCCTCACCTGCGGCAACGACCTCCATCTCGCGCCGTTCATCGGCCCCGATACCGAGGTCCGCGACTACGGCGACAAGCTCGTCATGCCCGGCATCATCGACTCCCACACCCACTTCGCGCAGGGCTCGATGACCACCGACCCCAACTTCTGCGTGAACCTCATCGACTGCACGAGCTTCGAGCAGGCCATCGAGCGCGTGTGCGCCTTCGCCGACGCGCATCCCGACAACGAGTGGATCCTCGGCGTGCAGATCATCCAGTTCCAGTGGGAGGTCCCCGAGATGCCCACGGCGGCCATGATCGACGCCTACATCTCCGACCGTCCGGTGTTCCTCCAGCAGGTCGACCTGCACACCTTCTCGGCCAACACCTGCGCCATGCAGAAGATGGGCGTCACCCGCGACACCCCCGACCCCTCGGGCGGCAAGATCCTGAAGGACGAGAACGGCGAGCCCACGGGCGTCTTCTCCAACAACGCCGCGTCCATCTTCATGGACTCCGTCTACAACCCGCCCATCGAACGTGCGATGGAGTCCTTCGAGAAGACCGTCCACTATGCCAACAGCCTGGGTATCACCTCGGTCGGCGCCGTGAACCCCACGTTCGTCTCCCTTGAGAACCCCTACAAGGTGTTCGCCGACATGAACCGCGCCGGCCGCTTCCCGCTGCGCGTGTTCATGTACACCGACCTCTTCGAGGTCGAGACCATGACGCCCGACGAGATCTTTGCCAAGTACGACTTCCCCGGCACCACCATCGAGTGGAACGGCCTCAAGCAGTTCATCGACGGCGTGTGCTCCGACCACACCGCCTGGATGCTCGAGCCCTACTCCAACAAGCCCGAGACCTGCGGCGAGGCTGCCGAGGAGCCCGAGCGCGTGCGCGCCGCCATCCTCAAGGCGTGCGAGAACGGCATGGCCGTGCGCATCCACGCCATCGGCGACCGCGCCATCCGCACCATCCTCGACGACTTCGAGGAGGCCGAGAAGCTCTACGGCAAGCAGGGCCTGCGCCACTCCATCGAGCACAACGAGACCGTCCAGCCCGAGGACCTGCCGCGCTACGCCCGCATGGGCATCGCGCCCGCGTTCCAGCCCTGGCACATGCTGCTCGACATGGCCGACCTGGCGAAGGATGACGCCGTCGGTCCCGAGCGCGCCGCCCTCTCCTGGCCGCTGCGCTCGATGATCGAGAGCGGCGCCAACATCCACCTGGGCTCCGACTTCCCCGTGGTGGGCATCGAGCCCTGCGAGGAGATCTACGGCGCCGTGTACCGCATGCTCGAGGACGGTTCGAACCCCGAGGGCTGGTTCCCCGAGGAGCGCATCACCATGGCCGAGGCCCTCAAGGCCTACACCTACGGCTCCGCCTACGCCATGGGCATCGAGGATCGCTTCGGAACGCTGGCAGCCGGCAAGAAGGCAGACATCTGCGTGCTCGACCGCAACCTCTTCACCTGCGCACCCGCCGAGGTGCTCGAGATGAAGTCCGTCCTCACCCTCATCGGCGGCGAGGTCGTCTTCGAGGCCTGACGATTCTCCTCGTGACGATTCTCCTCGTAGGACTTTTGTCAACTTTTTGTTTCGGCCGCGCGCCCCTCCCGATTCGGGAGGAGCGCCCTCCTCTGGAAAAGTTGACAAAAGTCCTACGAGGAGAATCGTCACGTCCTTGCGGTGAATGGGCAGCTCAAGTAGCATATCTTCCTATGGAAACGACAACCACCGACAATCCCATCCGCGAGAGCGAGAAGCTCTTCGCCGAGACGCCCCCGGGGCGCCTCTTCATGCGTGCGGCGCTTCCCGGCGCGCTGGGCATGCTCGTCTCGTCGTCGTACGAGATCGTCGACGCCATCTTCATCGGCACCTTCCTCGGCGAGACGGCCTTCGCGGCCCTGCACCTCGCCATCCCCATCATCATCATCGGCTTCGCGCTGGGAGACCTCATCGGCTCCGGCTCTGCCGTGCCCATCTCCATCAGCCTGGGCAAGGGCGACTACGAGCACGCCAACGAGGTGTTCTCGTTCGCGTGCGTGCTCAACGTGGTGACGGGTGCCATCATGGGGCTGCTGCTGTTCCTCGGCGCGGATGCCATGATGGCGCTCATGGGCGCGGAGGGCGAGTTCGCCGAGCTCGCGGCCACCTACCTGCGCGTGTTCTCCATCTTCCTGCCCATCACCACCATCACGTACTCGGTCGATAACTTCCTGCGCATCTGCGGGCACATCCGCCGCAGTTTCTTCGTGAACGTGGCCATGGCGGTCACGGGCGCAGCCATCGAGCTGCTCTTCCTCGGCGTGTTCCGGTGGGGCATGTGGTCGGCTGCGCTCGGCTACTCGATCGCCATGATCATCGCGGTCGTCGTGGCGTTCTGGCCGTTCTTCCAGGGCCGCATGCTCCTCAAGTTCACGATGCCCAAGCCCTCGCTCGACATGTTCGCCGAGATCGTGAAGTACGGCATGCCCGTCTTCCTCGAGACCACCTCGGGCAGGGTCTTCTCGGTCCTCATGAACATCGCGCTCGTGCGTCTGGGCGGCGAGGTGGCCGTGTCGGTGTACGGCATCATCATGACGGTGCAGTCGGTCTTCATCATGCTCATCTACGGCATGATCGACGCGATGCAGCCCTCGGTGGGATACAACTGGGGCGCGCGCAGCCTCGGCCGCGTGAAGGCGCTCGAGAAGTACTGCTTCGCCGCGTCCGCGGTCTTTGGCATCGCGGGCTTCGCGGTGATCCGTCTGTTCCCCAAGCTTATGGTCGTGCTCTTCCTGCCCGGTGCCGACGCCGAGTTCACAGCCCTGGCCGTGCACGCCCTCGGGCTGTTCTCGTTCTCGATGCTGCTCAAGTGGTTCACGTTCGCGACGCAGTCGTTCATGATCTCGGTGGGCCAGGTGAGGCTCGCCTCGTTCGTCTCGGTGGCTATGGAGTGCATCTTCCCGCTGGCGGTGCTCTTCGCCCTCTGGCCGCTCGGCCTGGACGGCCTCTGGCTCAACAGCACGGTGACGTTCGTGCTCTGCGCCATCATGAGCGCCTTCGTGCTGCTGCGCTTCCGCCGCACCGTGCACGAGCGTCTCGAACGCGCCTGATTGTTGGCAAATAGACTGGCCATTTGTCACGTAAGCGGCTTACCTGTCAAATACCCTGTCCCTTTGACAGGATTCACGAGCGGATCGGATGGGCCTAATCGGCACATCCTTGTTACGTCTCGGCTCGTCCCCCCTCCCTCCCCGTTGCCATCTGCTACAGTGTGCGCATCTATCGCGAAGGGAGGCATGCTGTGGCGCTATCGACCCCATCGGGCTTCAGGGACATCCTGCCGCACGAAGCGCTCGTCCGCGAGCGCATCTCAACCACCATCCGGGAGTGCTTCGCGCATCATGGCTACCTCCCGGTCGAAACCCCGCTCCTCGAGGTCCGCGAGACGCTCGAGCAGGGCAGCTCCATCGACGACTACCCCTTCCAGCTCTTCGACTCCGACGGCGGCCTGCTGATGCTGCGTCCCGATAACACGCTGCCCATCGCGCGCATGATCGCCGGGCGCGTGAGCAGGGAGGACCTGCCCGTCCGTCTGCGCTATCAGGCTCCGGTCGTGCGCGAGGAATCGGCCCTTGGCGGCCAGCCCCGCCAGTTCACCCAGGCGGGTATCGAGCTTGTGGGCGAGAAGGGCGCCGCAGCCGAGCGTGAGGCCGTGCTCCTTCTCGCCGAGGTGCTCGAGGCGCTCGCCGTTCCCAGCTGGAAAATCGTCCTGGGCTCGGTTGCCCCGCTCGAAGCGCTGCTCTCCGCCTGCGCGCCCACCGACGCGTTCCGTGCCGAGGCCAAACGCCTCGTGCATTGCTCCGACTTCGTCGGCATCGACGAGCTCGTCGAGTCATCCTCCGCGCTCGCTCCCGCTGCATCGACAGCCCTCAAGCGGCTCGTCCGCCTCTCCGGCGGCGAGGAGTGCATCGCCGTCCTCGACGAGCTGCTCTCCTCCGTGGGCATCGAGAAGTCCCTGCGCGAGCTTGTGGACGGATGCCGAGACCTGTTCGAGAGCGGGCGTGCCACCTTCGATTTCTCGGTCATGAACTCGTTCGACTACTATACGGGCCTCATCTTCAAGGGTTATTCCGACGGCATCCCCGCAGCGCTCGCAACCGGAGGCCGCTACGATTCCGTGCTGCGCAACTTCGGCCGTGACGACGTCTCGGCCTGCGGTTTCGCGCTGTCGATCGAGCGCCTCCAGGAGGTGCTCGGCGAGCAGGGCGAGTCGGGCCTGGTGACCTCGCGTCCCGCAGGCCGCCCCCTGCGCATCGCGGTTCCCAAGGGCTCGCTCATGAGGGACTCCATCGCCGCGCTCGCCGATGCCGGCCTGCCCGTCGACGAGCTTGCCGACCCCGGCCGCAAGCTGGTCATCCCCGCGGGCGATGTGGAGTACGTCATCGTGCGCGCCACCGACGCCCCCGCGTTCGTGGCCCATGGCGGCGCTGACTGCGGCATCTGCGGCAGCGACTCCTTGCTCGAGGCCGATCTCGACCTCGTCCAGCTCGTCGACCTCGGCTTCGGCGGCTGCAGCCTGTGCGTGGCCGAGCCCGTCGGCGCCCACGACGCCATCGAGGGCGCGGTTGCCTGGCGCGGCACCGTGCGCGTCACCACCAAGTACCCCAACCTCACCCGCGCGTACTACGACAGCGTCGGCCAGCAGGTCGACATCGTGACCCTGCACGGCAACATCGAGCTGGGGCCGCTGCTCGGCATGGCCGACCGCATCGTCGACATCACCGCGACCGGCACCACGCTCGCCGAGAACAACCTCGTGGCGGTCGATGAGATCATGTCGTTCTCCGCACGCTTCTTCGCAAGCCCCGCCGCATACCGCTGCGACGGCCGCATCCGCGCGCTTGCGGAACGCCTCGCCCGCTAGAAAGGGGAGAGAACATGAAAACCATGGTCCTCGCCGGTTCGGATCGTCTGACCCGCGCCGACCTGCGCGCCGCCGGCACGCTGCCCGCATCCGTCATCTCCGCCGCCCAGGCCATCGTCGACGATGTGCGCGAGCGCGGAGACGAGGCCGTGCGCGCCTACACCCTGAAGTTCGACGGCTCCTGCCCCGACAGCTTCCGCGTCTCCGACGATGCCGTCGCTTCGGCCCGCGCCGCCGTCTCATCCGAGTTCCTCGCGGCGCTCGAGCATGCAGCCGCGCAGATCCGCGAGTTCCACGAGCACGAGCTCGAGCGCGAGCGGTCGTGGACCTACGAGCGTGCGAACGGCGTGCGCCTCGGCGTGCGCGTGCTGCCCGTCTCGTCCGCGGCTATCTACGTGCCCGGCGGGCGCGCCCAGTACCCGTCCACGGTGCTCATGGACTGCATCCCCGCCAAGGTCGCGGGCGTGGAGCGCGTCATCATGCTCACCCCGCCGCAGGCAGGCGGCTCGATCTCGCCCTTCACGCTTGCCGCCGCATCGGTGGCGGGCGTGGACGAGGTCTACGCCGTCGGCGGCGCGCAGGCCATCGCCGCCGCAGCCTACGGCACCGCCTCCATCCCCGCGGTCGACGTGATCGTCGGTCCCGGCAACGCCTACGTGGCCGCAGCCAAGCGCGCCGTGTCGGGCGATGTGGGCATCGATATGATCGCCGGTCCCTCCGAGGTCTGCGTCGTGGCCGATGCCGCGGCCGATCCGCGCATCGTCGCGGCCGACCTCATGGCCCAGGCCGAGCACGACCCCATGGCCGCCTGCTACCTCGTCACGCGCGACGCCGGGCTGGTCCCGCAGGTGCTCGCCGCGATCGACGCCTTCCTCGAGCAGAGCCCGCGCGCCGAGATCACCCGCGCCTCGCTCGACGACAACGGCATCTGCGTGGTCTGCGACAGCACCGAGGCCGTGCTCGATACCGTGAACCTCATCGCCCCGGAGCACCTGGAGCTCCACTGCGAAGACGCCGAGGAGCTGCTCGACGGCGTGCGCGCCGCGGGTGCCATCTTCGTGGGTCCGTGGAGCTCCGAGCCGCTGGGCGACTACGTGGCCGGCCCCAACCACACCCTGCCCACGGGCGGCACCGCGCGCTTCTCCAACCCGCTCGGCGTGTGGGACTTCGTGACCCGCTCCACCGTGAGCACGTACACGCCTGCCGGCGTGCTCGCCGACGCCCGCGCCACCGAGACGCTGGCTGCCGCCGAGGGCCTCTGGGCCCACGCGCTCTCGGTGCGCCTGCGCCGCGAGGCGCTCGTGGCGGGAGGTGCCCCCGATGCGTGACGTCCGCGAGCTCATGCGTCCGAGCGCTGCCGCGCTCGAGCCCTACGACCCCAAGTTCACGCCCGTCTCGATCAACCTCTCGGCCAACGAGAACAGCTACGGCATGCCGGTCTACGTCTACGACAAGGTCATGCGCGCGCTCGGGGACGTGAAGGCCAACCGCTATCCCGACCCGCTCGCCACCAGGCTCCGCGGCAGGCTCGCCTCCCTGTACGGCCTGGAATCAGGCCAGGTCATCGTGGGCAACGGCGGCGACGAGCTCATCTTCAACCTGTTCCTCGCGTTCGGCGGGGGAGGGGCGAAGGTGGTCGACTGCCCGCCCACCTTCTCGATCTACCGCCTCTACGCCGAGCTCTGCGAGTGCACGGTGGCGGACGTCCCGCGCGATCCCGAGACCTTCGCGGTCGACGAGGACGCGCTGCTCGCCGAGGCTGCCGACGCGCGCATCACCATCGTCACCTCGCCCAACAACCCCACGGGCACCCTCACGCCCCTCGCGTTCATCGAGGAGCTCTGCGCCGCGACCGACGGGCTCGTGCTCGCCGACGAGGCCTACATGGAGTTCGCGGGCGCCCCGAGCGCCCCGAGCGCCGCGACGCTGCTCGACCGCTGCCCCAACCTCGTGGTGCTCCGCACGCTCTCGAAGGCGTTCGCGCTGGCGGGAGGCCGCATCGGCTACGTGCTCGCAGCGCCGGCGATCGTCTCCGCGCTCGCCGCCGTACGTCAGCCCTACTCGGTCAACTCCTTCTCGCAGGCCGTCGCCGAGACGGTCGTGCGCGAGGGCGCGCGGTTCGCGCCCACCATCGCGGAGCTCTGCGAGAACCGCGGCATCCTGGCCTCCGAGCTCGCCAAGCTCGACGGTCTCACCGTGTGGCCGAGCTCTGCGAACTTCCTGCTCGTGCGCGTGCCGCATGCCCATCGCGTGTGGGAGCTGCTGCGCGACGAGCATTCCATCCTCGTGCGCGACTTCTCCGCCACGCCCGGCCTCGCGGATTGCCTGCGCATCACCGTGGGCAGGCCCGAGGAGTGCGCCGCCGTGGTGGAGGCGTTCATCGATATCCTTTCCCTGAAGGAGGACGAGCTATGACACGTACCGCGTCCGTGACCCGCACGACCGGCGAGACCGCTATCGAGCTCTCGGTCGACCTCGACGGCACCGGCGTCTACGCCATCTCGACCGGCTCGGGCTTCTTCGACCACATGCTCACCGCGCTCTCGCGCCATTCCCTCATCGACATGGACGTGCACGTCGAGGGCGACACCTGGGTCGACGACCACCACACCGTGGAGGACACGGGCATCGCGCTCGGCAAGGCCCTGCGCCAGGCGCTCGGCGACTGCGCGGGCATCCGCCGCTTCGGCAGCCAGATCGTGCCGCTCGACGAGGCCCTCATCCTCGCGTCCGTGGACATCTCCGGGCGCGGCGGCCTCTACTGGGACGTGCCGATCGAGCCGACCAAGGTGGGCACGTTCGACACCGAGCTCGCGCAGGAGTTCTTCATCGGGTTCGCGCGCGAGGCGGGCATTACCCTGCACCTGCGCAAACTCGCCGGAACGAACGCCCACCACATCATCGAGGCGTGCTTCAAGTCCTGCGCCCGCGCCCTGCGCATCGCCTGCGAGAAGGACCCGCGCGTCACGGGCATCCCCTCGACGAAGGGCGTGCTCTAGATGGCGCCGCGCATCGTCATCATCGACTACCACAAGGGCAACCTCCTCTCGGTCGCCCGCAGCCTCTCCGACGTCGGCGCCGAGGTCGAGATCACCGACGACCCGGGCAAGATCGCCGCTGCGGAGGCGCTCGTGCTGCCCGGCGTGGGCAGCTTCGAGGACGCCATGGGCTTTCTGGGCGAGTCCGGCGAGGGCGCCGCGCTCGTCGACGCGCTCACGCGCAAGGTGCCGTTTCTGGGCATCTGCCTGGGCGAGCATCTCATCATGGAGGGCGGCGACGAGGCCGGGAGCGGTTGGTGCGAAGGCCTCGGCGTGGTCGAGGGCACCGTGCGCAGGCTCGACGACAGCACGCTCAAGGTGCCGCATGTGGGCTGGGACCAGCTCGAGCTCACGGATGTCGGCCGCAGCTGTCCGCTCTTCGCGGGCGTAGCGGACGGCGCGCACGTCTACTTCACGCACAGCTACGCGCTCTCCGACGACGTCGATCCCGGCGTCGTGGCGGCGCGCACCGACTACACCCGCGCCTTCCCAAGCGCGATCTGGGATGGCGGCACCCTGTTCGCCGTGCAGTTCCATCCCGAGAAGTCCTCGACCGTGGGGCTGCGCATCCTGGAAAACTTCGTGCGCCTCGTCCAAGGGGGTGGCGCATGATCGTCTTCCCCGCCATCGACCTGATCGCCGGCAAGGTCGTGCGCCTCGAGCGCGGCGACCGTGCGCGGATGAAGGTCTATTCCGACGATCCCGTGGCCGTCGCCGAGGAGTTCCGCTCCCGCGGTGCAGCCTGGATCCACGTCGTCGACCTCTCGGCGACGCTCGAGGAGGATGCTGCCGCGCAGGCGGCCAACGCCTCCGCCATCGCCGCCATCTGCGGTGTCGAGGGCATCCGGGTTGATGCGGGCGGCGGCGTGCGCTCGCTGGCAGCGTTCGAGCGGCTGCTCTCGCTCGGCGTCGAGCGCGTCGCCGTGGGAACCGCCCTCGTGCGCGATCCCGCCTTCGCCGAGCAGGTCGCCCGCACGTTCGGCGCCCACGCCGTTGCCGATATCGCCGCACGAGACGGCAGGGTGAAGGTGAACGGCTGGCGCGACGATGCGGCCCTCTCCGCCGACGAGCTCATCGCGCGTCTCGCGGACCTGGGCTTCGAGCATCTGGTCTTCACCGATGTGGCGCGCGACGGCATGCAGACCGGCATCGACACGGCAGCCTATGCGCACATCGCCGCCGTCGCGGGATTCCCCGTGGTCGCGTCGGGCGGCGTGGCGTCGGTCGCGGACATCGCGGCCCTCGCGGCGCTCGGACCCGACGTCATCGAGGGCGCCATCTGCGGCCGCGCGATCTTCGAGGGGAGCCTCAAGCTGGAGGACGCCCTCGCCGCGGCAGGAGGGGAGGGGGCATGCTGACCAAGCGCGTGATTCCCTGCATGGACGTGACGAACGGCCGTGTGGTGAAGGGCATCAACTTCGTCGACCTGCGCGATGCGGGCGACCCCGTGGAGCTCGCGAAGGTCTACGACCGCGAGGGTGCCGACGAGGTGATCTTCCTCGACATCACCGCGACCTCAGACGACCGCGCCACCACCATCGACCTCGCCTCGCGCGCTGCCGCCGAGCTGCGCATCCCCTACACCGTCGGCGGCGGGTTCCGCGACATCGCCGGCGCGCGCACCATGATCGCCTCAGGCGCCGACAAGATCTCGATGTGCTCCGCGGCGCTGCGCGATCCCGAGCTCATCACGCTCGCGAGCAGGGCGTTCGGCAGCCAGGCGGTCATCGTCGCCATCGACGCGAAGCGCGTGGGCGACGGCGACAAGTGGGAGGCCTACGTTGCCGGCGGGCGCATCCCCACCGGCGTCGATGCGATCGCATGGGCCGAGGAGGCCGCGCGGCGCGGCGCCGGCGAGATCCTGCTCACGAGCATGGACCGCGACGGCACCCAGGACGGCTTCGACATCCCGCTCACGCGCACCGTCGCGCGCGCGGTGCCCATCCCGGTCATCGCCTCGGGCGGCGTGGGCAAGCTCGAGCACTTCGCGGAGGGCATCATCGACGGCGAGGCCGACGCGGTGCTCGCGGCGAGCGTGTTCCATTTCGGCACCTTCAGCATCCGCCAGGTCAAGGAGTACATGGCCCGCGAGGGCATCCCCGTGCGTCTCGATTTCTAGGAGGAGCGATGGAGCGTATCTCGGTGGCGGAGGGGCTCCGCTTCAACGACCAGGGCCTCATCCCCGCGATCGTCCAGCAGGAGGGCACCGGCGAGGTGCTCATGATGGCGTGGATGAACGCGGAGTCGCTCGCGCTCACCTTCGAGACGGGCACCACGTGGTTCTGGTCGCGTTCGCGCGGCGAGCTCTGGAACAAGGGCGCCACCAGCGGGAACATGCAGCAGGTCAAGCAGGTGCTCGTCGACTGCGACAAGGACTGCCTGCTCGTGGTCGTCGATTCGCCCGGTCCTGCCTGCCACACGGGCAACCGCAGCTGCTTCTACCGGGAGCTCGAAGCCTAGGGCGAGTCCATTTGATGGATTCATGATTCTTTCAATTTCCCGAACTCGATGCTTGACGCGGAGTGGTTCTCGTAGCATGATATTTACTTGCCCTGCGGTGTTAGCTCAGCTGGATAGAGCGTTTGACTACGAATCAAAAGGTCGGGGGTTCGAATCCCTCACGCCGCACCACGAATTCTTCGGAGCCCCTCTTCAGGGGCTCTTTCCATAAGGAGTCACCATGCAGCGCGGCGCCATCTTCGATTTCAACGGCACCATGATCCTGGACGGTCCGTTCCAGGAGCTGGCATGGCGCACCTGGGCGCGCGACAACCTCGGCCTCGAGCTCACGGACGAGGATTTCGCCTACCATCTGCACGGCGTGAGCATCGGGGAGTGCCTCGAGTTCATGCTCGGGCGATGGCCGACGCAGGCGGAGACCGATGCTGCGGAGCTGGAGCGCGAGCATCTCTACCGCGAGATCTGCCGCATGCATTCCGGCGAGTGCCAGCTTGCGCAGGGGCTGCCCGAGTTTCTCGACGCGCTGGTCGAGCGGGGTGTGCGCATCAACATGGCGACTGCCTCGCCGCTCTCCAACATGGAGTTCCATTTCGAGCGCCTCGACCTCGATCGCTGGTTCTCGCTCGATACGATCGTCTACAACGACCGCACCTTCCCGAGCAAACCCGAGCCCGACATCTTCCTGCGCGCCATGAACAGGATCGGCCTTCCCGCGGAGCGTTGCACCGTGTTCGAGGATGCCCCCTCCGGCATCGAGGCGGCGCGTCGTTCCGGCGCGGGCCTCGTCGTGGCGGTGACCGCCGAGTACGATGCGGATTTCCTCGCCTCGCTGCCGGGCGTCGGCATGGTCATCCCCGACTATCGCGATCTTGCAGCGCTGCTCGGCAGGTTTTGAACAACGCTCGGGACGCTGGTCGCCGTTCGTCTCCGCGAATCCTGCTCAAATCCCTGGAATCGGGGGTCATTGCGCGGCTTCTGCACCATCCGATCATCGTGAGCTGAAAACCATATCCCCAGCGTCAACGCGTTTTTGAATCTCTTTTGCAAGGTATCTGCACGCTTGCCGCATATCAGCCGCCCGCATTGGGCAGGTTCCCGCGCTTTTCAACATCCCTGGCAGCTACGCTCGTTCCATGGATTACGTGGTCACCGGCATATATGCCCGTCGGATGCTCCGCTCGCTCAGATGCGACAGGGGCGCATCCATCATCCCCCTCTCGTGGAACGATTCCGTCGGGGCGATCGCCTCGGGGTCGTATGTTCCGATCTCCGAAGAGGACTGCACGCGTCTGGGGATGCTCTCCGCACCAACCAAACACCATCCCCTCTCCATCATCGTGCCGCGCGATACCGCGAGGATTTCGAGGCATGGTGAAATCGCATGCCAGGTCGTATCCCATCTCCCCGGAAAACCATTCATCAAGATCGGGTCAGGATTCTGCATCGCAGGACCCGAGCTTCTGTTCATCGATGCAGCGGCGACCATGTCCTTTCCACAGCTGCTTCTTTTCGGAATGGAGCTCTGCGGGACATACTCCTTCAGGCAGGGCTATCCCGTGACTACCCGACCCGTCTACCAGGTCGAACCGGTCACATCCGCACAGAAGATCAAGGACTCCATCGAGCGCTTCAAGGGCAATCGAATCCGGGGTATGGGAGAGGCGAGGCGTGCGGCTGCATTCCTCATGGGCGGATCCGCATCTCCGATGGAAAGCGTGCTTGCGCTCATGTTGAGGCTGCCCATCTCCCGCGGAGGAGCTGGTCTCGGGGTACCTAAGATCAACGCGGCAGTCCCCGTAGGGGAGAGATATCGAAGGTTTACCAGCGTGCGGCAATTCCATCCCGACATCTTCTTCGAGAATCTACCGCTCGATATCGAGTACGAGAGCGAGGAGTTCCACCCTGAATACGGTGATTGGGATGCTTTGGATGCCGGCTCACGCGACGCCCTCTTCGAGAAGTCGAAGCGGGACAAACAGCGTATGCGCCTTATCCAGACCATGGGCATCCGTGTGTTTCAGGCAACGTACGACGATTTCAAAACAGATGCCGCGTTCGACTTGTTCCTCGAACAGCTGCTCATGCAGATGGAAAGCCTTTCGGGCAGGAGCATGGCAAGAAAACGTGCATTACTGGGTGGCACAACCGCTGTTTTGCGGAGGTCGGGCATGCTCAAATCCCTCTTAGGGAGCAGGGACGCATAAGAAGAGGCATCAAAATGTCTGTGGTGATGCAGAATCTTGTGACACAAGAAAGACATGCAGGATTCTATGCATGAAATGATTGGTTATAGCCATTAATATGCATTGCAAATAGCCGATACCATCTCGCATGCCTGAAATCTGCATCATCACAGACATTTCGTGATGCGAAAAGCTCGGTCTAGGGTTACGGAGAGCTCCAGATCACCGTTTCTTCTTCTCCGGGTTGCCCTCGGTCTTGCCGCAGCTCGGGCAGAGGTCCATGAGCGGGCATCCGTCGCAGGCGGGCGCGTGCGCCGTGCAGGTGTCGCGTCCGAAATGGATCCACTGCTCGTTCACCGGTCCCCAGAGTTCGCGGGGCAGCAGCGCGAGCAGGTCCTGCTCGCACGCGAGCGGCGTCGGGGCATCCGAGAAGCGCAGGCGCCGAGAGATGCGGAACACATGCGTGTCGACCGCGATGCCGTCGACCACGCCGTATGCCTTGTTGAGCACGATGTTCGCGGTCTTGCGGCCGACCCCGGGCAGCTTGATGAGCTCCTCCATGGTGCCCGGCACCTCGCCGCCGAAATCCGCGACGATCATCTGCGCAGCGCCGACGGCATGCTCGGCCTTTGCGCGCCAGAACCCGATGGTGCGGATGACCTCGCCCACCTCGGCGACATCGGCTGCGGCCAGCGATTCGGGGTCCGGCCAGCGCCTGAAGAGCTCGGGCGTCACCTTGTTCACGGCAGCATCGGTGGTCTGCGCCGAGAGGAGCACCGAGATCACGAGCTCATAGGGATTGCGGAACCAGAGAGCGCTCTCTACCTGCGGATACAGCTCGCCCATACGCCGGCACACCTCGACTGCCCGCTCCCTCTTGGCGCGTTTCGACTCCCTCGGCATTGCATCCTCCCTTCGAGTTGTGTCAAGGATACAACCGATGGGCATATCGCCATGGGTGTAGGCACCCACATTAGTTAAAATAGACGTGCACGAACAGGACCCGTACCGAAGGAGAAGCCATGGTTTCAAACGATGCATCCCTACAGCTTTCGCCGGACGATTTGTTCCTGTTCGCAAAAGGCGACTGGTTCAGGAGCTACGAGAAGCTCGGCGCCCACCCCGCGGAGAAGGACGGCGTCGCCGGCTACCATTTCGCCGTATGGGCACCCGACGTGCGCAGCGTCCATGTCATCGGCGTCTTCAACGGCTGGGACGAGCAGGCCAACCCGCTCACCTGCAGCGCGACCGGCGGCGTGTGGGAGGGCTTCATCCCGAACGTCTCGGAGGGCGACCGCTACAAGCTCCTCATCGAGACCGCGCAGGGCGAGAAGCTCTACAAGGCCGATCCCTACGGCTACTGGGCGGAGATGGTGCCCGGCAACGCCTCCCGCATCTTCGACATCTCGGGCTACGAGTGGGGCGACGGCGAGTGGATGGCCGCACGCAAGCGCACGAACCACCGCGAGCGCCCGCTCAACATCTTCGAGGTGCATCTGGGCAGCTGGAAGCGCCATGACGACGGCCTCGTGGGCAACGGCTCCTGGCCCGAGAGGCCCGAGGACGGCACCGGCTCCTACCTCACCTACGACGAGCTCTCCCACGAGCTCGTGGCCTACGTCAAGCGCATGGGCTACTCTCATATCGAGCTCATGCCCGTGATGGAGCATCCGTTCGACGGCTCCTGGGGCTATCAGATCGTCGGCTACTTCGCGCCCACCGCGCGCTTCGGCGACCCCAAGCAGTTCAAGCATTTCGTCGACGCGTGCCACCAGTCCGGCATCGGCGTCATCCTCGACTGGGTTCCCGGCGGGTTCTGCCCCGACGCGCACGGCCTCGCGCGCTTCAACGGCAACAAGCTCTACGAGAACTTCGTCCACCCCACGTGGGGCACGCTCAAGTTCGACATGGGCCGCGGCGAGGTCCGCAGCTTCCTCATCTCGAACCTGCTCTACTGGGTCGAGGAGTACCACGCCGACGGCGTCCGCATGGACGGCGTGACCTCCATGCTCTACCTCAACTTCGGCATCGACGAGCCCAGCCAGAAGCGCTTCAACAGCCGCGGGACCGAGGAGGACGACGAGTCCGTGGCGTTCGTCCGCAAGTGCAACGCCACCATCGGCACCTACCACCCCGACGTCATGATGATCGCGGAGGAGTCCACCGCCTGGCCGCTCGTCACCTATCCGCCCGAGGTCGGCGGCCTGGGCTTCAACTACAAGTGGGACATGGGCTGGATGAACGACACCCTGCACTACATGCAGGCCGACTTCCCGTTCCGTCCCGGCGCCCACGGCCTGCTCACGTTCTCGATCATGTACGCGTTCAACGAGAACTTCGTGCTGCCGCTCTCCCATGATGAGGTCGTGCACGGCAAGTGCTCGCTCATCACCCGCCAGCCGGGCGACAACTGGCGCCAGTTCGCGGGCCTGCGCGCGCTCGCGTTCTACCAGATGACGCACCCCGGCGGCAAGCTCAACTTCATGGGCAACGAGATCGGCCAGTTCATCGAGTGGCGCTACTACGAGGGCATCGAGTACTTCCTCGCCGACCGCTTCGAGACGCACGGCAAGCATCGCCGCTACATCGCCGCGCTCAACCGCTTCTACAACGAGAACCCCGCGTTCTGGGAGCTGGCCTACAGCACCGAGGGCTACGAGTGGATCGACGCCGACAACAACACGCAGTCCGTCCTCACCTACATCCGCCATGGCAAGCACAAGAAGGATGACCTGGTGATCCTGCTCAACATGGACATCAACGCCCACGAGAACTTCCGCATGGGCGTGCCCAAGAGCGGCATCTACGAGGAGATCTTCAATTCCGACGACCCGGCCTTCGGCGGCTCGGGCGTGGCAAACGTGGGACGCATCGAGAGCGAGGACGTTCCGTGGAACGGGCGCGAGGATTCCATCGTCGTGCGCGTCCCGCCGCTCGCCGGCCTCGTCTTCAAGCGCACGGCCGCGCTCCCCAAGAAACCCGCCGCCAAGAAGAGCACCGCCAAGGCCACGGCAAAGACCAAGAAGTAAACCAAGCACGCACAACGACGTACGGTCGGGCGCATGCCCGAACCGGAGAGGAGTTACATGGCAACGACCGATTCTTTCCAGGGCTATATGTTCCAGGGCTTCAGCGGCCTGATGCGCAAGCTCAAGGGCGAGAAGTCCTTCGAGTCCGACAAGGACTTCATCCACACCTACCGCGCCGTCTGCGAGGCAACGCTCGGCAAGTCCTTCGATGAGGCCACGCCGCAGGAGCGTTACACCGCCCTCGCCCGCATGGTCGCCTTCAAGGCACGCGACCTGCAGGTCGAGTCCAACACCCCCAAGGAGAAGCGCGTCTACTACTTCTCGCTCGAGTTCCTGCTCGGGCCCCTGCTCGACAACTACCTGATCAACCTGGGCGTCCGCGACGTGGTCGCAGACGGCCTCAAGCAGATGGGCACCACGCTCGAGGACCTGTGCGCCCAGGAGGCCGACCCCGGCCTCGGCAACGGCGGCCTCGGCCGTCTCGCCGCATGCTTCCTCGATTCCATGGCCACCGAGGGCTTCTCGGGCAACGGCAACGGCATGCGCTACCGCTACGGCCTCTTCCGCCAGGAGATCGAGGGCGGCCGCCAGGTCGAGAAGACCGACAACTGGCTCGCCCACGGCTTCCCGTGGGAGCGCCGCGCCATCGAGAGCTCGGTCGTCGTGCAGTTCGGCGGCAACGTCGTGCGCCACGAGGACGCCAACGGCAAGTACTGGTTCACCCAGGAGGGCGGCAGCAAGGTCCTCGCCGTGCCCTACGACGTCCCCATCGTCGGCTACGGCGGCAAGAGGGTCAACAAGCTGCGCCTCTGGAGTGCCGAGCCCTACTCCGTCGACTTCGACCTCGACGCCTTCAACGCGGGCGACTACGCCAAGGCCAACAAGTTCTGCACCGATGTCGAGGCCATCGCCACGATCCTCTATCCCAACGACTCGGGCGACCACGGCAAGATCCTGCGCCTCAAGCAGGAGTACCTGTTCGTCTCCGCGGGCCTGCAGACCATCCTGCGCACCTACGAGAAGGAGTTCGGCGAGAACCAGTGGGAGCACCTCGGCGAGCGCGTCTGCATCCACACCAACGACACGCACCCCGCCATGTGCGGCCCCGAGCTCATGCGCCTGCTCGTCGATGAGAAGGGCGTCGATTTCGACCTCGCCTTCAAGATCGCCTGCGCGACCATCTCCTACACCAACCACACGGTCATGCCCGAGGCGCTCGAGAAGTGGCCCATCAACACCTTCCGCGAGCTCTTCCCGCGCACCTACATGTTCATCGACGAGATCGACCGCCGCTTCCGCGACTCCTTCCCGCATGACCGCGACGATTGGTACGACCACCTCAAGCACACCGCCATCCTCTGGGACGGCCAGGTGCGCATGGCCAACCTCTCGGTCATCTTCTCGCACTCCGTGAACGGCGTGTCCGCCCTCCACACGGGCATCCTCGAGTCGTCGACCCTCAAGTCGTTCTACGAGCTCACGCCCGAGAAGTTCAACAACAAGACCAACGGCGTGACGCACCGCCGCTTCCTCGCCGAGGCCAACCCCTCCTACGCCAAGCTCATCACCAACGCCATCGGCGACAGGTGGATGGTCGACGCCATGGAGCTCGAGAAGCTCGTCCGCTTCGAGGACGACCCGAGCTTCCAGCGCGGCTTCGCCATGTCCAAGCAGACCGACAAGGAGCGCCTCGCGGCCTACATCAAGAAGGCCACCGGCGTGTCGCTCGACACCTCGACCATCTTCGACGTGCAGGTCAAGCGCTTCCACGCCTACAAGCGCCAGCTGCTGAACGTCTTCAAGATCCTCGACATCTACAACCGCATGCTGGCAGATCCCACCTTCTGCCCGCATCCCACCTCCTTCATCTTCGCGGGCAAGGCGGCGCAGAGCTACACCTTCGCCAAGGAGGTCATCCGCCTCATCAACTCGGTGGCCGACGTCATCAACAACGACACGCGCGTGAACAACCACATCAAGGTGGCCTTCGTGCCCAACTTCGCGGTCTCCAACGCGGAGCTCATCTATCCGGCCACCGACATCTCCGAGCAGATCTCGTGGGCGGGCTCCGAGGCGTCCGGCACCTCCAACATGAAGCTCATGCTCAACGGCGCCATCACGCTCGGCACCTACGACGGCGCAAACGTCGAGATCTGCGGTCTCGTGGGCGAGGACAACATCAAGATCTTCGGCATGCGCACGCCCGAGGTCGATGAGCTGCGCCGCAACCACAGCTACTGGGCATGGGACGCCTACAACGCAGACCGCGCCCGCCTGGGCCGCATCGTCGACATGCTGACCGACGGCACTCTCGGCCGCCTCTCGGGCAACTTCGACAGCATCCGCGACGAGCTCATGGTCAACAACGACCACGACCTCGTGCTCAAGGACTTCTACTCCTACGTGACGGCGTGGGAGGAGCTCACCGCCAGCTACAGCGACAAGGCGGCATGGCGCAAGATGGCCATCCACAATACCGCCAAGGCTGGATACTTCTCATCTGACCGAACCATTCGCGAGTATGCGGATGATATTTGGCATATTTAGAGTGGGGTAAGGAATACAGGTTCATCGAAAGGAGTCCGTATGAGCAAGAAGGAGTGCGTCGCAATGCTCCTTGCCGGTGGGCAGGGCAGCAGGTTGGGCGTTCTCACCAGTGATGTCGCGAAACCGGCGGTTTCGTTCGGCGGAAAGTTCCGCATCATCGACTTCCCGCTGTCCAACTGCGCGAATTCCGGCATCGATACGGTGGGTGTTCTGACGCAGTACCGCCCCTACCTGCTGCATTCCTATATCGGGACCGGCGAGGCGTGGAACCTCGACGAGCGCGGCGGCGGTGTTTCCATCCTGCCTCCGTTCGCGACCCAGACGGGCGGCTCCTGGTATGCCGGCACGGCGGACGCCGTCACCCAGAACCTGGGTTACCTCAAGCAGAACGATCCCGAGTACGTGCTCATCCTCTCGGGCGACCAGCTCTACCGCATGGACTACCATGACATGCTCCAGTGCCATAAGGACAACAACGCCGACCTCACCGTCGCCGTCATGCCCGTGCCCTGGGAGGAGGCCTCCCGCTTCGGCATCATGAACTGCGACGACGAGGGCCGCATCCTCGAGTTCGTCGAGAAGCCCAAGGAGCCCAAGAGCAACCTCGCCTCGATGGGCATCTACATCTTCACCGCCGATCTCCTCATCAAGACGCTCGAGGAGGACGCGGTCGATCCCAACTCCAGCCACGACTTCGGCGGCGACATCATCCCGAAGCTCCTCGCCGATGGCAAGCGCCTCTTCACTTACAAGTTCGAAGGCTTCTGGCGCGACGTCGGCACCATCTCGAGCTACCTCGAGACGAGCATGGACCTGCTGGGGTCCGAGCCCGCGTTCGACATCTTCACCAACGAGTTCCCGATCATGAGCAACTCGTCCACGCGCCCGCCCGCATTCTACGGCCCGAACGCCGAGGTCGAGGACTGTCTCGTCGACAACGGCGCCCAGATCTTCGGCAAGGTCACCCGCTCGATCCTCGCGCATGACGTCTTCGTCGGCGAGGGCGCTGTGGTCGAGCAGGCCGTCCTGCTCCCCGGCGCGCGCATCGAGGCCGGCGCCAAGGTCGTGAACGCGATCCTCGGCGACAAGGTCGTGGTCGAAGCCGGTGCCACCCTCGGCTCACTTGACGCAGATACCGCCACCGTCGGAAACGGCGATGTGGTCAGGAAGGGGGAGTAGACGATGGCTAAGGTTATCGGCATCATCACCTGCAACTACACGTCCAAGGAGAAGGACTTCACCTCAGCCGATCGTCCCATCGCCGCAGTGCCCTATGTCGGCCGCTACCGCGTGATCGACTTCCCGATGTCCAACATGGTCAACGCCGGCATCCGCACCATCGGCGTGATCATGCCCAAGAACTTCCGCTCCCTCACCGACCATCTCGGCGCCGGCAAGGAGTGGAGCCTCGCCCGCAAGAACGGCGGCCTGTTCATCCTGCCCGGCACCGCCTTCGGCACCGCCCGCGTGGGTTCCCGCTTCCTGATCCGCGACCTCATCCAGAACCGCGCCATGCTCGAGCGCAGCTCTGACGGCTACGTGGTGTTCTCCTCGGCCAACATCGTCTTCAACGCCGATCTCAACGAGCTCGTCGACGCCCATATCGCGAGCGGCGCGGACATCACCGCGTACACGAAGATCGCCAACGAGGACGACGCCGACGTCGTGGCGTTCGACGCCGAGGACGGCGTGGTCAAGGGCATGAAGTACGGCGTCAAGGAGGGCGAGCTCGCGTTCCTCGACACCTTCGTGGTCAAGCGCTCGCTGCTGCTCGACATGCTCGACTGGTACGCCGCGAACGACCATCTGGACCTCATCGAGGCGGCCCTCACGCACGGCGCCCCGCTGACCATCAACACCTTCATGTACGACGGCTACTGTGCCGCCATCTTCAACAAGATGAGCTATTTCCGCGCCAACATGGACATGCTCGACCCCGAGCTCTACGCCGCGCTGTTCCCGAGTGGACGCCATGTCAAGACCAAGACGCATGACACCCCGCCCGCCAAGAACGAGACCGGCTCGAAGGTCACCAAGTCGCTCGTCTCCGCCGGCTGCCGCATCTACGGCATTGTCGACGGCAGCGTGCTCTCCCGCAACGTCATCGTCGAGCCCGGCGCGGTCGTGACCGACTCCATCCTCATGCAGGGCACCGTCATCAAGAGCGGCGCGGTGGTCGACCATGCGATCATCGACCGCAACAACGTCATCCCCGCGGGTACCGTGCTCAAGGGTACCGCCGAGGATGTCCTGGCCAAGGGCAAGGCACGCGACTAACAGAGGGGACACCATGGCAACGAGAAGAAAGCTCAAGATCCTGCTCGCGACCTCCGAGGCCGTGCCCTTCGCCAAGACCGGCGGCCTGGGCGACGTCGCGGGCTCGCTGCCCCAGGCGCTCAACGCCGAGGGCGCCAAGTGCGCGGTCATCATGCCCAAGTACAGCACCATCCCCTGGGAGTACCAGGAGAAGATGGAGCATCTGGGCGAGATGTACGTGCCCCTGGCATGGCGCAGCGTGTACTGCGGCGTCGAGCATCTCGAGTACGACGGCGTCGACTTCTACTTCCTCGACAACGAGGCCTACTTCAAGCGCGATACCATCTACGGCCACTTCGACGATGGCGAGCGCTTCGCGTTCTTCTCCAAGGCCATCTGCGAGGCCATCGAGTTCTTCCCGGAGCTTCAATGCGACGTCTGCATGTGCAACGACTGGCAGACCGCCCTCGTGCCCGTGTTCCTGCGCGAGTTCTACCGCGAGAGCGATGCCTGCAACAACGTGAAGTGCGTGTTCACGGTGCATAACGTCAAGTTCCAGGGCCAGTTCGGCGACCAGCTGCTCGACGACATCCTCGGCGTGGGCCACATCCCCGCCGCCGCCGACCAGCTGCGCTGCGACGAGCGCTCGATCAACTTCATGAAGGGCGCGCTCTGCTACTCCGACCTGCTCACCACCGTGAGCCCGACCTACGCGGTCGAGCTGCAGATGCCGTTCTTCGGCGAGGGCCTCGACTACATGTTCCGCCGTCGCTCGTCCATCCTGTCGGGCATCCTCAACGGCATCGACCAGAACATCTGGAACCCCGAGACCGACAAGTTCATCGAGCATCACTTCAGCGTCGAGGACATGTCGGGCAAGAAGGAGGCCAAGCGCGCCCTCCAGGAGGAGTGCGGGCTCTGGCAGGATGAGAACGCGCCGCTCGTGGTCATGATCGGCCGCCTCACCAACCAGAAGGGCCTCGGCCTCGTGCGCTACGCCATGGACCGCATCATGTCCGACGGCGTGCAGATGATCGTGCTCGGCACCGGCGATGCCGACCAGGAGGAGGCGTTCCGCTACTTCCAGGATCGCTATCCCGGCCAGATGTGCGCGCGCATCACGTTCGACAACGCGCTCAGCCACCGCATGTACGCGGGCGGCGACATCCTGCTCATGCCGTCCGAGTTCGAGCCGTGCGGCCTGTCGCAGATGATCGCCATGCGCTACGGCACCCTGCCCGTGGTGCGCGAGACGGGCGGCCTCAAGGACTCCGTCGAGCCGTACAACCAGTTCACCGGCGAGGGCACGGGCTTCTCGTTCGCCAACATGAACGCCGACGAGATGGCCGACTGCCTGCTCACCGCCTGCTGGATCTACCGCGACAACAAGGATGCATGGCGTGAGCTGCAGAAGCACGGCATGACCACGGACTTCTCGTGGGACCGCGCCGCGGTGGACTATCTCAACCTGTTCCATTCGCTCCATCCCGAGGTCATCCCCTGGAATAAGAGGTAATTCTTTGCTCGCACGTCATATAACGTCGCTCAGCGACTACAGAATACCCTTCGGTGCCGCCCAATTGGGCGGCACCGTCAAGCTGTCCATCGATGTGTGGGAGGACGAGCCCCAGGCTGTCGATCTGCGTCTGTGGATCGACGGCGAGGGCGAGCGTCTCATCCCGATGCAGCCCGGCAGCGGGAACGGCTCCGCCGTCAGGTACGCCGCGGAGTTCGCGCCCGAGAAGACCGGCGTCATCTGGTACAGCTTCAACATCACCTCGTCCGACGGCAGCGTGTGGCGCTACGGTGCCCGCGAGGAGCACGCGGTGGGGGAGGGCGCGTTCCACTACGGCGATCCGCCCTCGTTCCAGATCACGGTGTACGAGCCGCGCGCGGTGCAGCCCGACTGGTACCGCAACGGCATCGTCTACCAGATCTTCCCCGACCGCTTCGCCCGCGGCGACGATTGGCGCGAGCGTGCCAAGACGCTCGACGCCCCGCGCAAGGGACCCAAGCGCCGCCTCGTCGAGGACTGGGACAAGCCCGTCTCCTACGAGTTCGACGAGAAGGCCGGCGAGATGCTCGCCTGGGACTTCTACGGCGGCACGCTCGAGGGCATCCGCGAGAAGCTCGGCTACCTCGAGGCGCTCGGCATCACCGCGCTCTACCTCAACCCGATCTTCGAGGCGGCGAGCAACCACCGCTACGACACGGCCGACTACGAGCGCATCGATCCGCTGCTCGGCGACGAGGAGTCGTTCCGCGCGCTCTGCGCCGATGCGGAGGCGCACGGCATCTCCGTCATCCTCGACGGCGTCTTCAACCACACCGGCCGCGACTCGCGCTACTTCAACGCGCTCGGGAACTACCCCGACGTGGGCGCGGCGCAGGATCCGTCCTCCCCGTACCACACGTGGTACAAGATGGAGGAGGACGGCAGCTACAGCTGCTGGTGGGGCGTCAAGGACCTGCCCGACATCGAGGAGACCGACCCCGGATACCGGGACTACATCAACGGCGAGGACGGCATCGTCCGCAGGTGGCTGCGCGCCGGCGCGCGCGGTTGGCGCCTCGACGTGGCCGATGAGCTGCCCGATTCCTTCATCCGCGAGCTCAAGGCAGCTGCGACCGCCGAGAAGGACGATGCCCTCGTCATCGGCGAGGTGTGGGAGGATGCGACCCACAAGTGGGCGTACGGCGAGCTCCGCCAGTACTTCCAGGGCGAGGAGCTCGACGGCGTGATGAACTAATCCTGCGCTACCTCACCGGCAAGGCGACCGCCTCCGAGCTGTTCGACGTGCTCGAGCAGCTCATCGAGAACTACCCGCCCGACGCGCTCGCGAACTGCCTGAACGTGCTCGGCACGCACGACCGCATGCGCCTCTTCACCGTCTTGGGCGGCGCACCCGAGCAGGACGAGCTGAGCGACGAGAAGCGCCGCGCCTACAAGCTCGACGACGGCCAGAAGGCCCTCGCGCGCTCGCGTCTCTGGCTCGCCGCTCTGCTGCAGATGACGCTGCCCGGCGTGCCCTGCGTCTACTACGGCGATGAGGCGGGTCTCGAGGGCTTCCGCGACCCCTACAACCGCGGCACCTTCCCCTGGGAGGGCGGCGATCCCTACTGCCCCACGATCTACCGCAACGCCATCGGGGTGCGCAAGGTGCTT
>CADBJR010000030.1 GCA_902795065.1 uncultured Coriobacteriaceae bacterium
CCAGCAGGCCGGATGGTGCAGCAGGCTCAAGGAGGCCGGAGTCGTGCAGAGCATGTCCAGGAAGGGCAACCGCATCGACAACGGCGCGACGGAGCAGGTGTTCGGCCACCTGAAGGACGAGTTCTTCCGGAGCCGGAGATGGCCGAGCTTCGAGGAGTTCAAGCGCGACCTGGATGCATACGTCGTCCACTGGAACACAAGGAGGAGGCAGGTTAAACTGAAGGGACTGACCCCGGAGGAGTTCCGGAATCAGTCCCTTGGGTTGGTGGCCTAGCGGGCCCGCATTACAGGCGTCCAAGTTTTGGGGCGCAGTTCACATGTCCACCGCCATATAAAACCTCCCACTTCTTGTTGTCCAAGAAGTGGGAGGCAGTTCAGTATGATGGGGCGCTTGCGATGCGATGGAGCTTCGCGCCTAGGCCTTGAGATAGCGGCGCATGGCGATGGCGGAGCCGAACAGGCCGATGACCACGCCGATGCCCAGCAGGATGCCGAACGTGAAGAGCATGATCTGCGGCGAGATGTCGAAGGTCAGGAACTGCAGGCTGCTCGACAGGCGCTCGACCATCTCCCTCACGCCGAAGAACAGCGCGACGATGGCGAGCAGGGCGCCGACGATGGCCTCGAGGGTGCCCTCGAGCAGGAACGGCCCGCGGATGAAGCCGTTGGAGGCGCCGACCAGGCGCATGATCGAGATCTCGCGGCGACGCGCGGTAATGGCGAGGCGGATCGTGTTGTTGATGAACACGAAGGCCACGAACGTGAGCAGGCCCACGAGCACGAGCGCGCCGATGCGCAGGTAGTTGGTGAAGCTGAAGAGCTTCTCGACCGTCTCGCGACCGTACTGCACCGCGGATGCCGGGTCGCCATCGGCGACGGAGATGAAGTCGCTGTCGCGGATGAGCTTGTTGGCCGTGTCGCTGACGAGCTGCGGATCGGTGAGCTTGATCACGAGCGAGGCGGGGATGGGGTTCTCGCCGTCGAGGGCCGCCACCGCGTCGGCCGCATTACGGTTCGACATGGTGTTCTTGTACTCCTCGAGCGCCTCGTCCTTGCTCTTGTAGGTGACGGACTCGATGTTGTCCCAGCCCTGGACCTTGCGCTGGAGCGCGACGACGGCGTCCTGGTCCGCATCGTCGGAGAGGAACGCCTGGATGGTGACGCGGTCCTCGACGGTGCCGACCATGTTCTCGAGCATGGCGGATCCGAGCAGGAACAGGCCGATGATGAACAGCGAGAGGAAGATGGTGACGATGGCGCCGATGACGGTGCCCCAGCTCCTCTTGAAGTGTTGTCCGACTTCGCGGAACGAATAGCCGAGATTAGAGAGCGCCATAGAAACCGTAGCCTCCCCTCTCCTGGTCGCGGACCATGTGGCCGGCTTCGAGCGCGATGACGCGCTTGCGCATGGAGTCGACCATCTCGCGGTCGTGGGTTGCCATGACCACGGTGGTGCCGGTGCGGTTGATGCGGTCGAGCAGCTTCATGATGCCGAGCGAGATCGCGGGGTCGAGGTTGCCCGTGGGCTCGTCGCAGACCAGCAGCGGCGGGCGGTTGACCATGGCGCGGGCCACGGAGACGCGCTGCTGCTCGCCGCCGGAGAGCTGGTCGGGGTACTTGTCCATGGCGTCCGCGAGACCGACGAGGCGCAGCACCTCGGGCACCTGGCCCCTGATGACGGCGCGGCGCTTGCCGATGCACTCGAGCGCGAAGGCGACATTCTCGTAGACCGTCTTGTCGGGCAGGAGCTTGAAGTCCTGGAAGACGCAGCCGATCTGGCGGCGCAGGTAGGGCACCTTGCCGTTGCGCAGCTTGGTGAGGTCCTGGCCGGCGACGATGACCTGGCCGCTCGTTGCCTTGAGCTCGCGGGTGATGAGGCGCAAAAGCGACGACTTGCCGGAGCCGGAGTGGCCGACGACGAAGACGAACTCGCCGGGATAGATGTCGAGGCTCACGTCGTCGAGCGCCTTCTTGTCGGGGCGCGACGGGTAGATGAGCGAGACGTTGCGGAACGAGATGGTGGGGTTGCCGGAGCGGTCGATGGGCTGCTCCTCCTCGGCCGCGAGAGGCGCGTAGAGCGGGTCGACCATCGGGGGCAGCTCGGGCTCGGGTTCGGGAGCGACCGCAGGCTCATCGGTCACGGATGGAACCGTGAACGACGGCGATGCAGGCTGTTCGATGGTGGGAAGCTCGATGAGACCGGAGGCCTCGGCGGGCGTCTCGAGGTCGGGAAGCGGCTCAGCGGCCACGTCCTCGGCGATTGCCTCGAGCTGCTCTTCCCCGTCCGTCAAACCCTCGCTCTCGACGATGCGAAAGTGGTTTGCCACGTGGGTCCTCTTTTCTGCTGCGTCGTGGTACAGATACGCGCACCATTATAGCGGAGACCGGCGCGCTGGTACAAAGCCACATCAGACGCACATGGGGACAGGTTGTTCGTCTCCTTTTGGCACAGGGGGACAGGTTGTTTGGCGCAAAACGGTGCCAAACAACCTGTCCCCCTGTGCCAAAAGGAGACGAACAACCTGTCCCCATGTGCCTAGAAGCTGCGACGGCCGAACGCGGCCTCCCACGCGTCGTTGAACTCGTCGACCGCGATCTGCGTCGACGGATGCTTGACCATGGCCCACGCGATATCGGGCGGCAGGGTGACCGCCTGGATGCCGGCGGCGATGAGCTGGTGCACCTGGTAGACGTTCTTGAACGACGCGGCGATGACCTTGGCCTCGAGGCCCGAGCCCGCGAGCATCTGGAGCAGGTCGAGCGCCTGGCCCACGCCGTCGCCGAGGTTCTCCATGCGGTTGACGTAGGGTGCGAGGTAGTCCGCGCCGTTCATCGCGGCGAGGAATGCCTGGTCGGCGGAGTAGATGGCGGTGGCGAGAACGCAGAGGCCGTCGGCCTTGGCGGCCTTGATGGCCTTCATGCCCTCGACTGTCACGGGGATCTTCACGCACATGTTCTTCTCGCGCAGGGAGCAGATACGGTGCGCCTCGGCGAGCATGCCCTCCGCGTCCTCGGCGATGACCTGCATGAAGAGCTTCTGGTCGGGCGAGAGGACCTCGATCATCTCGGCAGCGACCTGCTCGGGCGTCTTGCCCGAGCGCGTGATGATGGTGGGGTTGGTGGTGGCGCCCGCGACGGTGAGCACCTGCGAGAGCTCAGCGACGACCTTGGCGTCCGCGGTATCCAGATAAAGCTCCATGCTGACCGGCCTTTCTCCGTGCGGCCGTTGTGCTGTCGGCCGCGCATTGTTTACCCTTTACATGATACAGGTTCGCCTGAGAGCGACAGGAGCATTCCATGGACGTGCGCATCTCCCCCTCCCTCATGTGCTGCGATCTCATGCGCATCGGCGACGAGGTCCGCACGCTCGGGGCAATCGCCGACGAGTACCACTTCGACATCCTCGACTGGCACTACTGCAAGAACCTCTCGCTGGCGCCGTGCTTCATCGCCGGCGTCCGCCCGCTCACGGACAAGCCCCTCGAGGCGCACCTCTACGTGGACAACGTCGACGACGCCCTGGTCGGGCTCTGCCTCGATTCGGGCGCCACGATGGTGACCGTCGACCCGCAGGTCGCGGGCGAGGACGCGTGGCGCTTTGCCGAGATGTGCCATGGCCGCGGCGCGGGATTCGGCCTGTTCCTCAACCCGGCGACGCCGCTGGCAGACGCCGAGCCCCTCCTCGAGGTCGTCGACCGGCTGCTCATGCTCACCGTGGAGCCCGGTTTCCCCGGGCAGGAGTTCCAGCGCCCCGTGCTCGGCAAGATCGAGGCCGCGGCCCGGCTGCGCGACCGCCTCGGCCTCGCGTTCGACATCGAGGCCGACGGCTGCTGCAACGAGCGCTGGTACCGGGCGCTGCGCGATGCGGGCGTAGGGACCTTCGTCCTTGGGGGCAGCGGGCTGTTCGGAAAGGATGCGGACACCGCACGCGCCGTCGAGATCTGCCGGGAGAACCTCGAGCGCGAGCTGGCCTGAAAACAGGGGAGGCCGCCCGCAGGCGGCCTCGCGCGATCGTGGAGCCGGATATCGGATTCGAACCGATGGCCTACGGTTTACAAGACCGTTGCTCTGACCAACTGAGCTAATCCGGCGTGCAGCTTATTCTAACGCATCCTCACCGTGCTTGTTCACCTATCATGGAATACGTCTTTCAAGGTCGAGGAGGCAGCCGTGTTCAGCATCCAGCACATCATCTGGCTCGTCATCTGCGCAGTCGGCATCTTCTTCGCCTCCAGGTGGATGCTCTCGAAGCACATCCCGCTCGAGAAGCTCCTCACCGTCGCCTGCATCCTCGCAGCCATCTCCGAGATGATCAAGATCTTCGCGAACATCCAGATGGTCCCCGCGGCGGACGGGACGGCCATGCATATGTTCATGGAGTGGCGCCATCTGCCTTTCCACCTGTGCTCGATCCAGATCTTCCTGATCTTCTACGTGCGCTTCGCCGAGAGCAAGCGCAACCGCGAGGCCATCCTCGCGTTCATGTACCCGACCTGCATCATCGGCGCCTTCTTCGCTCTGCTGCTGCCGTCCATCTTCACCAACGGCATCACGCCGGCGCAGGCCTTCACGCACCCCATCGGCTATCAGTTCTTCATCTACCACTCGATGCTCATCATCCTGGGCATCTACATCGCGCGCAGCGGCGAGGTGGAGCTCACCTTCAAGCACTTCTGGTCGACGCTGGCGATCTTCTACGCGTTCGGGCTCATCTCGCTCTACCTCAACTCCGCGTTCGCCTACCCCACCTACGCCGGCACCACGCTCCTCTCGGTTGAGAACACGCCCAACTTCTTCTTCACCTTCCGCACGCCCATCAACCTGGCGCTCACCGAGATCTGGCAGTGGTACGTCTACATCGCCATCATCGCCGTCCTGGCCTTCCTGCTCATCGGCGCGTTCTACCTGCCGTTCCGCAAGAAGCGCTGAGCATCGCGTTAGAATAGGGACGTCAATTCGGCACGGCAAGGGGGATGCCATGTCCAAGCTGGGTTTCGGCCTCATGAGGCTGCCGCGCAAGGGGCTTTCCATCGACATCGAGCAGTTCAGCACGATGGTCGACATGTTCCTCGATGCGGGCTTCACCTATTTCGACACCGCCTACGTGTATCCGGGTTCCGAGGATGCCACGCGCAAGGCGCTCGTCTCGCGCCATCCGCGCGAGTCGTTCACGCTCGCGACCAAGCTGTACGCACCCGCCGCACCGACGGCGGCCATGGCGCGCAAGCAGATCCAGACGAGCCTCAAGCGCACGGGCGCGGGCTACATCGACTACTACCTGCTGCACACCCTCATGTCGAGCAACGCGGGCAAGTACGATCGCCTGGAGCTCTGGGATTGGGCGCGTCAGCTCAAGCGCGAGGGCACTATCCGCCACTGGGGCTTCTCGTTCCACGACGGCCCCGAGCTCCTCGACGAGCTGCTCACCAAGAACCCCGACGCGGAGTTCGTGCAGCTGCAGATCAACTACGCCGACTGGGAGAACCCCAAGGTGCAGTCGCGTGAGATCTACGAGGTCGCGCGCGCCCACGACAAGCAGGTCGTGATCATGGAGCCGGTCAAGGGCGGCAAGCTCGCGAAGCCGCCCAAGGACGTCGAGCGCCTGCTCAAGGAGGCCAACCCCACCGCCTCGCCCGCCTCGTGGGCCATCCGCTTCGCCGCGTCGCTGCCCGGCGTGCTCGCCGTGCTCTCGGGCATGTCGAACATCGAGCAGATGGCCGACAACCTCTCCTTCATGCGCGATTTCAAGCCGCTCGACGCCGATGAGCGCGCCGTGATCCGCCAGGCGCAGATTGCCCTCGGCAAGTCGGGCATCATCCAGTGCACGGGCTGCAGCTACTGCACCAAGGGCTGCCCCCAGCAGGTACCCATCCCCGCCATCTTCGCAGCGATGAACGAGCAGCTCGGCAACGGCCAGCTCGATCAGGCGCGCGAGCTGTACGCCTCGGCGACCGCCGCCGGCGTGCGGGCGTCCGACTGCATCGCCTGCGGGCAGTGCGAGGAGGCATGCCCCCAGCACCTGCCCGTCATCGAGCTGCTCGCGCAGTGCGCGGAGACGCTGGAGTAGGACCCGCATGACCCAGATGGAGTTGATACTGCTCGCCGTGGGGTTGTCGCTCGACGCCTTCTCGGTCGCCATCTGCAAGGGCCTCGGCATGGCCAAGGTCAACTGGCTGACCGCGTTCGAGATCGCGCTCGCGTTCGGCATCTTCCAGGGAGGCATGCCGCTCATCGGCTGGGCGCTCGGCAGCCAGTTCCTCTGGCTCATCGAGCCCATCGACCACTGGATCGCCTTCATCCTGCTCGCCTTCATCGGCGGTAGCATGATCCGCGAGGCGCTCACCGACGACGAGGCGATCGAGCGCGGATCGGTCGACCGCGTGCCGCTGCGCGAGCTGCTCGTGCTCGCCGTCGCGACCTCCATCGACGCGCTGACCTCGGGCATCGCGCTTGCGTCGCTCGCCGTCGCCATCGTCTACGCTGCGGTGCTCATCGGCGTCATCACGTTCGCGCTGAGCCTAGCGGGCGTGCTGATCGGATGCCGTTTCGGCGCCGCGAACCATAAGGCGGCGACCATCGCCGGCGGCATCATCCTCATCCTCATCGGCACGAAGGTTCTGCTCGAGCACCTCGGCATCCTCGTGCTCTAAGCGTTAAAAAGGGACGGGTACAATTTAACGTTATCCGGAAAACGTTAAATTGTACCCGTCCCTTTTTAACGCTCTCGCGTCAGGACTGCTGGCGCAGCGAGAAGGGCGCAGGATGCTCGGAGCCCTGCACCATCTTGACCATGCGGTACTGGCGCGGGGTGATGCCCTCCGACTGCTTGAACGACGCTGCGAAGCCGCCCGTGGTCTCGAAGCCCACGCGTCGCGCAACCTGCTTGATGGAGAGCTCCGAGTCGCGGAGAAGCGCCTTGGCCATCTCGATGCGGCGGGTGCGCGCATAGGCCCCGACGGTCATCCCCGTCACGTTCTTGAACGTCTCGCAGAGGTAGGTGTGCCCCACGTAGAGCCGCTCGGAGAGCTCGCGGATCGAGGGCATGCGGTCGAGCGAGGCGTCGACGATATCCATCACCTGGCGTGCGAAGCGCAGGTCGTCGGGGGTGCCGCCCGACGCGGCGCGATATCCCGTCGCGGCGACCATGTCCATCACGAGGCAGAGCGCCTCGAGCGCCTTCGAGCGGAAGTAGTAGGTGCCCGACGGCTTCTGCGCCGCGTCGAAATCCAGCTCGCCGAGCAGGCTGCGCAGATGCAGGGAGAGCAGGTCGCTGTCGAGCTCGTGGACCATCGTCGCCATCTTCTCGAAGTTGCCCACGAAGGGCAGGTCGATGGTATCGAAGTAGCTGGGCAGGTAGGTGATGCGCGTGACCTCGACATTGCCGCCGCGCCGGAACAGGCGGGTGCGGCCCACGTTCGGTTGGATAAACACCGAGACGATGTAGTCCTTCTCGTCGCGCTTCGCGATCACGTCTTCAGGAACCCCGTAGGTATTCTCGGGCGTGCATCCCATGATGCACAGGCTGCGGAAGTGGTGCTCGGGAAGCTCGAGATCGCTGACTAACTGCAAACGGGAGCGAGTGATAAGGCATCCCTTGTCGGCTTTGACCGCGATGAAATCGCCGTTGCAGACGGTACCGTCGAAGGTGGCGTAGCAGCGGGTCTCGTCGCGTACGAGCGACACGGGCTTGAGCAGCTGGAGCTGAGGGATGTAGAGTTGTTCGAGCTCGTTCATAACGCCCCGCCCCTCTCGTTTCACGTAGGTCCTGCTTCCGCAGCCCAGCACTCCATAGCCTATCATCATGCACGGGCGATTCGATGAATGGTGATTCCGACAACGTGCGCGATATTCCGCAGTCGCGGAAACGTGCTGTATTCTAGGGGTGATTCCGGCACGTGGGAAGGTGCGCGATGGATCAAGTGCTCATAACCTGCTTCGAGCCCTTCGGCGGGCGCTCATCGAATGCCTCGTCCGAGGCGGTTTCCCTGCTGCCGCCCACCGTAGGCCCCTTCGAGCTGCACAAGCTCTGCCTGCCGGTGGCGTTCAGAAACGCGGCGGATCGCGCGATCGCGGCGATCGACGAGCTCTCCCCCGCTGCCGTCGTCTGCGTGGGAGAGGCTGCGGGCCGCACCGCCATCACGCCCGAGAAGGTCGCCCTCAACCTGCGCACGGCGCGCATTCCCGACAACGCAGGATTCCAGCCCATCGATGAGCCTGTGGTGGAGGGCGGCGAGAACGCGCTGTTCTCCACGTTGCCCGTTCGGAAGATGACGGAGGCGATCTCGGCTGCAGGCATTCCCGCGGAGGTGTCATACACGGCGGGAACCTACGTGTGCAACGACCTGTTCTACCTTGTACTCGACCATCTCAAGGGGTCGGGTGTTCCCGCGGGGTTCATCCATGTGCCGGCCGACGGGGGGCTTTCGGCGCAGCAGCTCGCCGCGGGACTCGAAGCAGCAATCAAGGTCCTTTTGCCCTAGCTCTGGATGCGAGCCCTAGCGGTACTCCAAACGGATACGGAAGCAGCGCTCCCCGCCTTTGATGCCCACCACGTATGCAGACTCCTCATCCTCGCGCCAGAGCAGGTCGACGGTCTCGCCCATGCGGACCTCCGCCATGTACTGAAGGGCGACGACGGACAGCTCGCGGCCCTCTGCCGGCCCCGCGAGAAGGTCTTCCGCAACGTCGAGATAGCGGGTGTTGTTCATGTGCCCGTTGAGGTCACAATAGCTGAACGGCGCCGTGAAGGAGGACGTGCGGTCGCAGTCCTCGTCGTGCACCAGCCCGGGAAGCGGGTAGTCGAGGCCCGTCCTCGCACCCTCGATCACCACGCCATGGGCATCGGGGTCGGCCATCGCGCGGGTCTCCGTATCCACCAGCGTCCAGATAGCGCTCCCGCGGACCAGCGCGTTGCCCTCTTCATCTTCGAGCAGGTACTGGCGCGGGTAGAGCACGTGCATCATGGGTCCCGGCCACGAGCGGAGCGTGACCGTCTCGTCGTATTCGGGCATGCGGATAACCTGGAGCTGTTGCATGGCAACCACCCAGAGGAAACCGCGGTCGAGCGTTGTCTCGCGCGTCCACCCCAGCTCCTCGGTATGGGCGATCGACGCCTCCTGCAGCATCTCGAGCAGCCGCGAGGTTCGCAGGCGGCGGAACAGGTTCACGTCCTTGGTGCGGAGCTTAACCGTCCGCGACCATGCGCTGTCTTCCATCTACGCTTCCCTCGGGAGGTTCTCCATCACGGCATCCACGAGGTCGCCCAGGGTGCGCAGGCTGTCCCACTCGCTGTTGGGGATGCGGGCGCCAACCTCGCCCTCGAGCTTCGTGAGCACGAGGATGAAGCCCATGGAATCCACGTTTCCGGCAACGTTGAGCACCGTGTCCTCGTCGATCTCGGAGCCGAACATATCGGGCACGTTGTCGGCGATGATGCGCTTGGCCTTCTCGAGAACCTCTTCGCGTGTGATCATGCGTCTATCTCCTTCTGGATTTCCCAGCGTTTGACCTTGCCTGTTGCCGTGCGCGGGAGCTTGTGGCCCAGCACCCGCACGTCGGTGAGCTGGCTCGAGCGCGGCTGCTCGGCCATGAGCGGGGCGAGGCGCGCGAGCACCTCGTCGCGGTTGCCCAGCTCCTCCGCGGTGACGAGCACCGGTTTTCCGTTTGCGAGCACCACGGCCACCTCGTCGGTGGTGAGTGTATCACGGATGGCGGCCTCGTAATCGGGCAGGAAGATCTTGGTGCCGCTCGGCAGCACGAGGATGTCCTTCTTGCGCCCAGTCACGTGCAGGCAGCCCGCCTCATCGATAAAGCCGAGGTCGCCGGTGTACAGCACGCCGTCACGCAGCACCTCTGCGGTCTCCTCGGGGCGCCCGAGGTAGCCCTTCATCATGCAGGTTGGGGCTTCCACGAGAATCTCGCCGTCTTCGGCGATGGTGATGGTGTCGTCGGGGCAGACTGCCATGGCGCGAAGGTTATCGCCCGCGGCAAGTGCAACGCCCGAGCTCGTCTCGGTGAGGCCGTATCCAAATGCAACGCGGATTCCCTTGGCACGAACCTGGGCGAGACGCTCCTCCGAGCAGTCGCCCGCACCCACGAGCACGAGCCCGAGCTCGGGGTTCATGAGGCGATAGCCCAGCAGGAAGTCGAGGAGCATGGGGACGAGCGAGACCGCCGTGGGACGGAAGTGCACGCAATCGTTCACATAGTGGCGCGGGCCGCGCCCGAGGGCCACGGTCGCGCCGCACGAAAGGCCCCACAGCAGGCCGCACACGAACCCGAACACATGCGAGAGCGGCAGCATGCAGAGCAGACGGTCGCTCTTGGCGAGCGGCAGGACGGCCGAGCCGTTGTAGGCGCTCGCCATGAGGCTCTTATCGGTGAGCACCACCGCCTTGCTGCGCGACGTGGTTCCGCTCGTAAAGAACAGCATCTCCCCCGCAGATGTTAAAAAGGGACGGGTACAATTTAACGTTTTCGCCGCTCCGTCCGCCCACAGGACATCCGAACCTGTTGCGGCGCAGAGCTCGAGCCGCATCTGCTCGGAGTGGTTCTCGTCGAGCATGACAACCGCGCGCCCCGCACGGTTCGCGGCGAAGACCTCCACCACGCAGCCAAGCGACCCATCGGCAACGATGGCCTCGCAGCGCGCGCCCGTTGCGAGCTCGGCAGCGCGTGCTTTCACGAGGTCCGCAAACGCCGCCCACGTGACCTCGGCGCACTCGTCGCCATGCACGAGCGCCACGGCATCGCCCCACTCGGCAACACCGAAATCCACCAGCTCGCGAAAACCCGAGAAACGCATGACGCCCACCTCGAAAGTCGCAACGTTATGCAAACAACACCATCATAATATTCATCGGCCAGAAGTTATCCTGACGACAACTGGAGGGAATCAATGGACAAGAACGTTAAGATTTGTATTATCGGCGGCGGCCCGGCCGGACTCTCGGCGGGCATGTACCTCGAGAAGAAGGGCTACGAGAACTACACCATCCTCGAGCGCCTCGACCGCGTCGGCGGCAAGTGCTGGTCGCCCACCTACAACGGTCGCCGCTACGAGATGGGCGCCATCATGGGCGTGCCCTCCTACTACGCCGTGCACGACGTCGAGGAATTCTGCGGCATCACCCACGACGGTCCCAAGCTGAACCGCAACTACAAGAACGCGGCCGGCAAGGTCATCGAGCCGTTCAATCCCAAGAAGAACCCGCTCAAGATCCCGCGCCTCATGAAGATGAAGAACCAGATGAAGAAGCTCGCCGAGCTTCTCGAGACCAAGTACAAGGGCTATGACATCAACGGCCACCGCGGCGTCGCCGAGGGCCGCTACGAGGGCTTCGCCGTCACCCCCGGCCGCGAGCCGGTCTCGGGCATCAACGAGAACCTCAAGGACCTCGCGCTTCCTTTCAAGGACTTCTGCGAGAAGAACGGCGTCGAGCTCGTCCAGGACATCTGGATCGGGCCGTACACCTCCTTCGGCTACGGCTACTTCGACGAGATCCCCGCGGGCTACGTCCTCAAGTACCTCGACTTCCAGACCACGATGAACTTCGTGAACGTGAACCTCTGGACCTGGAAGGAGGGCACGCAGTGGATCTGGGAGCAGCTCAACGACCACCTGAAGCATCCCGCGCGCCTCAACTCCACCATCGAGAAGGTCGAGCGCAAGGACGGCAAGGTCTACGTCACCGTGAACGGCGAGGTCGAGGAGTACGACAAGATCATCGTCACCGCCCCGCTCTACATCCCCGGCACCCGCGCCGACGGCCAGAAGGGCATGATCGAGTACTTCGACGCCCGCCCCGACGAGATCGAGCTCTTCTCCAAGATCGACTACGAGCGCTATGACGTCCAGGCCGTCCTCACCAAGCCCGAGGACCACCCCGAGATCAGCTACTACGTCTTCGACAACATGGTCAAGGAGCGCCTCGGCCACCTCATGGTGTACTACCGCCGCTGGCGCGACGAGGTCGACCAGGTCATCACCACCTACGCGCTGCGCAAGCACCGCGACATGCCCGAGGTCGGCTACGACGAGTGCAAGCAGATGGTCATCGACGACCTCAAGACCATGAACAACCCCGCGTCCGAGGTCATCAACGAGTGGACCGTGTACTACTTCCCCCATGTCTTCTCCGCCGACTACGCCGCCGGCTGGTACGACAAGGTCGAGGCCATGCAGGACAAGTACGACACGTTCTACGCGGGCGAGGTCATGGCCTTCGGCGACATGGATGAGACCGCCGAGTACTCGCGCGAGCTCGTGGAGCGATTCTTCTAAGACGAGACGTCGCGCGGACCTGCAATTGGGGACGGTTCCTTTTTGCAGGTCCGCGCACACGTGATCGGAACCCTACCTGCGGACCTGCAAAAAGGAACCGTCCCCAATTGCAGGTCCGCATCGTTTCCCGAAAGGAACCCGCATGGCCTTCTACAAGGACAAGTACGACGTCATCGTGATCGGTGGCGCGCTTGCGGGCATGAGCTGCGCGATGAAGCTCGCGAGCGAGGGCAAGGACGTGCTCATCCTCGAGCGCCACAACCTCCCGGGCGGCATCGCCACGAGCTTCTCGCGTTCCGGCATCGAAATGGAGGCCACGCTCCACGAGATGATGTCCATCGGCCCCGAGGACGACCCGCTGTTCATCCGCGAGTACCTCGACGAGATGGGCGTCAAGATCAACTGGCTGCGCGTGCCCGAGGCCTACCGCCTCGTCTCGCCCGAGGACGGCATCGACATCACGCTGCACCCCGGCCGCCGCGCCGACGGCACCTGGGTCTGCGCCGATGAGATCGACGCGGTCTACCCCGGCACCAAGGGCGAGATCAACAAGCTGCTCGAGCTCTGCCTCAGCGTCTACAACTCCGTACTCTACATGAACGAGCACCACGTCTCGAAGATCAAGACCCTCCTCGAGCACGAGGCGCTCGCCAAGACCGCCGGCTACACGGGCGCCGAGGTCATGGACAGCTACGTGAGCCTGCCCTCCGTCGTGAAGAAGATCCTCTCCGCCTACTGGATCTACGTGGGCCAGCCCATCTCGACGCTGCCCTTCACCATCTTCGCGTTCCTGCTCACCGACTACTTCAAGGGCGGCAGCTTCGTTGCCCGCGGCTTCTCCCACGAGATGGGCGTCGCCATGGCCGAGAGGTGCCGCGAACTGGGCGTGCAGTACGAGTACTGCCAGCACGTGGAGAAGATCCTCGTCAAGGACGGCCGCGTCTACGGCGTGCGCACCGCGCGCGGCGACGAGATCCACTGCGACTACATCGCGAGCGCGCCGTACCCCAACGTGGCCTACGGCGAGATGATCGAGCCGCAGTCCGAGGTGCCCGAGATCGCGCGCAAGTACGCCAACGCCATGCCCATGAGCGTCTCCACGTTCTCCGTGGTGCTGCTGCTCGAGGGCGAGCCCGAGGACCTCAACATCCATGACTACTCGGTCTTCTCGAGCGAGACCGCGTTCGACACCGACAAGTTCTGGGCGCAGGGCACCACGCTCGGCCCGTGGGACTACCTCACCACGATCTGCCTGAACTACGCCAACCCCGAGGGCGTGCCCAAGGGCATGACCTCGCTCTCGATCACCAACCTGCCGCTGCCCGAGTGCTTCTTCGGCGTGACGGCCGACACCTACCAGGAGACCCGCCGCCGCGTGGCCAAGCAGATGATCGACCAGGTCTCCGCGCGCCTCGGCGTGAACCTGCTCGACTACGTGATCGACATCGAGTACGAGACCCCCGTCTCCGTGGCGCACTTCCCGGGCAACTACCGCGGCGGCATCTACGGCTACCAGCACTCCATGGACAACTCCGTGGTCGGCCGCCTCGAGGACTTCGAGCGCGACCAATACATCAAGGGCCTCGTGGGCTGCGCCTCGCACCAGCTCGTGGGCGACGGCATGGCGTGCAACATCAACAACGGCAAGATCGCGGCCAAGGCGATCCTCACGTGGATGCAGGAGGCCAAGTAGCCATGAAGATCAAAGGATTCCTGAAGGACGTCACCGGCGCCATGCGCGTCACGAACGCCCGCCGCAACCTCATCGCCGAGGCGAGCGGCGACAACCTCTACAAGGACCCTATCCGCGAGCTCTGCGCCGAACTGCACCCCGAGGCCACGCACGTGCGCGTGGCCCGCGTCGAGGATGCCTCCCCCACCGCCCGCACCTACACGTTCGAGCCGGTCGGCGGCGACGTGCTGCCGCCGTTCCAGGCAGGCCAGTACGCCTCGTTCGACCTCCAGATCGGCGAGACCATCACGACCAGGCCGTTCTCCATCTCGAGCGCGCCGTATGAGGCCCGCACGGGAGAGGTCCCGTTCTTCCAGATCACCGTGCGCACCGCGCGCCCCAGCGAGGGCTTCGTGGCGCCGTGGTTCTACGAGAACGTGAAGGCGGGCGACGAGTTCACCTGCCACCTGCCCCACGGCTTCTTCTTCTACGAGCCCCTGCGCGACGCCAAGCGCGTCGTGGCGCTCGCCGGCGGCAGCGGCATCACGCCGTTCGCCTCGATGGCCGCCGAGATCGCCCACGGCACACTCGACTGCGACCTCACGATCCTCTACGGTTCCGTCTCGCCCGACGACGTCATCCTCGGCGGCAAGCTCGCGCAGATCGCCGCCAGCTGCGACCGCGTGAAGATGGTCAACGTCTTCTCCGGCAAGGACGTGGAGCTGCCCGAGGGCGCCGAGGCGGGCTTCATCACGGCCGACCTGATCGCCAAGTACACCGAGGGCGTGCCCTCGGACGGCGGCACGAGCTACTTCGTCTGCGGCCCGCTCGCCATGTACGACTTCGTGTCCGGCGAGCTGGACAAGCTGGGCGTGCCGTTCCGCCGCGTCCGCATGGAGGTCTTCGGAGCTCCGCGCGACGTGTACAAGGCCGAGGGGTATCCTGCGGACTTCGAGCCGCGCACCCTCTCGCTCACCGTGCGCCGCGGCCTCGACGAGCAGGTCATCCCCGCCGCGAGCACCGAGCCGCTCGCCGTCGCGATGGAGCGCGCGGGCATCAAGAACCGCACGCGCTGCCGCTCCGGCGCCTGCGGCTACTGCCGCTGCTACGTGGCAGAGGGCGAGTTCTTCGTGCCCGCCGTGGGCGACGGCCGCCGCTTCTCCGACAAGCAGTACGGCTACGTGCACGCCTGCTCCACCTACCCGCTCACCGACATGGTGATCGAGGTGCCGATCATCTAGCGATTCCGCACTAGGACAGTTACCCGGTCATTCGTCTCCCGGCAACCGCTGGCGAGACAAATGGCCGGGTGGTTTGTCTCGGGGTTTTTCGTGCTGGTTGTGCTATAGTCGTTCCTCGCGCGCACGCGCAGCCAGAAGGTGTCCCCTTGATAACCACCTCTAAAAAACAAGGAGCTGTGTTGCCATGAAGCAATCATTCTCCCGACTCAACGACCTCATCCGGCAGGTGCACCCGCTGGTGCTCACCAGCATGGTCATCGCGGTGGTGGGCATGAACCTGCTCGCCAACAAGAGCATCGACACCGGCATCCCGTGGCTCGCCCTCGATTGCGGCATCCTGCTCTCATGGCTCGCCTTCCTCGCGATGGACGTCGCCGTGCATTGCTACGGCCCGCACGCCGCGACGGCCACCTCGCTCACGGCGCTCGCGATCAACCTCGTTATCGCGCTCGTCTTCTTCGTCGCGAGCCGCGTGCCCGGCGTGTGGGGAGAGAGCTTCGTCGATACGGGCGGCGACGCGATCAACACCGCGCTCGACAACACATTCGGCGGCACCTGGTTCATCATCCTGGGCAGCTCCATCGCCTTCGCGGTATCCGCCGTGGTGAACAACTTCCTCAACTGGGGCATCGGCGCGCGCCTGGCCGGCAAGGACGGCTTCGGGACCTTCGCGCTGCGCAGCTACGTCTCCACCTTCGTCGCGCAGTTCGCCGACAACATCACGTTCGCACTGCTCGTGAGCAGGACGTTCTTCGGATGGACGCTCGTCCAGTGCATCACCTGCGCCATCACGGGCGCCCTCCTCGAGCTGGTCTTCGAGGTGTTCTTCTCCCCCGCGGGCTACCGCATCGCCCGCACGATCGAAGCGGGGTCCGCGGCATGAACGTCATCGTGACCGGAAGCTCGCGCGGCATCGGACGCGCCATCGCCGAGAGGTTCCTCGCCGAGGGCCACCGCGTGTTCGGCTTCGACATCGCCGAGCAGGGCATCGACCACCCCGCGTACACGCATCTCGTATGCGATATCCGCTCGCCCGAGCTGCCCGCGGTCCCCGACCCGGAGATCGTCATCCTCGGCGCGGGCACGCAGGACGACGCCGAAGCCATCAGCGTGAACCTCGAGGGCACCATCGCCTTCGCCGAGAAGTTCGCGGCGAGCCCCGCGCTGCGCTCCGTGCTGTTCATCGCATCCGCCTCCGCCCGCAACGGCGCGGAGTTCCCGCGCTATGCCGCGAGCAAAGCCGGCGTCGTGGCCTACATGAAGAACCTCGCGCTCGCGCTGGCGCCGCGGGGCATCACGGTGAACAGCATCTCGCCCGGCGGTGTGATCACCGAGTCGAACGCGCACATCCTCGAGAGCGCCGAGCTCTATGCCGCCGTGAAGGCCGAGACGCTGCTCGGCAAGTGGGCGGAGCCCGCGGAGATCGCCGACCTCGCGTACTTCCTCACGGTGGCCAACCGCTCCATGACCGGCGAGGACCTGCTCGTCGACAACGGCGAGCAGCTCAAGTCCAACTTCATCTGGTAGTCCGCCGGGTCTGCTCAGCGGGCGCGTCGGGGGAACAGGTCGCTGATCCCCACGCAGGAGAAGGTCAGCGCCTCGGGGTCGAAATCGAGCTCGCAGACGGCGCAGTTGCCGAGGATCCGGTCGACCTTGACGGGGCTCATGCGGTTCCAGCTCATGAGGAACGCGAGGATCGCCCCGCCATGGGAGACGGCGAGCACGCTCTCGCATCCCGGCTGCAGCATGAACTGCGCGAGCGTCGCGGTCATGCGCGCCGCGACATCGGCCTCCGCCTCTCCCCCGTATTGGACGAGCGCATCGCCGAAGCAGCCCGAGCTCGGGACGATGGCCCTGTTGTCGCATGCCTCGAGCGAGCCGAAATGGAACTCGCGCAGGCCCTTGAGCCGCGTATAGGGGATCGCGCCGCGCGTGACGATCTCGCAGGTATCGCAGGCGCGCTCCGCGGTGGAGCAGCAGGCGTGGTCGAAGCGGATGCCGCGCTCCTCGATCAGGTCGCGGGCTGCCTCCGCCTGCTCGATGCCCAGCTCGGTGAGAGGTGAGTCGCACCACCCCTGGATGAGGTGGCGCACGTTGAAGACCGTCTGGCCATGGCGCATGAGGTAGAGCTTGGACACGATGCATCTCCGAAGATGAGAAGGCGGCCAACCGACGGCCGCCACCCACGTCATTATACCACGACGTCTGGCGCGGGCTTCATCCCTCGGGCGTCCATGGGAGGGCTGTTGCGGTATGATTCCAATATCTATCGGTTCTACGCGGCCAGTCACGAGGCAGGTAGCCTCGGCACCGCACGATATGGAGAGGAGACGCATGCAGTATTCGGCAGAAGTGGAGCACATGTGCCCGGTCGCCAAGGGCGCATACCACGGCCCCGCTCCCATCCCCGAAGAGGGAAAGTGGGTCCAGGCTAAGGAGATTTCCGACATCTCCGGTTACACGCACGGCATCGGCTGGTGCGCACCCCAGCAGGGCGCCTGCAAGCTGAGCCTCAACGTCAAGGACGGCATCATCGAGGAGGCCCTGGTCGAGACCATCGGCTGCTCCGGCATGACGCACTCGGCCGCCATGGCCGCCGAGATCCTGCCCGGCAAGACCATCCTCGAGGCCCTGAACACCGACCTCGTCTGCGACGCCATCAACGTCGCGATGAGGGAGCTCTTCCTCCAGATCGTCTACGGCCGCACCCAGACCGCCTTCTCCGAGGACGGCCTTCCCGTCGGCGCCGGTCTCGACGACCTCGGCAAGGGCCTGCGCTCCATGGTCGGCACCACCTACGGCACCAAGGCCAAGGGTTCCCGCTACCTCGAGCTCGCCCAGGGCTACATCACCCATCTCGCCCTCAACGACAAGGACGAGATCATCGGCTTCGAGTACGTCAACCTCGGCGTGCTGTGCGACCTCCTCAAGAAGGACGTCGACGCCAAGGAGGCTATGAAGAAGGCCACCGGTCGTTACGGGCAGTGGGATAACCCTGCCAAGGTCATCGATCCGCGCAAAGAGTAGGGAAAGGAGCTGAACACCATGGCAGTTACATTCGAAGGCTACGAGCGCCGCATCGATAAGATCAACGCCGCCCTCGAGCAGTACGGCATCGCCGACCTCGAGGAGGCCCTGAAGATCTGCACCGATCTCGGCTTCAACCCCTACGACATCACCACCAACATCCAGTCCATCGCGTTCGAGAACGCCAAGTGGGCCTACACCCTGGGCTGCGCCATCGCCGTGAAGAAGGGCGCCGCCAACGCGTCCGAGGCCGCCGCGGCCATCGGCGAGGGCCTGCAGGCCTTCTGCGTCCCCGGCTCCGTCGCCGAGGACCGCAAGGTCGGTCTCGGCCACGGCAACCTGGGCGCCATGCTGCTCGGCGAGGACACCGAGTGCTTCGCGTTCCTGGCAGGCCACGAGTCCTTCGCAGCCGCCGAGGGCGCCATCGGCATCGCCAACAACGCCAACAAGGCCCGCAAGACGCCGCTGCGCGTCATCCTGAACGGCCTCGGCAAGGACGCCGCCCAGATCATCGCCCGCATCAACGGCTTCACCTATGTCCAGACCAAGTTCGACTACTT
>CADBJR010000031.1 GCA_902795065.1 uncultured Coriobacteriaceae bacterium
GTCGCCCTAAAGGGGATGTCCCCGGTCCAATACCGGGGACATCCAATCAGAGCCGCCTGAGAACTCTATTTAACCGTCCAACTATTGGGGTCTAGTTCAGCTCGAGGGGCGCCCTTTCGCGTTCGGTATGCTTCCGCCGTTACGGGCGGGGAGGCTGCTGCGAATCGACGGGCTTCGGAACCTGGTACTGCTGCTGTGCCGGCTGCTGGTACTGCTGGGGGTACTGCGGCTGCGCGTACTGCTGCGGATACTGCGGCTGCATCGGCTGCTGATACTGCTGATACTGGGGCTGCTGATACTGCGGCTGCACCGGCTGCTGATACTGCGGCTGCTGGTACTGGGGCTGCTGCACAGGCTGCTGATACTGCTGCTGCGCATACTGCTGCGGGTACTGCGGGTTCACGGGAACCTGCTGCACGGGCTGCTGGATGGGGACGTCGGTGCCGATGATGTAGGCATCCTGCTTGGACGACCAGCGCACCTGCATGAACGACAGGATGAAGATGATCACGGTGAATCCGAGGCCTGCCAGGGAGATGGCGTTGGAGTCGACGGAGAGCGCGAAGTCGTAGAGGCCGTGGATGAACAGCGGGACGATCAGCGCGAGCAGGCGCTCGAGGACGCTCCTGCTGTGCTCGCCGTGCGCGTTGTGGTTGCGCGCCATGCCGTAGAAGTAGCCCATGAAGACGCCGCAGGTGCAATGCAGGGGCACCGAGAGGATGCCGCGCACGAGCGCGACCTGCAGGCTCATGTAGTTCATCACATAGAGGATGTTCTCGAGCGTCGCGAAGCCCAAGCTCACGATGACCGCGTAGACGATGCCGTCGAAGGTGAAGTTGAAGGCCTCGTGCTTCCATGTGGTGGCGAGCGCGATGTACTTGAGACCCTCCTCGACGAGCGGCACGCAGATGAGGAACATCAGCAGGGTCTGCATGTCCTTGTCGCGGGTGATCGCCATGATGCCCATCTCGCCCCAGGTCTCGAGCAGGCCTGCAGGCAGCGTGGTGAGCGCACCGAAGAAGAAGAGCTTGATGAGCAGGCCGATCGGCTCGCTCTCGATCTTGTCCTGCTTGAGGACGAGGATGATCAGGATGATGGACGGGATGATGGCGGCCCAGATGAGGATCTCGATCATGAAGCGCTCCTACCCTTCGAACGGGACGACGTGTGCGACCGCGTCGGCGAGGCTGATGCGCTTGCCGTCGTTGTCGAGGTCGATGAGGATGTAGTTCCAGTTGCCCATGCCCAGCTCGTGCATATACGAGAGCTGGCGCATGCTGTGACGGCTGGTCATGCGCTCGAGCAGGTCGTGGTTGTCGACGAGGCCCAGCTCGTTCATGGCGAAGACCAGGTCGACGCAGGCGGTGTCGATGGCCACGATGTCGGTGGAGGCGAGGATGCCCACATTGGGGGTCACGACGGGCTGGGCGTGCACACCCTCGCAGTCACACGAGACGCTCATGTTGCGCATGACGTTCACATAGGTGACGTGCTTGCCGAAGAAGTCGATCGTTGCCTTGGTGGACTCGGAGATCTTCTCCATGAGCTCTTCCTGGTCGACGCTCCACTGGCCTTCGCCCTCGCGCGCATGGATCCACTTCTTGCCGATGCGGGCGTCGGCGCAGCCGATGCCGATGTTCTTGTTGGAGCCGCCGAATCCGCCCATCGCATGGCCCTTGAAGTGGGTGAGCGTGACCATGGAGTCGTAGGAGAGCATGTGGTCGCCCACGCTCATGTTCTCGAACCATTTGCCGCCGGCCACGGGCAGAAGAGCCGTGCCCTCCTCGTCCATGATGTCGACGGGGCAGAAATCCCAGCCGTTGATGGCGATGGTCTTGCGGTGCTGCTCGGTGGTGTAGCGGTCGCCCTCGTAGTAGGTGTTGGTCTCGATGATGCAGGCCTCGGGGAGGTCCTTCTCGAGCAGCTCGCGCACCCACGCGCGCGGGATGATGTTGGGGCCGTGGGGCTCGCCGGTGTGGAGCTTGATGCCGGTCTTGCCGCAGATGTTGCCGTTGACCTTGGCGTATGCCTTGCGGAGGCCCTCTGCAGAGAGGTCGCGGGTGAAGTAGACGATGGACTCGTTACCGGTGCGGTCGGCGGGCGCGATGTAGCGATTGCCGTCGGTTGCTGCGGTAGCTGCCATGGGAGCCTCCTTCTATACGAGTGTGTTTCGCTTCGTTTTAGTATCGCACGTTTGGCGGGTCGCGGAAGGGGGCGTATCGTAGAATCCGTTAGCAGGTAACCGTCTGCAAGGAGGAGACATGGCCACTATCAGCGAGGTCGCAGCCCGGATGAAGCTCGAGAGCCCGCTTGTGGCGGCAACTCCCGTCGAGGTGCGCAACGACGCGCTCGCACGTATCCGCGCATCGCTGCTCGCGCACAAGGACGAGATCTTCGCAGCGAACGCCGCCGACCTCGCCGCTGCCGACGAGGCGGGCGTCGCTCCCGCCGTGGTCAAGCGCCTGCGCTTCGACGAGCACAAGCTCGCGGACGTCTGCGCCGGCATCGACGACACCATCGCCCTTCCCGATCCGGTCGGCCGCACCCTGCTCAAGCGCGAGATGGACGAGGGGCTCGTGCTCGTGCGCGAGAGCTGCCCCATCGGCGTGATCGGCGTCATCTTCGAGGCGCGTCCCGACGCCCTCGTGCAGATCTCCTCGCTGTGCCTCAAGAGCGGCAACTGCGCCATCCTCAAAGGCGGCAGCGAGACCATGCGCACCAACAGGGCCCTGTTCGAGCTCATCCACGCCGCCGCCGTCGAGGCGGGTCTTCCCGAGGGCTGCCTCCATCAGGTCGAGGCGCGCGCCGACATCAACGAGCTGCTCGGCTGCGACACCTCCGTCGACCTGCTCATCCCGCGCGGCTCCAACGCCTTCGTGCGCTACATCATGGACAACACGCGCATCCCCGTGATGGGCCACTCCGACGGCATCTGCCACATCTACGTGGACGGTGCCGCCGACATCGAGAAGGCCGTGCGCATCTGCGTCGACGCGAAGATCCAGTACACCGCCGCCTGCAACGCCGTGGAGACGCTGCTCGTCCAGCGCTCCGCCGCCGCAGAGCTGCTCCCGCCCATCGTCGCTGCCCTTCAGGCAGAGGGCGTCGAGGTTCGCGGCACCGACGAGGTGCGTGCCATCGCGGACTGCGCGCCCGCGACCGATGCCGACTGGGACACCGAGTACCTCGCCCTCATCGTCTCCATCAAGCTGGTGGATGGCGTCGACGAGGCCATCGACCACATCAACCGCCATGGCTCGCACCACACCGATGCCATCATCACCGAGGATGCCGCGACGGCGGCGCGCTTCATGCAGCTCGTCGATTCCGCGGGCGTCTACCAGAACTGCTCCACGCGCTTCGCCGACGGCTTCCGCTACGGCTTCGGCGCGGAGGTGGGCATCTCCACGAGTAAGCTGCACGCGCGCGGACCGGTGGGCCTCGAGGGCCTCGTGACCTACAAGTACAAGATCTTCGGCAGCGGCCAGATCGTGGGCGACTACGCCAGCGGCAAATCGAGCTTCCACTTCAAGGACCTGTAAGCGCAGGAATCCGGTCCGAACAAGGACCTAATCGTCGAATTGACGCTTTTGGGACAGTTTCTCGCGAAGAAATCATCCCAAAAGTGTCATCTCGATATACGCGAGGTCAGATCGTCATCCCCACATCGGATTATTCGGCCGCTCAGAGGCCCAGCTGCTCCCGATAGAGCGCCTCGTCGCTCGCGAGGAACACGTTGAACACCACCGTCATCCCGGCATCCGGGTGCTCGTCGAGCCATGCGCGCACGGTGCGCACGGCAAGGCGTTCCGCCTCATCGGCGGGGAATCCGAAGACGCCCGTCGAGATGCAGCAGAAGGCGATCGAATGCAGCCCATGCTCCGACGCGGCATCCAAGCAGCTGCGGTAGCACTGCGCGAGCTGTGCGCGGTGGATCGGCGAGGGTGTCCCGTTTGCGATCGGACCCACCGTATGGATGACAAAGCGCGCGGGCAGGTTGAAGGCGGGAGTCACCTTTGCGGCTCCCGTGGGCTCCTCGTGTCCCTGCTCGTCCATGAGGCGAGCGCATGCGAGGCGGAGCTGTATGCCGGCGAACGTGTGGATCGCGTTGTCGATGCATGAGTGCCCTGGAACCCAGCATCCGAGCATCTGCGAGTTCGCGGCGTTCACGATGGCGTCTGCAGCGAAGGTGGTGATGTCGCCGCGCCAGAGGCGCAGCCGCGGGTCGAGCGGGGATTCCTCGGCATCATCGACCGTCGCGATGCCCTTGTCGGCGATCATCTTCTGGAGGAGCTCATCCTGCAGGGAGAGCAGCTCTCCATCTGCGGGCATCGCAGGCCTGGTGTTAACGAGCGCGCGGAAGGTGGCGAAGAGGTCTGCGGAAGACGCCTCGGCGTCGAGCCTCATCCGCATGCCGCGTTCGCTGGCAAGCAGGGGGATGATCTTCAGCAGCAGCTCACGGTCGCGTCCGCTATCCATGGCTCGCCTCCAGAAGCTCGTCGAGCACCGCGTCGATATCATCGTCGATGACGATCGAACGGTCGACGATCTCGCGCGCGACCATCGCCTGGCCGTAGTTGATGCATGCATAGGTGGCGAGCGGGTTCGCCGCCGTCATCTGCCAGAACGGGTACTTGATGATGGCGGGGGTGTTGCCGCCCACGCCGAGCTCGAGGAAGAGGACGCGCCCATTCGCGTTCGCGCGGAGGTACTGCGTATAGCGTGCTGCCGCATCGTGCCAGCCCTCGTCTTCCACGAAGGTGCCGTCGGAGCGCAGGTTCATGCTCATCGGCTTGCCGCAGACGGGGCAGACGGGCACCAGCTCGCTTGGCACGCGCCGGTCGCGCTGCTGCTCGACCATTGCCTTGACCTGCTCGAAGTTGTCGTAGGTCCTGTTGTGGCACGGCACGGAGCATTGCCAGAGGCCGTAGTCGCCCTGGGTGTAGAAGAGCCGGTCCTTGGGGAATCCCGCCTTCTGGAACTGGTGGTCCACATTGGTGGTGATGACGAAGAAGTCCTTGTCGCAGATGATCGCCAGCAGCTTGGCGTAAGTGTCCTTCGGCACGTCCGTGTAACGGTTGCACCAGATGTAGCGGCTCCAGAATCCCCAGGTCTCCTCCGGGGTGCTGTAGGGGTAGAAGCCCGCGGAATACATGTCCGCGAAACCGTAGGCATCGATGAAATCGCCGAAGAGCCGTTCGAAGCGCTCTCCCGCGTAGGTGAATCCGGCGCTGGTCGAAAGACCCGCACCGGCGCCGACGACGATGGCATCGGCATCTTCGATCGCCTTGGCGAGCCCGCCCAGAAGCTCCTCCCGGCTTGCACTCTTGCCGAACAGCATCTGGCACCGCCTTCCCCAGAGCCCGAGCGAGAGCTGCCCACGCTCCGGGCTTCCACTAGCGTAGCAGTATCCGCGACCGTTCGGGCGGGCTGCGTAGGCGTGCCGAAGGCGATGGTCCCCGAAGGCGATGCGCATCTCGCGCGAAACCCGCTGCATGGATCGGGAGCATTGCGCCTTCGTTTCGCCCTATTGCCGTGTTCATAAACGTTTCCTACGCTACAAACATGCGCTTAAGTGCTTTATCTACCTGCGCAAAGGAGCGCAGATCGCCGAAGGAGGAACCATGCAGGCCAATCTCACCCGTCGCAGCTTCCTGAAGGGTGCTGCCCTCGTCATGTCCGCCCCCGCCCTCATGTCGCTTGCCGCGTGCGGTCAGAAGACCGTCTCCTGGGACGGCCAGACCTTCAAGCACGGCTTCGATCTCGACTACCGTCCGTACTCCTACGTCGACGACAACGGTCAGAACGTGGGCTTCGACGTCGAGCTCGCCCAGGCCGTGTGCGCCTACTACGGCTGGGAGTACGTTCCCGTGCCCTTCAACTGGGACGCCAAGGACGCCGAGCTCTCCGCCGGCAGCTGCGACTGCATCTGGTCGGGCTTCACCATCAACGGCCGCGAGGACGACTACCTCTGGAGCAAGCCCTACTCCGACAACACCCAGATGATCCTGGTGCTCGGCGGCTCCGGCATCGCCGCGCTCGCCGACCTCGCCGGCAAGAAGGTGGGCGTCCAGACCGCGACCTCGGCCTACACGCTGCTCACCGACGAGGAGGGCCAGAAGGAGCTCGCGGATACGTTCGCCTCGCTCGAGGTCTACGAGAACTACACCGTCGCCATCACCGACCTCAAGGCCGGAGCTGTGGACGCGCTCGCCATCGACGTGACCCGTGCGAACGAGGCCATCGCCAACGACAGCTCGCTCGCGCTGCTCGATGAGGCGCTCGGATCCGAGCAGTACGGCATCGGCTTCCGCAAGAACGACACCGAGCTCTGCGACCTGGTCAACGCCGCCCTCGACGCCCTCGCGGTCGATGGCACCGTCGATGCCATCGCCCAGGGTTATCCCGAGATCGCCGAGTACCTCACGCTCGGCAAGTAGCCCTGCCCGGCCGGTACGCCCCGACGAGGAGCGACGATGACACTGCAAACCATGCTCTCCACGATGTCCATCGGCATGCTGCGGACCTGCGGGATCTTCGCCCTCACGCTCATCGGGTCGCTCCCGCTGGGCATGGTCGTGGCGCTGCTCAAGAAGAGCCGCTTCGCCGTCGTGCGCGGCATCATCAACGTCTACATCTCGGTGATCCGCGGCACGCCCCTGATGCTCCAGCTCCTCGTGTGGTACTTCGGGCCGTTCTACCTCTTCGGGGCGAACATCGGCGGATGGCGCTTCCCCGCGCTCATCCTGGGCTTCGTCGTCAACTACGCGGCGTACTTCGCCGAGATCTACCGCGGCGGCATCGAGTCGATTCCCGTGAGCCAGTACGAGGCTGCCCAGGTGCTGGGCTACTCCAAGGTGCAGACCTTCATGCGCATCATCCTCCCGCAGGTGGTGAAGCGCATCATGCCCTCGGCCACCAACGAGGTCATCACGCTGGTCAAGGACACCTCGCTCGCGTTCACGCTCGCCTACCAGGAGGTTTTCAGCCTGGCGAAGCAGATCTCCGCCTCGCAGACCTCCTTCATGCCCTTCCTCGTCGCGGGCATCTTCTACTTCGTCGCCAACTACGGGGTGGAATTCGCGATGAGCCGTATCGAGAAGGCGCTCGATTACTACAGGTAGGCCGCATCGCGGCGCCGCAGGAGGGACAGACGCATGATTCTCGAGATGCGCAACATACAGAAGCAGTTCGACGGCCTCGAGGTGCTCAAGGACATCAGCTTCGATGTGGACAAGGGCGAGGTGGTGAGCATCATCGGTCCGTCCGGGTCGGGCAAGTCCACGCTCCTGCGCTGCGCCACCTTCCTCGAGACCATCGACGGCGGCGAGATCCGCTACATGGGCGGGACCGCCGCCCATACCGATGGAAGCGGGCACGCCGTCTATGTCGACCAGAAGGAGCTCCGCCGCTTCCGCAGCTACTGCGGGCTGGTGTTCCAGCAGTTCAACCTCTTCCCGCACTACTCCATCTTGAAGAACCTCACCGATGCGCCCATCCACGTGCAGGGGAGGGAGAAGGACGAGGCGGAGCAGACCGCCCTGGAGCTTCTCACCAAGATGGGCATCGCCGACAAGGCCGACGCCTACCCCTACCAGCTCTCCGGCGGGCAGCAGCAGCGCGTCGCCATCGCGCGCGCCCTCGCGATGAGGCCCAAGATCCTCTTCTTCGACGAGCCCACCTCCGCGCTCGACCCCGAGCTCACCGGCGAGGTGCTCAAGGTCATCCGCCAGCTCGCCGAGGAGCACATGACCATGGTGGTCGTCACCCACGAGATGCCCTTCGCCAAGGCGGTGAGCAACCGCGTGATCTTCATGGACGGCGGCGTCATCGTCGAGCAGGGCGATCCCAAGGACGTCTTCGAGAATCCGCAGGAGGAGCGAACCAAGCAGTTCCTGCGCGTGTTCGAGCGGTAGGACGATGGAATCTTCGACCGAACCCTTCGAGGGCCGCCGTATCAGCATCCTCGACCCCACCGGCAATATCACCGCGCTCGTCGAGGCAGATGTCGCCGTGGAGCAGCAGCCCGCGTTCGCCGCGCAGGTCATGGCGGCGCATCCCGAGGTCGAGCAGGTCGGGTTCGTGCGGATCCTGCCTGCCGGCAGCTCCGTCCAGGCGGAGCTGCGGATGGCGGGCGGCGAGTTCTGCGGGAACGCCTCGATGTGCGCTGCGGCGCTCTGGGCGGAGCGGATGGGCTGCGCGGAAGCCAGGAAGCAGGCGGTGCGCCTCCGCGTCTTCGGGACTGAAGCGCCGGTCGAGGTGCATGTGGCGCCGCAGGGCGAGGGGTTCTTCTCGACGGGCGTGCGCATGCCCCGTGCGCGGAGGGTCGTGCCGCGTGCGCTCTCCTTCGAGGGAGCCGCAGGAGCCGTTCCCGTCGTGGAGTTCGAGGGGATCGTCCACGCCGTGATCGATCGCAGCTCGCAGCTCTTCGCCCTGCGCGACGATAGCGCCGTGGCAGAGGCGGCGGTGCGCGCGTGGTGCGAAGAGCAGGGTGCGAGCTGCATGGGCCTGATGTTCGTCGAGGGCGATGCGCCGAACCTGCGCCTCACGCCTCTGGTGTACGTCCCGAAGAGCGGCACCCTCTTCTGGGAGAGCTCCTGCGCGAGCGGAAGCGCCGCGGTTGGGATTGCCTTCGCCGAACGCGCCTGCAGGCCGACGTCCCTCTCGCTCGCCGAGCCGGGCGGGACGATCCACGTGGAGAGCGACGGCGTTCGCGGCGAGACATGGCTGTTCGGCAGCGTCAAGATGGTGGCCGCGCGGGAGGCCTAGCGCGGGAGCATCACCGTGAAACGGGTTCCCACGCCCTCGCGGGAGAGCACGTCGATGGTGCCGCCGTGCGCGTCCACGATCCACTTGGCGATGGAAAGCCCCAGACCCGAGCCCTCGTTGGTCTCGTTGCGCGCTCCGTCGGCGCGGTAGAAGCGCTCGAACGCGTGCGCGGCGTCCTTCTGGGACATGCCGATGCCCTCGTCCTGCACGATGTAGCCCACGTGTCCCGCATCCGCCGTCACCGAGAGCGTGATGGCGCTGCCGTCCGGCGAGTACTTCTCCGCGTTTTGGACGATGATGCGCATCGACTGCTTGATCATGGCGAGGTCGCCGTTGATGAGGAACCGTGCGCTGACGGCGTCGGCGTCGGAGACCGTGCAGCGGTAGATGTGGGTCTCGTCGATCATGACCGACTCCTCCCACACCTCCTGCACCACCGACGCGAGGTTGAGCTGCGTGCGCTGCAGGGTGTTGCGGCCGGAGTCGCCGCGTGCGAGGAACAGCAGCTGCTCCACGAGCTCCTGCATATGGTCGCTTTCCAGCTTGAGCGCCTCGATCGACTCGTCGAGCACGCGCTCGTCGGTCTTGCCCCAGCGGTCGAGCATGTTGACGTAGCCCTGGATGACGGCGATGGGCGTGCGCAGCTCGTGGCTCGCGTCGTTGACGAAGCGCATCTGCTGGAGCTTCGCCTCCTGCATCTGGCGCAGGAGCCCGTTCAGCGCAACCTCGATGGAGCGCAGGTCCTGGTCGCCGGTCGTGACGGTGGGGGAATCCACGCTCGCCCGCGCGATGGCCTGCTCGAGGGTCGCCATCTTGTCGGTGCCCGCCGCCATGGGGTCGACGACGGCGGCCTGGCCGATGGCCTCGGCGGCCACGGCAAGGTCCTGCAGCGGCTGGAGCTTGCGGCGCACGCGGCGGATGTCGCCGAAGATGTGCAGCAGGTCGATGATCTCCCACAGCGCGACGAACATGACGACCGGCAGGAAGGGCTCGGCGAAGGCGGCGAACGACGAGATGTCGATCGACGATTCTATGGCCCTGCCGAGCGAGGTGCCCTCTCCGTTCAGGGGGAGCGGCAGGCCGTTCGCCACATGCCAGCAGATATAGGACGCGGCGGTCACGAGCACGTCGAGGAAGAGCCAGTTGAGGAGCCTCCGCCACCAGAAGCTCCAGCCGATCGAGCGGGCGATGGATGAGACGCGCCTGCCCGAATCGCGCGCGGCGCTAATCTCGTATGACATAGCCGACTCCCCGGACCGTCGTGATGAGCTTGATGCCGAAGCGGTCGTCGATCTTCGAGCGCAGCTGGCGGATGTAGACGTCGATCACGTTGCTCTCGCCGATGTAGTCGTAGCCGAGCGCGGCGCTCGCGAGGGCCTCGCGCGTCTGCACGATGTTGGGGTTGGCCATGAGCGCATGGAGGATCTCGAACTCGCGGTTGGTGAGCTCGACGGGAGCGCCCTCCACCGTGACCTCGTGGCGGTCGACATCGAGCGTGACGCCGTGCGCGGTCAAGGCGTTGGTTGCGATGGCGGCCGATGTCGCGGGGGCTGCGTGGCGCTTGAGGGCGACGCGGATGCGCGCGAGGAGCTCCTCGATGGCGAAGGGCTTGGTGATGTAGTCGTCCGCCCCGGCATCGAGGCCCGCGACCTTGTCCATCACGGCGTCGCGTGCGGTGAGCAGGATCACGGGCGTGTCCTTCTCGCGGCGCAGGCGCCTCAGCACCTCCATGCCGCTGATCTGCGGCAGCATGATGTCGAGCAGGATGAGGTCGTAGTCGGTGGAGAGGGCCAGCTCCAGGCCGGCCCTCCCGTCTTCTGCTTTATCGACCTCGTAGCCCTCGTGCGAGAGCTCAAGCTCCACGAACCGTGCGATCTTCGCCTCGTCCTCGACTACGAGAATGCGTGCCATGCTAGTCTTCCTTGTCCTTCGTCACGTCGTTCTTGATGTTCTCCGCGACCTCGCTCGCCTTGTCCATCATCTGGTTGATGTCCACCGTCACGCGGGAGACGCCCTCGATGTGGTAGCGCATGTTGAAGAAGAGGCCGAGGATGAGCAGCCAGATGGTGGCGCCCCAGAGGAAGATGCCGAGGATGACGAACAGGATCGGCAGGGCGACGATGCGCTCGCCGTTGCGCTCGGCCACGAACGTGGTGTCGAGGCTCTTCCTGCAGAGGACCTTGAGGTAGGCGAAGATGCTCTGCATGCGCTCCTGGAACCTGTTCCGCTTGGCGGACTCCTCGTAGGCTGCCTGCGCCTGGGCCATCTCGGGGGAGACGGGGCCGGGCTCGACGGTGGCCGTGGTGGTGTAGGTCGCGGACTCCGCCGTGGCCTTGCCGAGGCGCTCCAGCCAGATGATGGCGTCGAGCACGTCGTCGTTGCTGGCCTCGAGCGCGACCTTCGCGTCGTCGTAGGAGACACCGGTCTTCTCGCGGATGAGTTCGACCTTCTCAAGCTTATCCATGATCTTGTCCTTTCCTTCGGGGCTCCCGTGCCCCTTGTTTGCCTGACAAGTACATGGTGCCCACTCAAGATTAGCCAATCTTACGGCGAAGATTAAGGATAGATGAGGGCTGGATGGGGCTTTCATGCGGGCGATAATGGTTGGGGAAACCAGAAGGGGGAACCGAATGGAGCCGACGGCCATCCAGGTGCACGGCGCGCGCGTGCACAATCTGAAGGATATCGACATCGACATCCCGCTGCATGAGCTCGTGGGGATCGCGGGCGTGTCGGGCTCCGGCAAGTCGAGCCTTGCGCTGGGCGTGCTCTACGCCGAGGGGAGCCGCCGCTACCTCGAGGCGCTCTCCACCTACACGCGCCGGCGCCTCTCGCAGGATACGCGTGCGGATGTGGACGAGGTGCTCTATGTTCCCGCAGCACTGGCCCTGCGCCAGCGTCCCGGCATCCCCGACATCCGCTCCACCTTCGGCACGATGACCGAGCTTTTGAACCACCTGCGCCTGCTCTTCTCGCGCGTGGGCAGCCACACGTGCCCCAACGGCCACCACGTTCCGCCGAGCATGGCGGTGGCGCTCGAGCAGGAGATCGTCTGCCCCGTGTGCGGCGAGCGCTTCTATGGTCCGGGCGCGGAGGAGCTGGCCTTCAACTCCAGCGGCGCCTGCCCCACCTGCCAGGGCACGGGCACGGTGCGCTCGGTGGACGAGTCCACGCTCGTCCCCGACGAGAGCAAGACCATCGACGAGGGCGCGGTGGTGGTGTGGGGCTCCCTCATGTGGGACCTCATGAAGGATCTCGTGCGCGAGATGGGCGTGCGCACCGACGTGCCGTTCGCCGAGCTCACGCCCGAGGAGCGCGAGATCGTCTACCACGGCCCCGCCGAGAAGCGCCACATCATCTATCACTCCAAGAAGGGCGACAACTTCGCCGAGATGGACTTCACGTACTTCAACGCGGTCTACTCGGTCGAGAACGCACTCGCCAAGGTGAAGGACGAGAAGGGCCTCAAGCGCGTGGCAAAGTTCCTGCACGAGGGGCCCTGTCCCGACTGCGGCGGCTCGCGCCTCTCCGAGCGTGCGCGGAGCTCGCTCGTCTGCGGCATCTCGCTCGCGCAGTGCTGCGAGAAGACGCTCGACGAGCTCGTGGCGTGGCTTCCCGGCGTGGCGCCGTCGCTGCCCGAGGAGCTCCGGCCCATGGCGGAGGCGATCGTCTCCGAGATGGCGGAGCCCGCAGCGCGCCTGCAGCAGCTGGGCCTCGGCTATCTTGCGCTTGACCGCGCCGGCGCGACGCTCTCCACGGGAGAGAGGCAGCGCGCCCAGCTCTCGCGCGCCGTGCGCAACCGCACGAACGGCGTGCTCTACGTGCTCGACGAACCGTCGATCGGCCTGCACCCCTCCAACGTCGAGGGCCTGCTCGGCGTGATGGACGACCTGCTTGCCGATGGCAACACCGTGGTGGTGGTCGACCACGACGTGAGGGTGCTGCGCCACGCGGACCATCTGATCGAGATGGGCCCCGGTTCAGGCACCCAGGGCGGCGAGGTGCTTGCGCAGGGTACGATCGCGCAGGTGGAGGAGGCTCCGGACTCGCGCATCGCACCGTTCCTCTCGGGCAGCGCGCAGGTGCGCACCCGCGTGCGCGCGGGCGAGGAGGAGATGTTCGAGCAGGGGTCGGTGCATCTCGAGACGGGATGGATCCACACCGTGCATCCGCTCGAGGTCGATATCCCGCGCGGGCACCTCACCTGCATCACGGGCGTGTCGGGCAGCGGAAAGACCACGCTCGTGCTCGAAAGCCTCATCCCCGCGCTCAAGGCGCATATCGCGGGTGAGAAGCTGCCCGCCCACGTGCGCCTGGTCGATGCCCCCGGCATCCGCCGGGCCAACCTCATCGACGCCACGCCGATCGGCGCCAACGTGCGCTCGACGGTGGCCACCTACAGCGGCGTGCTCGACGACCTGCGCCGTGCCTATGCCAAGGGCGACGGTGCGAAGGCGCTCGGCTACAAGACGGGCGACTTTTCGTACAACACCGGCCGCCTGCGCTGCCCCACCTGCGACGGCACGGGCCGCATCTCGCTCGACGTGCAGTTCCTGCCCGATGTGGACATCGAGTGCCCCGACTGCAGGGGTTCGCGCTACAGCCGCGATGCCTCGCTCGTGCGCGTCCCGCTTGCGAAGGGTGCGGGCAAGACGGGAGGCTTCACGCTGCCCGAGCTGCTCGACATGACCGTGGACGAGGCGCTCGGAGCGGTATCGGGGCTCCGCCCCGCGCGTGCGAAGCTCCAGGTCCTCCACGACCTCGGCCTCGGCTACCTGCTGCTCGGCGAGGATACGCCCGCGCTTTCCGGAGGCGAGGCCCAGCGCCTCAAGCTGTCGAGCGAGATCGGGCGTACGCAGCACGACGCCCTCTTCGTCTTCGACGAGCCCACCATCGGCCTGCATCCGCTCGATGTGGAGGTGCTGCTCGGCGTGCTGCAGGGGCTCATCGACGCCGGCGCCACGGTGGTGGTGATCGAGCACGACCTCGACATGATCGCCAACGCCGACTGGGTGATCGACCTCGGACCGGGCGGAGGGGATGCCGGCGGGCGGATCGTGTGCGCCGGGATTCCCGAGGATATCGCCGCGTGTCCGCAAAGCATCACGGGACGCTACCTCGCCGAAGAGCTCGGGTGACAATTCTCCTCGTAGGACTTTTGTCAACTTCTCCCGCGTCCGGGGACCGCGCTTTGGGGACGGTTCCTTTTTCGCGGAAAACCGCGTTTTAGGAACCGTCCCCAAAGCGCGGTTCGGGGTTGTTGGCGCTGTGCTAAGATGAATCGACTGCCTGACACCAGGGCCTCGATGCCCGAAGCGAAGGAGACCAATATGTGCACCCGTGTTGCCGTCATCGGCATCATCGTCGAGGATGATTCCTCGGCGGACAAGCTCAACGACATCCTGCATGAATACGGCCGGTTCATCATCGGCCGCATGGGCATCCCGTACCGCGAGAAGGGCATCAACGTCATCAGCATCGCGGTCGACGCCCCGCAGGACACGATCGCCGCGCTCTCGGGCAGGATCGGAAACCTGCCCGGTGTGAGCGCCAAGACCGCCTACTCCAATTTCGTCACCGAGGACTAGCCGGTATGGACACCCGTTCATCAGAGCTTGTCTCCAAGCTCGCCGAGGACCATGCCCTCGCGCTGGCGGAATACGAATACCTGGCCGCGAACCTCGCCGATGACGAGCTGCGCGAGGTGCTCGCCGAGCACGCCCGCGCGGCCCGCGAGCCCATCTACGGCCACGACGTCTTCGTGCGCGGCCTCATCGAGTTCTCGAGCTTCTGCAAGAACGACTGCTACTACTGCGGTCTGCGCGCGTCCAACAGGGCGTGCGAGCGCTACCGGCTGACGCAGGAGCAGATCCTCTCGTGCGCCGATATGGGCTACGAGCTGGGCTTCCGCACCTTCGTGCTGCAGAGCGGCGAGGATCCGCACTACACCGACGACCTGCTCGTCGGGATCGTCACGGCTCTCAAGGCGGCGCACCCCGATTGCGCGATCACGCTCTCGGTGGGGGAGCGCAGCCGCGAGAGCTACGCCCGCCTGCGCGACGCCGGCGCCGACCGCTACCTGCTTCGCCACGAGACGGCCGATCCCGACCATTATGCGAGCCTGCATCCTGCATCGATGAGCTGGGAGCGGCGCATGTCGTGCCTGCGCGACCTGCGCGAGCTCGGGTTCGCCGTGGGCGCCGGCTTCATGGTGGGCTCGCCCGGTCAGACGCCCGCCACGCTTGCTGCGGACCTCGCTTTCATCCAGGCATTCCAGCCCGAGATGTGCGGCATCGGTCCCTTCGTGCCGCATCACGCGACGCCCTTCGCGGATGAACCCGCGGGCACGCTCGAGCAGACGCTCGGCCTGCTCTCCATCATCCGCCTCATCAAGCCCAACATCCTGCTGCCCGCCACCACGGCGCTCGGTACCATCCATCCGATGGGCCGCGAGCTGGGCATGGAGGCGGGTGCCAACGTGGTCATGCCCAACCTGTCGCCCGGCGACGTGCGGTCGAAGTACCTGCTCTACGACGGCAAGATCTGCACGGGCGACGAGGCGGCCGAATGCCGCCGCTGCCTCGAGATGCGCATGGCCAGGTGCGGCTACAACGTGGTAACGGACCGGGGAGACCCCCGGAGCGCATAAAGACATCTAACGGCGAGGGCGGAGGTCCCGAGCCAGAAGAGAGAGGAACCGCAATGTCCTACATCTACGATCCGAATTCGCACTGCGCGGACGAGTTCATCAACCACCAGGAGATCCTCGACACGCTCGCCTACGCCGACGAACACAAGGACGACATGGAGCTCATCGAGCAGATCCTCAAGAAGTGCGAGCCCAACCTGCACCCCGACAAGGACCACTGCTCCATCATCACGCACCGCGAGGCGTCCGTCCTGCTCGCCTGCGACGACCCCGCGGTCAACAAGCGCATCTTCGACCTCGCGCGCAAGATCAAGCTGGCCTACTACGGCAACCGCATCGTGCTCTTCGCGCCGCTGTACCTCTCGAACTACTGCATCAACGGGTGCCTCTACTGCCCGTACCACGCCATCAACAAGACCATCCCGCGCGTCAAGCTCACGCAGGACCAGATCCGCGACGAGGTCATCGCGCTGCAGGATATGGGCCACAAGCGCCTCGCCATCGAGGCGGGCGAGGACCCGCGCAACAACCCCATCGAGTACATCCTCGACTCCATCCACACGATCTACTCCGTGAAGCACAGGAACGGCGCGATCCGCCGCGTCAACGTGAACATCGCCGCGACCACGGTCGACGAGTACCGCATGCTCAAGGAGGCCGAGATCGGCACCTACATCCTGTTCCAGGAGACCTACCACAAGGAGAACTACCTCAAGCTGCACCCGTGGGGACCCAAGCACGACTACAACTGGCACACCGAGGCCATGGACCGCGCGTACCAGGGCGGCATCGACGACCTCGGCCTGGGCGTGCTCTTCGGCCTGGACGGCTACCGCTACGAGTTCGCGGGCCTGCTCATGCACGCCGAGCACCTCGAGGCTGTGAACGGCGTCGGACCGCACACCATCAGCGTGCCGCGCGTGAAGCCCGCCGACGACATCGACCCCACCGAGTTCGACAACTCGCTCACCGACGCGATGTTCCTCAAGATCATCGCGCTCATCCGCCTGGCGGTGCCCTACACCGGCATGATCATCTCCACGCGCGAGAGCCAGTACGTGCGCGAGCAGGCGCTGCAGCTGGGCATCTCGCAGATCAGCGGCGCATCGCGCACGAGCGTGGGCGGCTACACTGAGGAGATCCGCCCGACCGATACCGAGCAGTTCGACGTCTCCGACCAGCGCACGCTCGACGAGGTCATCCGCTGGCTCATGGAATGCGAGCACATCCCCAGCTTCTGCACCGCGTGCTACCGCGCCGGCCGCACGGGCGACCGCTTCATGAGCTTCTGCAAGAGCGGCCAGATCCTCAACTACTGCCATCCCAACGCGCTCATGACGCTCTCCGAGTTCCTCACCGACTACGCCTCGCCCGAGACGCAGGAGATCGGCTGGAAGATGGTCGAGAGCGAGCTCGCCAACATCCCCGACGAGAACCGCCGCAGGCTCTGCGCCGAGCGTATCGAGCTCATCCGCACCGGCCAGGGCAACGACTTCAGGTTCTAACTGCATCTCGCCCGGGACCTGTAATTGGGGACGGTTCCTTTTTACAGGTTCCAGGCGGAGGTTCAAGGCAGAAAGCCCAGCTAGATGATCGAACCTGTAAAAAGGAACCGTCCCCAATTGCAGGTTCCGGCGGAGGGAAAGCCATGGGACTCAACGACACTCCGAGCGGCGAGCGCGTGCAGATCGCGTTCTTCGGCGTGCGCAACGCAGGCAAATCGAGCCTCGTGAACGCCGTGACCGGCCAGCAGCTGGCCGTGGTCTCCGACGTTGCGGGCACCACCACCGATCCCGTGCGCAAGGCCATGGAGCTGCTGCCGCTCGGGCCGGTCGTCATCGTGGACACCCCGGGCTTCGACGATGAGGGGGCCCTTGGCGAGCTCCGCGTGGAAGCCACCCGCAAGGTGCTCGCGACCTGCGACGTCGCGGTGCTCGTGGTCGACGCTGTGCGCGGCCTCACCGACACGGATGCCCAGCTGCTCGCGCTCTTCTCCGAGCAGGGCATCCCGTGCGTGGTGGCGCTCGCCAAGGACGACCTCGCCTCCGACGCCGCGCTGCCCGAGGTCGCAGGCGCCGCCGCCGTGGTGCGGACAAGCTCGGCGACGGGCGAGGGCATCGCAGAGCTCAAGGAGACGCTTGCGCGCGTGGGCTCCGCCGCGGGTCCCGAGCCGCAGCTCATCGCCGACCTGCTCGCTCCCGGCGATATCGTGGTGCTCGTGATCCCCATCGACAAGGCCGCGCCCAAGGGACGCCTCATCCTGCCGCAGCAGCAGGTCATCCGCGATGTGCTCGAGGCGGGCGCCAGCGCTCTCATCTGCCGCGACGCCGAGCTCGCGGGCACGCTCGCCGCGCTGCCCGCACCCCCGCGCATGGTGGTCACCGACTCGCAGGCGTTCGGGAAGGTCGCCAAGACCGTACCCGCCGACGTGCCGCTCACGTCGTTCTCGATCCTCTTCGCGCGCTACAAGGGCGATCTCTCCGTGCAAGTGGCGGGCGCCCGCGCCATCGACAGCCTCAAGGACGGCTCGCGCGTGCTCATCTGCGAGGGATGCACGCACCACCGCCAGTGCGAGGACATCGGCACGGTGAAGATGCCCGCATGGGTGCGCAAGCACACGGGCGCGGAACCCGCATTCGAGTTCACGTCGGGCGGCGACTTCCCGCTCGACCTCACGCCCTACGACCTCGTCATCCACTGCGGCGGCTGCACGCTGGGCGCCCGTACCATGCGCGGCCGCGTGACCCGCGCCGCCGAGCAGGGCGTCCCCATCACCAACTACGGCGTCGCCATCGCCCACATGCACGGCATCCTCCCGCGCGTGATCGCGCCGTTCGGGCTGTAGCTCGCGGCATCGGGGACGGGAACCATCGGCCCGCTTGCTGATATGAAGATCTTCCTGTCAAGGGGCATGGCGAGCCAGCCGGAGGAACGTCTCCCTCCGGCTGGCTGCTGCCTTCTCCTGCGCGGGCGACGGGTGTCTGGCGGGTCTCTCGACGCACGACTGCTAGTCTGACATCCGCGTGTTGGCTAACGCATTC
>CADBJR010000032.1 GCA_902795065.1 uncultured Coriobacteriaceae bacterium
CAAAAGGAAGGAAATCACCATGAACACCAAGCTCACCCGTCGTTCGTTCCTCGGCGCCGGCCTCACCGGTGCCGCCCTCGCGCTCGCCGCTTGCGGCGGCAATGGCGGCAACGAGGGCGGCGACGCTCCCGCTCCCGAGGGCGGCGAGGCTGCTCCCGCCGAGGCCGGTATGAAGGTCGGTCTCATCTGCCTGCACGATGAGAACTCCACCTACGACCTCAACTTCATCAACGGCTTCAAGGAGGCCATGGCCAACCTCGGCATCGCCGACGGCGACTACATGATCAAGACCAACATCCCCGAGGGCCAGGAGTGCTACGACGCCGCCGCCGACCTCGCCGATGCCGGCTGCGCCGTCATCTTCGCCGACTCCTTCGGCCATGAGGACTACATGATCCAGGCTGCCAAGGAGTTCCCCGAGGTCCAGTTCTGCCACGCCACCGGCACCAAGGCCCACACCGAGGGCCTGGCCAACTACCACAACGCCTTCGCCTCCATCTACGAGGGCCGCTTCCTCGCCGGCGTCGCCGCTGGCCTGAAGCTCCAGGAGATCGCCGAGGCCGGCAAGCTCAAGGGCGAGACCCCCAAGATGGGCTACGTGGGTGCCTTCACCTACGCCGAGGTCGTCTCCGGCTACACCTCGTTCTTCCTGGGCGCCAAGTCCATCGTCCCCGAAGTCACCATGGACGTCACCTTCACCGGCTCCTGGTATGACGAGACCGCCGAGAAGGAGGGTGCCACCAAGCTCATCTCCGGCGGCGCCGACCTCATCTCCCAGCACGCCGACTCCATGGGCGCCCCCACCGCCTGCGAGAACGCCGGCATCCCCGACGTCTCCTACAACGGCTCCACCAAGGACGCCTGCCCCAACACCTTCATCGTGTCCTCCCGCATCGACTGGGCTCCCTATTACGAGTTCGTCGTGAACGCCACCAAGAACGGCGAGGCCGTCCCCGCCGACTGGACCGGCACCCTTGCCACCGGCTCCGTCAAGCTGACCGAGGTCAACGAGGCCGTCGCCGCCGCCGGTACCGCCGACAAGATCGCCGAGGTCCAGGCCGGCCTCGAGAACGGCACCATCCACGTCTTCGACACCGCCAACTTCACCGTCGGCGGCGAGACCCTCACCAGCTATCTCGCCGACGTCGACACCGACGCCGCCTACGAGGGCGACACCGAGGTCATCGCCGACGGCTACTTCCACGAGTCCGAGTACCGTTCCGCTCCGTACTTCGACCTCAAGATCGACGGCATCAACCTGCTCGACACCGCGTTCTAGGAACACTGGTCTTCCGGGCGGCCTTCCCACGGGGAGGTCGCCCTTTTCACCGGTGCCATTTCCGGGTTTGAACAGAGTTTGAACAGAGGGACGGAGGATTCGTTCATCCGTCTCTCGGATGAACGAATCCTCCGTCCCTCTGTTCAAACTCTGTTCAAACGGACGAATCCTCCGTCCCTCTGTTCAACCCCGGAAATGGCACCTACGACGTTCGATGATTGGAAGCTATGGACACGAGAACCCCAGCTGTGCGCATGCGGGGCATCACCAAGGAGTTCGCCGGCAAGGTCGTGGCCAACAAGGACGTTGACCTCGACATCTACCGCGGCGAGATCCTCGCGCTCCTCGGTGAGAACGGCTCCGGCAAGACCACGCTCATGAACATGCTGTCGGGCATCTACTTCCCCGACAGCGGCTCGATCGAGATCGACGGCGAGCCGGTGGTGATCTCCTCGCCCAAGATCGCCTACGACCACGGCATCGGCATGATCCACCAGCACTTCAAGCTGGTGAACGTCTTCACGGCCGCCGAGAACATCGTGCTCGGCCTGGTGGACAACCGCAGGTTCGACCTTGCAGCCGCCGCCGCGAAGATCAACGAGATCTGCGATGCCTACGGCTTCGACGTGGACCCCTACCAGAAGGTCTACGACATGTCCGTGTCGCAGAAGCAGACGGTCGAGATCGTCAAGCTGCTGTTCCGCGGCGCCGACATCCTCATCCTCGACGAGCCCACGGCCGTGCTCACCCCGCAGGAGACCGACAAGCTCTTCGCGGTGCTGCGCAACATGCGCGACGACGGCAAGGCGATCATCATCATCACCCACAAGCTCCACGAGGTGCTCGACATCTCCGACCGCGTGGCGATCCTGCGCAAGGGCGAGCATGTGGGCGACATGGTGACGTCCGCGACCACATCGCAGGAGATGACCAACATGATGGTCGGCCATCAGGTCACCCTGAACATCGACCGTCCCGAGCCCGTGAACACGTTCGAGCGCATCCGCGTCGAGGGCCTCACCGTGGTCGACCACGAGGGCGTCGTCAAGCTCGACGACGTGTCGTTCTCGATGAACGCGGGCGAGATCCTCGGCATCGCGGGCATCTCAGGCTGCGGCCAGAAGGAGCTGCTGGAGGCCATCGCCGGCCTGCAGCCGGTCCAGAAGGGCAGCATCGACTACCTGCACCGCGACGGCAGGGTCGAGAGCCTCATCGGCAAGGACCCCCTCGAGATCGCCGCGATCGGCGTCGCCCTCTCCTTCGTGCCCGAGGACCGCTTGGGCATGGGCCTGGTCGCCAACATGGACCTCGCCGACAACATGATGCTGCGTTCCTTCAGGAACGGGCACTCGGTCTTCACCGACCGCAAGGCGCCCGCGCATCTTGCGGAGAAGGTCGTCGAGGAGCTCGAGGTCAACACGCCGAGCATCCACACCGCGGTGCGCAGGCTCTCGGGCGGCAACGTGCAGAAGGTGCTCGTCGGCCGCGAGATCGCGTCGGCACCGAGGGTGCTCCTCTCGGCCTACGCGGTGCGCGGCCTCGACGTCAACTCGTCGTATCTGATCTACGACCTGCTCAACGAGCAGAAGCGCAAGGGCGTCGCCGTTGTGTACGTGGGCGAGGACCTCGACGTGCTGCTCGAGCTCTGCGACCGCATCCTCGTCCTGTGCGGCGGCAAGGTGAGCGGCATCGTCGATGGCCGCACCGCCACCAAGAACGAGGTCGGATTCATGATGACCAAGCTGGGAGGAGGTGAGGCATAAGTGATCCACATCACCAAACGCAAGGAGATGCCGCTGTGGCAGTCGCTGGCCGTCCGTCTGGGCGCCATCGTCATCGCGCTCGTGGTCTGCGGCTTCATCACGACCATCACGACGGGCCTCAACCCCATCGACGTGTACGCGACCATGATCAAGGGCGCCTTCGGCACCGCCCGCAAGACCTGGACGCTCCTCCAGGAGCTGGCCATCCTGCTCTGCATCTCCGTGGCGCTCACGCCCGCGTTCCGCATGAGGTTCTGGAACCTCGGCGGCGAGGGCCAGATCCTCATCGGCTGCTTCGCATCCGCCGCCTGCATGATTCTGCTCGGCGATAAGGTCCCCAATGCCGTGCTCATCCTCATCATGTTCGTGACATCGGTGGCGGCGGGCGCCATCTGGGCGCTTATCCCCGCCATCTTCAAGGCGCGCTGGAACACCAACGAGACGCTCTTCACCCTGATGATGAACTACGTGGCGACGCAGATTGTCGCATACTTCGTCATCGTGTGGGAGGTCCCCAAGGGCTCCGGCAACATCGGCATCATCAACCAGTCCACCGAGGCCGGATGGTTCCCGGTGATCGGCGGCCAGAAGTACCTGCTCAACGTGGTGCTGGTCGCGATTGTCACGGTGCTCATGTACATCTACCTCAACTACAGCAAGCAGGGCTACGAGATCTCCGTCGTCGGCGAGAGCACCAACACGGCCCGCTATGTGGGCATCAAGGTCGACAGGGTCATCCTGCGCACCCTGCTCATCTCCGGCGCCATCTGCGGCTTCGCCGGCCTGCTGCTGGTCGCGGGCACCAACCACACGCTCACCACCACGCTTGCGGGCGGACGCGGCTTCACGGCCGTCATGGTGGCGTGGCTCGCCAAGTTCAACCCGCTCGTGATGATCGCATCGAGCTTCCTGCTGGTCTTCATGGACAGCGGCGCCGGCGAGATCTCGATGGCGTTCGGCCTCAACCACAGCTTCGGCGCCATCCTCACCGGCATCATCCTGTTCTTCATCATCGGATGCGAGTTCTTCATCACCTACAAGGTCAATTTCGCCAAGAAGGAGGGTGAGACCAATGCTTGATCTGGTGTCCTTCATCCCCCGTGCCGTGGCGCAGGGCATCCCCCTGCTCTTCGGCAGCACCGGTGAGATCGTTACCGAGAAGTCCGGCAACCTCAACCTCGGCATTCCCGGCGTCATGTACGTCGGCGGCATCTGCGGCGTTATCGGCTCGTTCCTCTACGAGCGCAGCGTTCCCGACCCGTCGATGATCAACCCCGCGCTCGGCGTGGCCATCCCCGTGGGCTGCTGCCTGCTGGGCTCCCTGCTGATGGGCCTGCTCTACTGCTTCCTCACCGTCACGCTGCGCGCCAACCAGAACGTGACCGGCCTTGCGATGACCACCTTCGGCGTGGGCTTCGGCAACTTCTTCGGCGGATCGCTCATCAAGCTCACCGGCGCGACCGTCCCGTCCATCGCCCTGTCGTCCACAAGCAGGCTGTTCCGCACCACGCTCCCGTTCGCGTCCAGCATGGGCTGGTTCGGCAAGATGTTCCTCTCGTTCGGATTCCTCGCCTACGTGGCCATCGTGATCGCCATCGTCGCGTCGTACATCCTGAACAGGACCAAGATCGGCCTGCAGCTGCGCGCCGTGGGCGAGAACCCCGCGACGGCAGACGCCGCCGGCATCAACATCACGCGCTACAAGTACGTCGCCACGTGCCTCGGCTGCATGATCGCAGGCCTCGGCGGCCTCTACTACGTGATGGACTATGCGAACGGCGTGTGGTCCAACGACGCCTTCGGCGACCGCGGCTGGCTCGCCATCGCGCTCGTCATCTTCACCATCTGGCGCCCGAACGTGAGCATCCCCGCGTCGATCCTGTTCGGCGGCCTGCAAGATGTTCCCGTACGTGGTCACGATCGTGGTGCTCGTGCTCACGAGCCTGCGCAACAAGCGCGAGAACCAACCGCCGGAAAGCCTCGGCCTGCCATACTTCCGCGAGGAACGTTAACCGAACGCGCGCCCCATACCGGGGCGCGCTTCTTTGATTCGCCGAGGTCGGCATGTTAAAAAGGGACGGGTACAATTTTACGTTTACTCTGCAAAACGTTAAATTGTACCCGTCCCTTTTTAACATGCCGACCTCGACCGACACGGAGCAGAGATGAACGACCTTTTCATCCGCAGCCTGAGCATCGACTGGGACGAGATCCCGGAATCGTCGTACGTGCGCGGCATCACGGCCGTCGCGCGCCTCGATGGGCTCGTGTTCGAAGGTCCCGTCACGGTCTTCTCGGGCGACAACGGCACGGGCAAGTCCACGCTGCTCGAGGCGATCGCCGTCGCAGCGGGGTTCAACGCCGAGGGCGGCACGCGCAACTACCGATTCAGCACCTACGACGACGTGTCGGAGCTCTGCCGCGCCGTGCGACTCGTACGCGGGTTCCGCCGCATCAAGGTCGGGAGCTTCCTGCGCGCCGAGAGCTTCTTCAACGTGGCGAGCACGGCGATGCGCGAGTACAACGATGACGGCGCCATGGAGGACTGGCATGCCGAGTCGCATGGCGAGAGCTTCCTGTCGTTTATCACCAAGTACCGCCAGCCCGGCCTCTTCCTCATGGACGAACCCGAGGCGGCCCTCTCCCCGCAGCGCCAGCTCGTGCTCGCGAAGCATGTCGCCGAGAAGGCGCAGGAGGGTTCCCAGTTCATCATCGCCACGCATTCGCCGATCCTGCTCGCCATCCCCTGCGCGCGGATCCTCTCGTTCGACGGCGGGGTCGTCCACGAGTGCGCCTATGATGAGGCAGGCGCCGTCCGGCTCATGCGCTCGTTCCTCGACGATCCCGAGGCGATGCTGGGAGAGTGAGGACTGTAACGCGCCCGTGTCGCCCCGGTATCCCGGGCCTGCACCTGCGCTATCATCGTGTGTGCATCAGCTGAGAGCCAGGAGAACACATGCGCAAGACCTACATCACCAACATGCCCGACCAGGCGGGCGCCTTCCTCACCGCAACGCGCGTCATCACCGAGGCGGGAGGCAACATCGTCCGCGTGAACTACAACCGTGCGGTCGACACCCACACCCTGCTTATCGAGGTCGACGCGACCGAGGAGCAGCAGGAGGTCATCTCCAAGCGCCTCGAGGAGGTCAAGTACCTCGTCGACGATCCCGGCATGCGCCAGATCATCCTCATCGAGCTCGTGCTGCCCGACCGTCCCGGCTCGCTCCTGCCCACCCTCGAGATCATCAAGAACCACGAGGTCAACATCCCCTATATCAACTCGCAGGAGAACGGCACGCCCTACCAGAACTTCAAGATGGGCCTGCTCGTGGAGAACACCGCCGAGATCAAGGACCTGCTCGACGATCTGTCGCAATACTGCGAGGTGCGCGTGCTGGACTACGAGTCCACCGACCGCCTGCTCGACTCCACGATCTTCTACGTGACGTTCGCCAACAAGCTGCGCGAGCTGCTCGGTCTCAGCCAAGACGAGACCAACGGCGCCCTCTCGAGCGCCAACAAGGTCATGCAGGTGCTCGACAAGCGCCATGAGTCGCCGCGCATCGCCTTCGACAACATCCTGCGCTTCGCGAACATGGTGGCCGAGCACCAGGGCGAGCGCTTCCAGCCCACGGTCACCTCGCGCGTGCTCGATCCCGAGCTCACGCTGCACATCATCGAGCCTCCGCTCGGCGGCAACACCTACGTGCTCGAGTACTACGAGGCGCTGCTGTTCATCGACTGCGGCCTCGGCTGCTTCCGCAAGGAGATGATGGGGGTGCTCGACAAGCTCTTCCCGGGCTTCGAGACGCGCCGCAAGAGCATCGTGCTCACCCAGGCCGACGTGGACGCTGCGGGTCTGGGCAGCATCTTCGACACGGTCTACCTCGTGCGCGACAGCTACGACAGCTTCAAGGCGGAGCAGCGTGGACGCGGAGGCCTGCGCGAGCGCAAGGCCTCGAATGCGCCCTTCGTCGCGCTTTCCAAGATCGTCTCCGACTACGAGCCCCCGCAGCTGGGCCATTGCGCCGTCATCGGCGAGCGCACGGGCGATGACCCGCTGGAGTTCATCGGGTCGATCCGCTTCGGCAACTGGTTCTTCGAGGTGCTCGAGGGAGCCGGCGGCCACGTCGCGGGCGAGACGGTCGTCGCCTGCCCGGAGCTTAGAATCGTCTTCACGGGCGATCTGGTCGTGAACGAGGAGGGCATGTCGCTTGAGCAGCAGGAGTACGAGGCGCTCCAGCCCTACCTGCTGACCAGCTACGATGCCAATCCCGCGCTGGCGGACGCCTGCCGCGCCGAGCTTGCCGAGCGCTATGCCGGCTACACCGTGCTGCCCGGCCGCGGTCCCGTGATGTGGGCGTGACGGAAACGACAACCGAGAAGCGTTCTATAGAGGCGGCGAACCATCCGCTGAAGCTGCTTGCGGTCCGTCCGAAAACCCAATCCGGAAAGCTGCCGGGCGTGCTGTGGATCCACGGCGGCGGGTACCGCTTGGGTATGGCGGGGATGGTGCACATGTCGCGCATGGCGCCGCTTGTCGCTGCAGGCGAGGCTGTGGCCGTCTCGCCCGAGTACCGTCTAGCGGATTCCGCACCATATCCCGCAGCCCTCGACGATTGCTATGCCGCGCTCCTGTGGCTGCGCGATCATGCTGATGAGCTGGGCGTTGCCTCCGACCAGATCTTCGTGGGCGGGGAGAGCGCGGGCGGCGGTCTTGCGGTAGCGACGTGCCTGCTCGCGCGTGACCGCGGCGAGGTTTCCGTGGCCTACCAGATGCCGCTCTACCCGATGCTCGACTGGCGCGATACCGAAAGCTCGCGCGACAACCATGGCCGCGTGTGGAACACCAAGCGCAACCACTGGGGTTGGAAGGGCTACCTCGGCGATCTGTGGGGGAGCGACGACGTGCCTGCGTACGCCTCGCCGGCGCTTGCCGAGGACCTCTCGGGCATGCCGCCCTGCTACACCTTCGTGAACGACGGCGAACCGTTCTTCTCCGAGACCCTCACGTATGTGCGCAGGCTCCAGGCTGCGGGTGTGCCTGCGGAATGCAACGTCTACCATGGCGATATGCATGCGTTCGACATGCTCACGCCCTGGACGCGCAATGCCAAGGATGCAACGGCTGCCTTCGAGGCGCACTTCGCCGCTGCTACCGCGCGTTACCGCGCCGCTCAGCGAGAGGGAGTTTCCTGAGCTTGCCTAAGGAGCAGCCCTACTTCTTGCTAATCTGCTCCAAGCCCGAATAGAAGATCTCGCGCAGCAGCTTCTGCACCTCGTTGAAGTGCTTGCTCCGCTTCCATCCCATCTGGTTGTTCACGGCGATATTGCCCGAAGCGGCGAAGATGAACACGAGGCGGGCGGTCTCCTCATCAAGGCCTGAACGCTCCATGACCTGCGGAATCCCCTCTTTGCCCCCGCGCTCCAGGATATGGCGCGTCACGTGCGGGAGCGTATCGGAGCCCTCGTAGAGGAGGCGGTAGTCGTCATTGGCGGGAACGCGCTGGCAGAGCGTGTGCTCCCGCTCGCTGAAGGGAGGTTCCTCGTCGAGCGCCTCGTCTATCACCGCATCGAGCAGGTCGTATTTATCCACATAGTGAAGATAGAAGGTTCCGCGGTTGATCTCGGCAATGCGGCAGATGTCAGCAACCGATGTCTTGTCGAAGCCCTTCTCACGCAACAGCTCGAAGAAGGCCTCGCGGATGACCTGCTTGGTGTAACGTGTGCGCCTATCCTCGCGCTTTGCCTGCTCTTCCACTGGAAACCACCCCAACAATATTCGAGTTCCGATAGTTTATCGACACTTCGGGACTATCGTTCATTGCCTAGCAAATCAACGCATAGTGTAATTATAGACAAGTGTTGATAAATATACACGGTGTTTTTTGATAGTGCGGAATAGCAATGCAGGAAAGGGGAAGGAAATGATCTCGTTCGAGATGGAAGACCTCATCGGTGTCCTTCAGGGTCTCATGCCCTATCTGGTCACCATCGGCCTCATCATCGTCGCTGCGATCATCATCAGCATCGCGGTGAAGGGCCAGGACAAGGCGAAGAAATCGTTCACGCGCAAGGCGACGTGGCTCGCGGCGCTCGCGGCTGTTGCCGTCGTGGTGAACCTCATCTGCTTCGGACCCATGTCCACGCTCATCAGCCTCGTCTCCGGCGGCGGGCAGGTCTCGCAGGAGACCACCGACGAGGCGTCGGCAGTGGCGCTCAACATCGCCGAGGAGGGCTTCGTCCTGCTTGAGAACGAGGACTCCATGCTGCCGCTCGCCGAGGGCACCAAACTCAACCTCTTCGGCTGGGCATCGACCAACCCCATCTACGGCGGCGCGGGGTCAGGTGGCATCAATGCACTGTTCCCAGTCGTGAGCCTCATCGATGGTCTGAAGAGCGCAGGCTTCGAGGTCAACCAGGATCTCGTCGACTTCTACCTCGGCTATGCCGAGAGCCGTGCTGCCGTCTCGATCACTGCCCAGAACTGGGACCTTCCCGAGCCGCCCGCCGCGAACTACACCGATGAGCTCATCGCCGGTGCGCGCGACTACTCCGGAACCGCCGTCATCGTCATCTCCCGTCTCGCGGGCGAGGGCCACTCCGATATCCCGCAGGATATGAGCCAGGCCATCTACCAGAACAATACCGAGGCATACAACGACTTCGAGGCCGGTCAGCACTACCTGTCGCTCTCCAAATCCGAGGCCGACATGGTCGATCTCGTGTGCTCCAATTTCGATGACGTCATCGTGATCTACAACGGCGCTTACGCCTTCGAGCTGGGTTTCGTCGAGGAGTATCCGCAGATCAAGGCCGTCGTGTGGGCGCCCGGTCCCGGCAACGTGGGCTTCACCGCCCTGGGCGAGATCCTCGCCGGCGCCGTGAATCCCTCCGGCAAGACCAACGACACCTTCGTGTACGACATCGATTCCGCCCCGTACTACAACAACGCCGAGAAGACCGACTACGCCAACATGCTCGACATGACCGTCGAGGGTATGAACGCAGGCGTTCCCACCAACTACTCGCCCGCGTTCATCAACTACGTCGAGAACATCTACGTGGGCTACAGGTTCTACGAGACCGCCGATACCGAGGGCATCATCGACTACGATGCCACCGTGCAGTATCCGTTCGGCTTCGGTCTGAGCTACACCTCCTTCACCCAGACGATGGGCAACATCACCGAGGCCGGCGGCCAGATCAGCGTCGACGTGACCGTCACCAACGCCGGCTCCGTCGCCGGCAAGGATGTCGTCGAGGTCTACTTCAACCCGCCCTACACCGATGGCGGCATCGAGAAGGCGTCCGCCAATCTCGTGCGCTACGAGAAGACCAAGCTGCTTGCCCCTGGCGAGAGCCAGACCATCACCATCGCCTTCGCCGTCGAGGATATGGCCTCCTTCGACGAGAACGGCAACGGCTGCTACGTGCTCGAGGCAGGCGATTACGAGATCTCCATCAGGTCCGATTCTCACAACGTGCTCGACAGCAAGACATACACCGTCGCCTCCACCGTCGTCTACGACGAGTCCAACCCGCGCGAGTCCGACGACGTCGCCGCCGTCAACCGCCTCCAGGATGCCCAGGGCAACGTGGTGTTCCTCTCCCGTGCCGGCCACTTCGCCAACTATGCCGAGGCAACCGCTGCGCCGAGCGACCTCAACATGCCCGAGGAGTATATCGACGGGTACCACCTGAATGCGAACTACGATCCCATGGCCTACGTCGATCCGTCCGCCGAGATGCCCACCACCGGTGCCGCCGGCAACCTCACCATCTACGATGTGCGCGGCCTCGACTACGACGATCCCACGTGGGATGCCCTACTCGACCAGCTGACCGTCGACGAGATGGCCGCAACGATCGCCCTCTCCGGCTATCAGACGCCTGCCATCGAGTCCATCAAGAAGGTTCAGAACGTCGACTGCGACGGTCCCGCCGCCATCAACAACAACTTCACGGGCGCCGGCTCCATCGGCTTCCCCATCGAGGTCGTCATCACCTGCACCTGGAGCCATGACCTTGCCTACAGCTGGGGTGAGATGATGGGCAAGATGAGCAGGGAGATGAACGCTACCGGTTGGTACGCTCCCGGCCTCAACATGCACCGCTCCGCCTTCACCGCCCGCAACTACGAGTACTTCTCCGAGGACGGCGTGCTTGCCGGCTGGATGTGCGCCGACGCGGTCCGCGGTGCCCACAGCCAGGGCGTCTACTCCACCATCAAGCACTTCGCCATGTACGATTCCAACGGCAAGATGGTCTGCGCCTGGGCCACCGAGCAGTCCATGCGCGAGATTTACCTCAAGCCCTTCGAGATCGCCGTCAAGGAGGGTGGCGCCGACGCCGCCATGGAGTCCTGGGCCTTCCTCGGCAACAAGTGGGTGGGCGAGATCTCCGCACTCAACAACGACATCCTGCGCGGCGAGTGGGGCTTCCGCGGGTTCATCGTGTCCGACTTCTTCCGCAACAACGGCCACGGCTTCATGAACGCCGACATGGCGCTGGCCAACGGCGTGGACGCGATGCTCTCCACCTTCGAGGGCGGCCCCAACCAGGTGACCGACAAGACCGCTGCCTCCAACATCCAGTACATGCGCACCGCCATGCACAACATCCTCTACACCACCGCCAACAGCTGGATCTATGACGAGGCCAATCAGGGTGGTATCGAGGGCTGGAAGCTCGGCTTCTACGCTGCCGATGCGCTGATCGCCGCCATCGTGGTCGGCGGCCTCGTGGCAGCCTTCAAGAAGAGGAACGCCGCCGCATAAATAATCGGAGACACCCCTTCCCCCTTTGGGGCGCTCGGAAACGGGCGCCCCTTATTCTTTCAGCCGCGTTTGCCCAGCACCTCCCGCGTGCGCTCGATGAGCTTGGCGTAGCAGTGCTCGCAGATCCACGGCTCGGTCGAGAGCGGGATCACCTCATCGAGCGGAGCCCAGCGAACCGCTGAGTTCTCCTCGGGCTGGACGAACACGGGAACATCGGGGTTCGCGATGAAAAGGTAGGTCACGTTGAGGTGCGCGTGCGAGCTCACCCATTGCCCGTGGCGCATGTGGCCTGCAACCGGCACCGCCTCGAGCGAGAAGATTCTGTTCATGCCCATGTTCACGAGCCATGCGGCGGTCACCCCGGTTTCCTCTGCGAGCTCGCGTTTTGCCACCGCGGCGAGGTCCTGCTCGCCGTCGGCATGGCCTCCGACCCAGCTCCACGAGTCGAAGATGTTGTGGTAGACGAGCAGCGTCTGCTCGCCCTTGGGATCGACCGTCCAGGCGGACGCGGTGAAGTGCAGGGGAGACGTTCGGTCGAACGCAAGCGGATCCGCCTCCAGGCGCTCGAGCATGAGCAGGCGGTCGGCCTCCTCCTGCGGGCATCCCGGCACGAACGCGCGGATATCGTCGATCAACGCCATGGCAGCTCCTTCCCGTGTGCTGCCATCCATCTTACAACCGTAGCGCGAGAACTGCCCGCGTGCCTGCGGCTGCGGATTGGATCCACCCGCGTAGCCCCACGTCGGAAGAGATGGAATTCTGGCTGAACAGCAGGCTTACGACTCATACAATCCTTTATAATCCTAGTTAATACATAGGAGTATGTGCCTACGTGAGTAGCAGTTGCAGAGGAAAGGAGCGTCATCATGATCCGTACCAGCAGCGTCAAACTGACCACCTTGCCTGCAGTGGCATATCGCGAGAAGCTGGCAAAGGGGGGATCGGGCATCGTCATCGTGCGCAGCGATGCGACCCAGCCCGGCATCGCCTCGATCAGCAAGACCTCCGGAGAGCCCATCCCCTCCGCCAACACCTCTGCCGACCTGTATCCCGTCGAGGCCTTCAAGGAGGCCATGGAGCTGACCGCAGGCATGCCGTACCGCAAGCAGGGCAAGCCCAAGCCCGTGCTCATCGAGGTTCCCGAGGAGGAGGTGCCCGAGATCGAGGTGGTCGTCGATTCCAGCGAGTATCAGGCGGTGGTCGATGCGTACACCGATAAGAGCGGCAAGCTCTCCTACGCCCTGCTCAACAAGGATCTCATCCAGTTCGTGCACCGCAGCTCCGTCGCACGCAGGATGATAGCTGCTGGCGAGCCGGAAGAGGCCATCCGAGCCTATGCCGTGGGCGCCAAGTTCCGCACCATCACGGGCAACGGCGACCTCACCGATGGGCAGGCGCTCAAGATGGCGGAGCTGCTCGACGAGGTGAGTCCCAAGGGCGTGTTCAAGGAACTCAACGCCGAGATCCGCGCCAAGCTGGGGAAGGGCAAGAAGAAGTAGGCCCCATCAAGAGCCAACCGAAGACGGGCCCGCCGATCGGCGGGCCCGTTGCGTTCAGACTGTGTTCGGGCTGCTAGTGGCAGCAGTGATGCTCGCCCTCGCCGTGGTGGCCGCACCCCTCGCCGTGCTCGTGGTCATGATGGTCGCAGTTGGCCTCGGCATTCTGCACGAGCGTGCCCGCCGCGAAGGCCGCGGCGACGTCGTCCGCGTTTCCGGAGTTGCCCGCATAGACCGTGATGCCCGCCTGGCCGAGGAAGTTCACGGCGCCCGGTCCGATGCCTCCGCAGAGGAGCACCTCGATGCCGCAGCTCATGAGCACGCCCGCGAGTGCGCCATGGCCGGCACCCTCGGGGTCGAGATAGCCCTCGGCGACGATCTCGCCGTTCTCGACCTGGTACACCTTGAACATGGGCGTGCGCCCGAAATGCTGGAAGATCTCGCCGTTCTCGTCATAGGTTGCCGCGATGAGCATGATGGGTCCCTTCGTAGATACGATCAAGCTTCTATAGGATACCAGCCTTTTGCTACGCTGGTGGCAACGAGAGGGAGGCCGACCATGAAGATGTGCACCTGCACCGATACCAGTTGCCCGTACAACCCTGTGAACCACGACAAGGGCTGCACGCCGTGCATCGCCAAGAACCTCAAGATGGGTGAGATTCCCAGCTGCTTCTTCACCGCCGTGCAGGGTCATGACGAGTATCCGGCATACACCTACCAGCACTTCGCCCGCGTGGTGGCTGACAATCTGGGCATGATCGAGGTCGAGAAGGACCGGACAGTCTAGGCACGCCTGTTCTGCTCTTGGACGAGGACATACACCGGCAGCCCCGCCAGCGTGATGACGACGCTCGCGACGGACATGACCAGCGCGCCCGTTCCCGAAAGGAAGAGCTGGCTCACGATGACGTAGAGGCCGCTTGCGATGGCGAGCATGGGCACCACGGGATAACCGGGCGCCTTGTAGGCGCGCTCCCACTCGGGGTGGATGCGGCGCAGGTGGATCACACTGCAGAAGGTGAGCGTGTAGAAGACCCAGCATGAGAAGACGCCGAGGTCGGTGAGCAGGTCGAACTGCCCCGTGAACGAGTAGAGGCAGGCGAGCACGCCGATGAGGATGATCGAGTTGGCGGGAACGTCGTTGCCGTTGAGCTTGGCGAGCTCCTTCCCAGCGGGGAGGGTGCCCTCCTCAGCCAGCTGATAGGCGACGCGCGAGCCCGACATCAGAAAGCCGTTCGCAGCACCGATGACCGAGATGATGATGCCGACCTTGATGAGGGTGCCGCCCGCCTGACCGAAGAGCGTCGCGGCCACCGCGGCGGCGGGGGACTCGAGGTTCATGAGCTCGTTCGCGGGGATGACCTGCAGATACGCGATGTTGATGAGCAGGTAGACCGCCATGATGATGGAGACGCCGCCCACGATGGCGCGGGGCATATCGCGTGCGGGATCCTTCATCTCGCCGGCGATGGTGCCCACGTTGGTCCATCCCTCGAATGCGAAGAGCACCGCCAGCAGCACCGAGCCGAACACGCCGCCCGCGCTCCTGCCCTCTCCGACGAGCGGCGAGATGATGTCGTGCCCGCCCTCGCCCCAGAGGAAGCCGAAGATGATGAGCACGACGAGCGGGATGAGCTTGCAGATGGTCGCGACGACCTGCATGCCGCCCGCTTCCTTCGATCCGAGCGCGTTGATCGCCACAAGCGAGGCGATCACGATGAGCGCGATGGGCAGCCTGAATTGCGCGCCCAGATACTCGGAGAGCTCGCTGCCCACCTTCACGCCGTATCCCGCGAGGAAGGCGGGGTAGAAGATGACCGTCTGCATCCAGCCCGCGAGGAAGCCCAGGCGCTTGTCGTAGGCCTCGGAGAGGTACACCACCATGCCGCCCGTACGGGGGATGAGGATGGCGACCTCCGCGAAGGTGAGCGCGCCGAGGATGCTCATGAGGCCGCCCACGATCCAGCCCAAGATGCCCATGCCGGGAGCGCCGCCCGTTGCCTGGTAGATGGCATAGGGCTTGAAGAACACGCCGGCGCCGATGACGCAGCCCACCACGATGGAGGTTGCGGTGGGCCAGCCGAGGTTCTTCTTGAGGGTGCGCTGCTTCTCCGGATCAGCCATGCTGCTCATCGGTTTCTGCCAAAGCCTGCTCCGCGGCCCTGCGGCGGTTTCGGTAGTCGTGGAAGATGCCCACGATGATCATGTAGATGGGCGTGATGAGGCTGAACAGCACGAACGGCAGGTAGCGTGCCGCGCCGATACCCAGGATGGACGAGCAGTAGATGCCGCAGGTGTTCCACGGGATGAGCGGGCTTGTCACCGCGCCTCCGGCGAGCAACGTGCGTCCGAGGTTGCGGCGCGAGACCCCGCGACGCTCGTACTCCTCGCCGAACATCTGACCGGGCACCGAGATGCCGAGGAACTGGTCGGGAAGCACGATGTTCATGCCGATGCACGAACCCACGACGAGCGCCGTGAGGCCGCCCTCGCTCTTGATACGGCGGACGAAGGGGCTGATGAGGGCATCCATCTGGCCGGTGCTGGTCATGAGGCCGCCGAAGGCCATGGCGATCATGACGATGGTGACCGAGCCCGTCATCGCCATCATGCCGCCGGCGGTGAGCAGGCTGTCGAGCAGCTCGTTGCCCGTCTCGCTCACGAAGCCCTGGAATGCGCAGTCGATGACGAGCGGCATGCTTGCATCCTGGACACCCCACGCCACGAGCATGCCGGAGATGATGCCCAGCAGCATGGAGGGGATGGCGGGGAGCTTGATCACGATGCACGCCACCATCACGGCCATCGGGGTGAGGCAGAGCGGCGAGATGGTGAAGCTCGTGCTGAGGCCGTCGAGGATGGGCTGGATGTTTGCCACGATGGCGCCGGCGTTCTCGGGATGGAAGAAGTGGCCCATCACGAGGTAGCCCACCTCGGCAGTGATGAAGGCGGAAAGCGCCAGGGGAAGGGCCTTCTTCATGAGCTCGAACACCTCGTTGCCCGAGATGCCCGCCGCGAAGTTCATGGCGTCGGAGAGCGGGGAGATGATCTCGCCGCAGTAGGCGCCCGAGATGATGCAGCCCGCGACGGCGGGGGCGGGGAGGCCCAACGCGAGGCCGATGCCCATGAACGCGAGGCCGACGGTGCCCAGCGTGCCCCAGCTGCCGATGGCGAACGCGACGAGCAGGCAGATGAGCGCCGTGGTAGCGAGGAAGAAGCGTGCGGAGATGAGCTGCAGGCCGTAGAAGATCATGGAGGGCACGGTGCCCGAGACGATCCACACGCCCACGAGCATGCCGATGAGCAGCAGGATGAGGATGGCTTCGAGCGAGGGGATGATGCCCTCCACCATGCCCTCGAGGATCTCGTCCCACGAGTAGCCGATCCATGCGGCGACGAGGCCCGCAGCGAGCGTGCCGAACACGAGCGGCACCTGCGGCTCGGAGCCGAAGCCCACCACGCAGGTGAAGATGAACGCGATCATCGAGGCGATGCTGATGAACGCCTGGCGGAAGCGCGTGCGGCGCGGCTGCTTGGGCGCGCGTGTCTGATGGGCCGCGTTCGCGGCCTTCTCCTTCTTGTCTGGCATCGAAGCTCCTCGATCGTATTCACACCAGCGCAAAATCGTATCGTTACCTGCATGTTTGCGCAAGATGGGACGTGGGGGGAGACCACGTAATCGCCACGATTCGCACGGCGCTGCTATACTGGGCGGGATTGATATGAGGAGGCTTGCCATGGATGGCATCATCTACCGTCCAGTTGCGATGAACGACCTCGATGCGCTCGCCGCGCTCTACACGCGCTATTGGTGCCAGTCCGTGTCCGCGCCCGAGGACAGGATGCTCGCGGGACGCGTGTGCCTGCTCATCCAGCTCGTGCGCTCGCAGCATGCGCTCGTGGCAGAGCAGGATGGAGCGGTGGTGGGCGTGTGCCTCGGCAGCCGTATCGTCGATGGCGTTGTTCCCGAGGTCGGCATGTGGCGCGATCTCCTCGACCGCACCTGGGCCGAGGCGGTCGAACGCGCGAAGACGGCAGATGAGGAGCTCGAGGATTCGCTGTTCTGCGACTGGCGCGAACTGCAGAAGGCCGATGCCTTCATCGCGAGCGGAAGCCCCTACGCAGAGGCGCAGGTCACGCTCTTCATGGTGGATCCGAGAGCCAAGGGACAGGGTGTAGGGGGCGTGCTCTACGCCCATGTCCACGAGCTGCTGCGCGAATCCGGTGCACGGCGCTTCTTTCTCATGACCGATACCCAGAGCGATTTCGCCTACTACGAGCACCGCGGCATGAAGCGCCTCGCGAGCTTCCCAACAGACCCGGACGACCTGGATAGCTGGGCGTTCTTCATCTACGGCGGGGAGCTGTAGTCTGATTGCCGTAATGAACCGATATGCAGGTCGCAAAATGAGCTGATCCAAGACCGATTTGGTCGAATTGACACTTTTGGGATAAATGCTCGCGTTCAAATTATCCCAAAAGTGTCAATTCGACACCTCGCCTTGGATTCATCCGGTTGATGACGATCGTAGGCGTTGAAACCGATTCATTCTTTCGAATGATTGCCACGGTGTATGCAACGTCCTGAATATTGGTCCGAGCAGGTGAGCGCCTGGTCCATGAGAACGATCGACGTGCCTGCAGATACATAGCCGAGGCGGTCGCCCATGAGCTCCTTCAAGCGGCGGTACTGCTCCGCACCCGTGCAATGGCAGGTGAGGTAGTTTGCGGGGAGGGAGAGGAGCTCCTCCGCCGTCTGCTTGACTCGGTCGCTTTCCGCGGGCGTGCGCATGAGGTGGAAGCCTCCAATGACATGGGTGATGCGCTCGCCTGCAGTCCAATGCATGATGTTGGCAATGCCGCGATGCGAGCAGCCTGAGAGCAGCACCCGCAGTGGCCCCTCTTCGACGATGAGGTAGTGCTCGTGGAGGAACTGCTCGGGATGGCGGCCGTCGGAGCGCTCCTCCTCGAGGCCGTCCGAGTCGATTTCAAATGCCGGCTCGCAGGCGCCGTACGACACGATGGTGAAGCCGTCGCCCAGATCACGGCGGCTGTCTGTGACGATGACCCGCGGGTTCTCCGCCAGCCCTGCCGGCACTCCGATGTACTTCTCGCCATGCCAGTGGGGGAGGTCGAAGCCTGCATGCACGTAGAGCGGTGCGCGGTCGTTCACCGAGAAGAACGCGGGGAATCCGCCCGCATGGTCGTAATGACCGTGCGAGAGGACCGCGGTGTCGACGCGTGCGAGATTGACGCCGAGAGCTGCGGCGTTGCCGAGCAGGGCATCGGTCTGCCCCGCGTCGAAAAGCACGCAGCGTCCGTTCGCCTCGATGAGCAGCGAGAGGCCATGCTCGGCGGCAACGCCGTCGCGGGCTGCGGTGTTCTCGACGAGTGCGGTGATCCTCATGGCGGTCTCCAGTCCCTAGGCCCGCTCCTCCTTGCGGATGAGCCACGTCACCACGAAGGTGAGCAGCGAAACCGCGGCGCCCGCGATGAAGATGAGCGAGCTCGGCGTGAAGTCGTCGCCCACCACGCCCACGCCGATAACGCCCGACGAAGCGCTCACGAGCGAACCGATCCACGGTCCGATGAGCATGGGCACGAGCACCACGCTGAAGATGCGGATGCCCTGCGTGAGGCCGACGTGCCCGGGCGGGGTGCTGTTGCGGATGGCAGCAGAGAAGCACGCGACCGAGCCCAGATAGCCCGCGAGCATGAACATGCTGCCGATGAAGACGCCCGGCGCTGCGGTGATGGCGGTGAGCAGCACGCAGCCTGCGATGAAGAAGACGAGCGGCAGCGTGATGGTCTTCGAGAAGCCTTGGCTGTCCACACGGCGCCCGTAGAGGATGGTGAACACGCTCGCGATGACGATGCACGGAGCCATCACCAGCACGTAGTTCTCGCCGAGGATGTAGGGAAGGCGCAGGTAGAGCACGTAGTAGGGCATGAAGACCTGCATGGCGCAGGCAAAGATGCAGTAGCCTGCGAGCACGAGGTAGAGCATGCGGTTGCCGCGCACCGAGGAGGGCTTGAATCCCCAGAGGAGCTCGTCGAGATAGGCTGCATCGCGCTTGGGCTCGGGGTGCGACTCGTCCATGCAGAGCGCGGAGACGACGCCCGTGGCGATGACCACGCCGCCGATGATGGTGAAGAAGAGCGGGTAGTTGTAGGTGACGCTGCCGTCATCGCCCACGATCATGAGGAACATGGCGCCGCCGAAGACCACGAGCATGCTGAGCAGGGGCATGGCGGAGTTCACACCCTCCACGCGTCCGCGGTTGGTCTCGTCGGTGATGTCGGTGAGCCAGGCGTTGAAGCAGGCGTCGTTGGCGAGGCTGCCGAAGAAGGTCATGAGGCAGTCGAAGCCGATGGTGAGCGAGATGCCCAGGGCGGCAGCGGCGGCTGCATCGCGCGCGAGCGCCGCGGAGACCTGCTGCAGCACGGCGAACGCGCAGATCGTGAGGCCCCAGATGAGGGTGCCCGCTACCACGAACAACTTGCGCTTGCCCACGCGGTCGGACCACGTGCCCACGAGCAGCGTGGTGGCGGTGGCCGTGGCGGCCGATGCGCTCACCATGAGGGCGACGTCGGAGAGCGACGCCCCGAAGGCATCCTGGATGAACAGGTTGAAGAAGTTGTTCTCCACCGCCCAGGCGATCTGCCCCACGAGGGCGAGCAGCACGATGACGAGCCAGGTTCTGCGGTCGAGCGGCTTCTTTGCGGCTTCCATGTCAGAGCTCCTCGAAGTTGACGCGGTCGTCTTCGGACAGCGGGCGGATCACACGGCACGGCACGCCCATGGCGAGGCTGTTCGCGGGGATGTCGCGCGTGACCACGCTGCCCGCGCCGATGACGCAGCCTTCGCCGATGTGCACGCCGGGCAGCACCGTCACGTTGCCCCCGAACCAGCAGTTATCGTCGATGGTGATGGGTTTGGCGCATTCCATGCCCGTGTTGCGCTGATTGTGGAGCAGCGGGTGCAGCGCCGTGTAGGCGCCGAAGCGCGGGCCGATGAAGACATGGCTGCCAATCGAGATGGGCGCGCAGTCCATGAGGTAGCAGTCATGGTTGATGAACGATCCCGCTCCGATGCTCACGTTGAAGCCGTAGTCCACCATGAAGGGGGAGAGGATCTCGCAGGGCTCATCCAGCCTGCCGACGATGCGTCGCAGCAGTCCGAGGCGCTCCTCGAGCGCGGACGGTGCGAGCGCGTTGAACTGCCAGCAGAGGTCCTTCACCGCAAGGCGCAGTTTGGCGAGGCTCGGGTCGAAGTTGGCGTCGTACCACATGCCTGCCTCCATGCGTTGTCGTTCGGTCATGCGCGCTCCAATCATTCTGCAGGATGCCCACTCCATGGTAGCCGTTCTGTTATATAATGCATGTTATAAAACAGGTGCCGCCGATGCGGGGAGTGCATATGCCGCCCAAGCCCAAGGTGACGCGTGATGGCATCATCGCCACTGCGTTCGAGCTGGTCCGAACGCATGGCCACGAGCAGCTCAACACGCGCAAGCTCGCATCCGAGCTGGGATGCTCCACGCAGCCGCTGCTCTATTGGTTCGACTCGATGGAGGAGATCCGCCGCGAGACGTATGCCGCTGCTGACGGCTTCCACACGGGCTTCATCTTGGAGGGCATCGGGCACGCTGACGATCCGCTGCTCGCGCTCGGCATCAACTACGTGCGCTTCGGGTATGAGGAGCCGCGCCTGTTCCGGTTCCTGTTCCAGACGGACGGCCTCGGCGCGCAGGATATCGGGGCGCTGCTCGACAGCCCCGACCTTGGGCAGATGATCGGGCTCGTCGCGCAGGAGGTCGGCATCTCCGAGTTCGATGCGCGGACGGTGTTCCTGTCGCTGTTCATCGCGGCGCACGGGTATGCGAGCCTGCTCGCCAACAACGCCATCTCGTTCGACGAAGAGATCGTCTCGATGGCTTTGACCAGCGCCTATATGGGCGCGATCGCTCAACTAGAGGAGAAGGACCATGAAACTGCTCGATAAGCTCTACGAGAAGAACCATCTGACGTTCGCCATCGTGTGGATCGTCGCCTACGTGGTGATCGCATCCACGGCGGACGGCATCTCGCTCGATCTGGGCACTGCGAAACTCGTCACCGTGCCCGTGCTCGCTGCGCTCACGGCGCTCCTGTGGGCATGGATCCGCCATGCGAAGCTGGAGGGGTTCTTCTTCCTCCGCAAGCCCCTGGTTCCTGCGGCGCGACTGCTCTTCTACCTGCCGCTCGTCGTCATCGCGACCAAGAAGGTCTGGCTCGGCATGACGCTGGGGGCAACGCCTCTTGAGTGTGCGCTCTGGGTGGTCTCCATGTGCTGCGTGGGCATTATCGAGGAGCTCATCTTCCGCGGCCTCTTGTTCCGTGCCATCGAGGAGGACAGTCGCATGCAGGCCATCGTCATCACGTCCATCACCTTCGGCATCGGCCATATCGTGAACCTCTTCAATGCCAGCGGCATGGGCCTCGTCCTGACCATCGGGCAGATCGTCTTCGCAGTTGCCGTGGGGTTCATGCTGGTGGAGGTCATGCTCAAGAGCGGGAGCATGTGGCCGTGCATCATCTTCCACATCGTGAATAACGCGCTCTCGACCTTCGAGGACGAGGCCGCCATGCTCGCGCTGTTCGGGTCCGAGGAGATGGCCGTCGCCGTGGCGGTGGGCACCGGAGCGCTGATCGCGGTCGCCTATGCGATCTTCCTTGCCAAGACCCTTCCCGATGCGGAGGAGGCAAGGTAGCACCGCGCCTTCCTGTTTGGGTATTCTTGATACGTGTTCCAAACAGGAGGGAAGACCATGCTCCGTGTGCTCCACGCCATTCTCCACGCCTTCGACTTCGAGGTGGGCAGCGCCTACCTCTCGCAGGCGGAGCTGCCGCTCGACGACCGCCAGACCAAGAGCTACGTGCAGCGGCATCTGCGCCGCATCACCGCGAGCCCCGAGAGCCGCGCCGGCCAGCTCGTGGATTACCTTTCCGGCGGAGACGGCTTCGTGGAGCTCTCCATCTCGATCGCCCAATGGTTTTGGGAGGAGCTCCGCCGCGCCGACGCCGTGGAGCAGGCGGACCTGCTCGTGGCCGAGTTCGAGGAGACGGCAGATATCAAGGCCTCCTCGGGCGAGGACGAGGTCGCCGCTTCGTTCGACGGCGATGCGCCGCGGTACTTCGCCGTCCTCGTGCTGCCGCGCAAGCTCACGTTCTCCCATGAGCTCGACATCGACGCGAACGGCATCTACCGTACGGACGGCACCCTGCCGAGCCCCACGCAGAAGATCGTGAGCTACCTGCTCGTGAACGAGCGGACCATGGCCATCGATTTCTCCGACAAGCCCCGCCTCATCGCGGGCCGCGAGGTCAACGTGATCGCCGACGACTTCCTCAAGTGCCATGCGCGCCCGTCGGGACGCGATATCTTCGCAGCGGTCTCGTCCATCGTGGAGGAGGTTGCCGAGCAGGCGGGGCTCAACCCTGCGCTCGAGGTATCGCGCGCCAAGGCGGTGCTCGCCCGCGAGGCGGAGGAGGGCGAGATGGTCTCGCCCCTGCACGTCGGACGCCGCGTGTTCGCCGACCGCGAGGACCTGGTGGAGCGCTACGAGCGCGAGACCGCCCAACAGCAGCTGCCCGACGAGGTCCCCGTGCGGCGCGGTGCCGCCAACCGCATGGCCAAGACCCACAGCATCCGCACCGACACCGGCGTCACCATCACCTTCCCGTCCGAGCTCGCCGACCGCAAGGGCTACATCGACTTCACGCGCGAGGACGACGGAAGGCTCACCATCACCATCTCGAACGTCTCGCGCATCGACAACCGCTAGGGGGTTCCCATGCCTGAGGGCAACGTCATCGATTTCGAAGCCGAGAAGGTGCGCCTTGGCGATCATCTGGTACGCGGCACGGCGGCCGACGGCTTCATCCGCGCCGTCGCGGTGACGGCGCGCGGCGTGGTCCAGACCGCGCACGAGAACCACGGCACGAGCGCGGTCGCCTCGGCAGCGCTCGGGCGCCTCATGATGGGCGCCCTCATGATGGCGTCCATCTTCAAGAGCGAGGACGAGCTGCTCACCCTGCAGGTGAAGGGCGACGGCCCGCTCGGCGGCCTCACCGTCACGGCCAATAACAGGGGGCAGGTCAAGGGCTTCGCCAACCATCCGCACGTGTGGGTGGCGCCCCGTGCGGAGGGCAAGCTCGATGTGGGCGCGGCCGTGGGCAAGGGCACGCTCTCGGTGGTGCGCGACCTGCCGGGCATGGAACCCTACACGAGCCAGACCGAGCTCGTCTCGGGCGAGATCGGCGATGACCTCGCCGCGTACTTCCTGCTCTCCGACCAGATTCCCACCTCCGTGGGCGTGGGCGTGCTCGTGAACGGCGATACGAGCATCCGCCAGGCGGGCGGCTTCATCATCCAGCTCATGCCCGGCTACGACGATGAGCTCGTGGACGAGCTCGAGGCCGCCCTCGCGGGTGTCTCGTCGGTGACCGACCTGCTCGAGCAGGGCCTGGATCCCGCGGGCATCCTGCGCACGCTCCTCGCGGACTTCGATTTCCAGGAGCTCGAGGTCGCGCCGGTGGAGTTCCACTGCAGCTGCGACCACGAGCGGGCTTCGCGCGCCGTGCTCGCGCTCGGCCGCGAGGAGATCGAGGACATGATCGCCAAGAACGAGACCGCCGAGGCGCACTGCCACTTCTGCGGCAGGGTCCACTATCTCACGCCCGACGAGCTGTGCGCATTGCTCGAGCGCACCATCCATTCCGAGGAGGATTGACGTGGCGAAGACCGTCGTTCCCGAGCATGAGGGTGAGAGGTATCCCTTCCTGATCCGCGTCTTCGGCGTGCTCTCGATCATCGCAGGCGTCGTGCAGATCGTCGGCATGGTGCTCGCGGTGCTCATCCTCGTCGCGCTCATCCGCAACGGGTTCGACTTCTCGCAGTTCGAGATGACGGGCCATGCGTCGCTCACCACGCTCATCGTGGGAGCGGTCCTCATCCTGGTCTCCATCGTCCTTGCCGTGCTGTTCCTCATGCTGGGCGTGCGGCTCCTCCGCCGCAAGCATGAGAAGGCGGCGCTGCTCTGCAGCATCATGATCGCTTTCGAGGCTGTCGACCTCGTATGCCGCTTCATGCTCGGGGGCTTCGGCACCGAACTGATCGTCCCGTTCGCCAACATGCTCATCCTGTTCGCGCTCGAGGCGTATTCCGACCCGGCGCTGCGCGAGGAGCGCCTCCTTCAGTTCAGGCTGAGGGAGTACGAGGACAGATCCGCGCAGATAGACGGCACGCTGGGCCGTGACGCTACGGGCAGGGGCTACATCACCCTGAACTTCTTCAACGTGTTCTGGGTGTTCGTGATCTGCAGCGTCCTCGGCCTCCTTCTCGAGATCGTCTGGCACGTCGTGGTGGTCGACCCCGGCGTGTACGAGGACCGTGCGGGCCTGCTCTACGGACCGTTCAGCCCCATCTACGGCTTCGGCGCGGTGCTCATGACCGTCGCGCTCAATCGCCGCTACAAGAGCAACCTCTTGGTGATCTTCCTCGTGGCGGGCTTCATCGGCGCTGCATTCGAATTCTTCGTGAGCTGGTTCATGGAGACCGCATTCGGCATCGTGGCCTGGGACTACACCGGCACGTTCCTCTCCATCGGGGGACGCACCAACTTCATGTTCTTCTGCATGTGGGGCGCGCTCGGCCTCGTATGGGTGCGCTTCCTGCTGCCGATCATGCTCAAGTGGGTGAACAAGATCCCGTGGAACTGGCGCTACGGTGCGACTGCGGTCGCCACCGCGCTCATGCTCGTCGACGGCGTGCTCACGCTCGCGGCATTCGACTGCTGGTACCAGCGCGTGAACGTCACGATGGACTACGAGCACGCGTCGGCCATCGTGGCGTTCTGCAACGAGCACTACGACGACGAGTACATGGAGAAACGCTTCCAGTCGATGACCATCACACCCGAGAGCGCCTCGCGCGCGTAGGGCGCCGTACGGAGGGAGCCTGCCATGCCGTTCGACTTCAAGAAGGAATACAAGGAGTTCTACCTTCCGCCCGCGAAGCCCACCATCGTGGAGGTGCCTGCCATGCGTTACGTTGCCGTGCGCGGTGCGGGCGATCCCAACGAGGAGGGCGGCGCATATCAGGCGGCGCTCAACCTGCTCTACGGCATCGCGTTCACCATCAAGATGTCGCCCAAGGCCGGGCACGCCATAGACGGGTATTTCGAGTACGTGGTCCCGCCGCTCGAGGGGTTCTGGTGGCAGGACGGCGTCGCCGGCGTCGATTACGCGCACAAGGAGAGCTTCCAGTGGATCAGCTGCATCCACCTGCCCGAGTTCGTCACGCGCGAGGAGTTCGATTGGGCGGTGGCGGAGGCCACGCGCAAGAAGAAGCTCGACTTCTCCGCGGTGGAGTTCATGGAGCTCGAGGAGGGGCTCTGCGTGCAGTGCATGCATCTGGGCCCGTACGACGACGAGCCCGCAACGGTGGATGCCATGCACGCCTATGCGGAGAGCAGGGGCTACATGCTGGATATCTCGGATGAGCGCCGCCACCACGAGATCTACCTCTCGGATGCCCGCCGTACCGCTCCCGAGAAGCTCAAGACCGTCGTCAGGCACCCGATCCGCAGGGTGGGGTAGCGCTCGGGGCTTTCACGATACCCTGCTCGGAACCGCAGTGCACCGAAAACCCGCTGACGTATCAGAAACACCTTCCGATGCTATGTGGGGGACTTCTGCTATGAAAAAACAGGAAAATCGACGCAGCAATATGCAGAATCACGGTTCATGGAAGGGTGGAATTCGAACCGCTGATACGTCAGCGGGTTTTCAGTGCCCGGAAGCGCGATCACAGCAGGCAAATAGCGTCGAAATGCCCAACCGAACCTCTTTCGGCAAGGAAAAGCCTGCTCGTCTGCTGAATAGTCAATGGGCTGCCGCAACCGATGCTTGACAATCGATGGTGGAAACCGCGCTGGCGCGTATCGGTCGGAAGGGGTTCGCCATGGAGCTGCTCGACTACGAGAAGGACCATCTCTCCCGCGTCCGTGAGGGTCTTGCCGAATGCATGGTGCTGCTGCGCACCGACGGCGCGTTCCCGCTCGAGAAGGCCGGGACCCTCGCCGCTTTCGGCAACGGCGTGCGCTACAGCGTGAAGGGCGGCTCCGGTTCCGGAGATGTGAACGCCCGCGTCGTCGTGGGCGTCGAGCAGGGTCTCGTCGATGCGGGGTTCCAGCTCACGAGCACCGCATGGCTCGATGCGTATGACGGGCGCCGCGCGCAGGCGAGGAAGGACTTCTTCAAGCAGATCAAGCGCGAGGCCAAGGCAGCCGGCGAGATGGCGATCGTCTACGCCATGGGCGCCGTGATGCCCGAGCCCGACTACGACATCCCCCTGGACTTCTCCGCCGATGCGGCCATCTACGTGGTGTCGCGCATGGCGGGCGAGGGCAGCGACCGCAAACCCGTCGCGGGCGACGTCATGCTCACCGCGACCGAGATCCGCGACATCCGCGCCCTCAACGCGCGCTACGAGCGCTTCATGCTCGTCCTCAACACGGGCGGCCCCGTCGACCTGAGCCCCGTGCGCGAGGTGGGCAACATCCTCGTGCTCTCCCAGCTGGGTTCGATGATGGGCAGCGCCCTCGCCGACGTGCTGCTGGGCAGGGCCAACCCCTCCGGCAAGCTCACCACCACCTGGACGACGTGGTACGAGTACTGCCCCGACATCGAGGTCGGGGCCCTCGACGACACCTACTACCGCGAGGGCGTGTATGTGGGGTACCGCTACTTCGACACCGTCGGCAAGCGGGCGCTCTTCCCCTTCGGGTTCGGCCGCTCGTACACCGAGTTCGCGTTGGGGGAGGCGGGAGCCAAGCTGGAGGGCAGCACGGTCACGCTCTCGGTCGAGGTCCAGAACATAGGCGCGTTCGCCGGCAAGGAGGTCGTCCAGGCGTACGTGACCACCCCCGAGGGCAGGATCCGCAAGCCCTGGCAGGACCTCGCCGGCTACGCCAAGACGGGCGAGCTCGAGCCGGACGCTGCGCAGATGGTGGAGGTCTCCTTCGATCTCGCGGATCTGGCGTCCTTCGACGAGGAGGCCTGCGCCTACGTGCTCGAGGAGGGCGACTACGTTCTGCGCCTGGGCACGAGCAGCGTCGACACCGAGCCCGTCGCCGTCGTCGTGCTCGAAGAGGATGTGACGCTGCGCACGGTGCGGCCCGTGCTCGAACCTTCGGGTTTCGAGGAGGCTGTCTACGAGCGCGCCGTACGGGACGAGCAGCTCGAAAGCCTTCCCAGGCTCGTGATCGATGCCTCCGCGTTCGAGACCGTATCGACCGCCTATGATGCCGAACCCGAGATCGAGCCCGAGGTCGCTGCGCTCTCCGAAGAGGAGCTCGCCTATCTCAACGTGGGCAGCTTCTCCGGCAAGGGCGGACTGCTCTCGGTCATCGGCAACGCGTCGACCAACGTCGCGGGAGCTGCCGGCGAATCCACCTCCAAGCTCATCGACAAGGGCGTCAGGCCCATCGTGATGGCGGACGGTCCCGCCGGCCTCAGGCTCGCGAAGGACTTCTACCGCGACGGGAAGGGCGCCCACTCCCTGGGCGGGGGATCCATCCCCGACGGCATCCTCGACGTGCTGAGCGCCCCGCTGCGCGCGCTCGCGAAACTGGTCCTCGGCGGGAGCAAGCCGCCCAAGGGCGCAGAGCTGCTGCATCAGTACTGCACGGCGCTCCCCGTGGGCACGGCCGTGGCGCAGTCCTGGAACCTCGACTACGCCGAGGCCTGCGGCGATGTGGTGGGCGAGGAGATGGAGCGCTTCGGCGTGCATCTGTGGCTCGCGCCGGCGCTCAACATCCACCGTTCCATCCTCTGCGGCCGCAACTTCGAGTACTACAGCGAGGATCCGCTGGTGAGCGGCAAGGTGGCGGCGGCCATCACGCGCGGCGTGCAGGCTCATGCGCATCGCGGCGCCACGATCAAGCACTTCGCAGCCAACAACCAGGAGACCAACCGCTACTTCAACAGCAGCCGGCTGAGCGAGCGTGCGATGCGCGAGATCTACCTCAAGGGCTTCCAGATCTGCGTGCGCGAGAGCCAGCCCCTCGCGGTGATGACCTCCTACAATCTGGCCAACGGCACCCACACCTCCGAAAGCCGTGCGCTCACTGAGGGCTTCCTGCGCTCCGAGTGCGGCTTCGCCGGCATCGTCATGACCGATTGGGTGCTGCCGCTCAAGAACCGCGGTACCCGCTATGCCATCGCCGATGCGGGCCGCGTGGCTGCAGCGGGCGGCGACCTCTTCATGCCCGGCAGCCAAGGGGACTACGACAGCATCATGGCCGCCCTCAAGGATGGCAGCCTCACGCGCCATCAGCTCGAGGTCAATGCGAGCCGCGTGCTGCGCATGTCCAGGCGGCTCAACAGCTAGGAGACGGAAGATGTCCAGGCTCGGCACGCTCATCTGATGCTGGGTCTTCGAGAGCGCTGATCGGGGGCCTGATTAGACGAGCGTGCTCGAGGACTGTCGGAATAGCACCGCTGCCGTCATGAGCGGGACGACAACCCGGCCTGCGATAGGGTAGAATCTGAGCAAGGAACCCGCTGGAGCCCATATGCCAAGCTTCGGCACGAGAAGGGACGGGTGCATGAGGGTCTAGACGATGCAAACGTCAACCGCCCGTTTTCGCGGATGGGCCGACGCGGCCTGCGGATCGGGCATGCATCGAGAGGATTGTCATGCAGCTCAATCTATCCAACATCGAATACTGCTATCCGCTCGCGGAGGATCCCATCCTGCGCGGCATCACCGCTTCGTTCCCGCGGGGCTGGATCGGCATTGTGGGAGACAACGGCTGCGGCAAGACCACGCTCGCGCGCATCGCCTGCGAGCTCATCACGCCCGACGCCGGTTCCGTGGGGCCTTCGCTTGTGAGCGCCTACTGCGCGCAGGATGCCACGAATCCCCCCGACAACCTCGAGGAGTTCGCCGCAGCGTACGATCGCCGAGCCTCCCGACTCAGAACGACGCTCGCGCTGGAGGACGATTGGCCTTGGCGCTACGGAACGCTCTCGGGAGGGCAGCAGAAGCGCCTGCAGGTCGCCTGCGCCATCTGGGAGGAACCCGATGTGCTCGTGATGGACGAGCCCACCAACCACGTGGACGCCACCACGCGCGAGGAGATCTTCCAGGCGCTTGCCGGCTTCGGCGGCATCGGCATCCTCATCTCGCATGACCGAGCCCTGCTCGACGGTCTGTGCACGCAGTGCCTCTTCATGTCGGACGGTGCCGCGGTCATGCGGCCGGGCGGCTATACGCAGGCGTCGGGGCAGGCTGCGCTCGAACGTGAGAGCAGCATGCGGGCGCGCGAGGATATGCGCCGCGAGAAGAAGCGCATCGAGCGGGAGGCGCAGCGCAGGCGCGAGACCGCCGCGCAGAAGGAGGGCAAGAAGAGCCTTGCCGGCATCGCCAAGCACGACAACGATGCCCGCCATAAGAAGCGGCTGGCGATCGTGACGGGCACCGACGGAATCGCCGCCAAGCAGGCCGGCGTCATGGAGGCGCGGGCGGGGCGCATGTCGGAGCAGCTCGACCAGATGCGCGTGGAGAAGCGCTACGACGCCGACATCTGGCTCGAGGCCACTCCGAGCAGGCGTCCCGTGCTGCTGAGGCTCGAGGCGGCAGAGCTGCCGATGGGGGAGAGGACCCTCGTTTTCCCGCCGCTGTTCATCGGGCGCAGCGACCATATCGGGCTCGTGGGCGACAACGGCAGCGGCAAGACCACGCTGGTCAAGCATCTGGTGGAGCGCATGCCCGAAGGCGTGCGCGTGCTCTACATCCCGCAGGAGCCGACGATGCGGCAGCAGGCCGAGGCGCGCGAACGCCTCGTCGGGCTCGCAAGCGCGGAGCGCGGGCGTGCCCTCTCGATCGTCGCGCAGCTCAATTCGGAGCCCGACCGTATCCTCGAGGGCGACGCCATCAGCCCCGGCGAGATGCGCAAGCTCATGCTCGCCCTCGGCATTCTGGAGAGCCCCGAGCTCATCGTCATGGACGAGCCCACCAACCATCTTGACCTCGGGTCGGTGGAGGCGCTCGAGCGGGTGCTCGCAGCGTTTCCGGGAGCGCTGCTGCTGGTCAGCCACGATGCAGCATTGCTCGGCTCTACGACGGACATCACCTGGCGTATCGATGCGGGAGACGGTGCGTGCATCGTCTCGATCGGGTGAGCACGGCGGACTCTGCCAGAGCGGCTGCAGGGATGATTTGCCACGTTCACCGCCGAAAGGGCGGATTGACGTCGTCAACGGCCTCCTCCAACCGGCGTTTAGCTCTACTAAACCCATTTATACTGGTCAACCTCGGAGGCAACCCATACGCTAAGGGTGTAAGGAACGCGGGTACCGTGATGTGCCCGTTGCCACGAAGCCAACGGAACAGTGAGGAGAGACCAATGCCCAGAATCGAGAATCCCGACCGCGTCGTCATCGCCCTCGGCGGAAACGCCCTCGGCGACACCCCCGCCGAGCAGATCGCCAAGGTCCGCGCCGCCGCCCCGACGCTCCTCAAGGTCATCGGCATGGGCAACGAGATCATCATCACCCACGGCAACGGCCCGCAGGTCGGCATGATCCAGAACGCCTTCGCCGTCGCCAACGAGGCCAGCGGCGGCAAGTACCCCAAGATCGACCTGCCCGAGTGCGGCGCCATGAGCCAGGGCTACATCGGCTACCACCTGCAGCAGGCCATCGGCGCAGCCATGCACCGCAACTTCAAGCGCTGGCACGTCGCCACCGTGGTCACCCAGATCGAGGTCGACCCCGACGATCCCAGCTTCCAGAACCCCACCAAGCCCATCGGCGCCTTCATGACCAAGGAGCAGGCCGACGCCGAGCTCGCCGAGCACCCCGACTGGACCATCGTCGAGGACTCCGGCCGCGGTTTCCGCCGCGTTGTGGCTTCTCCCGAGCCCAAGAAGATCGTCGAGGCTCCGTCGATCCTCAACCTCCTCGACGACGAGTTCATCGTCATCGCCTGCGGCGGCGGCGGCGTGCCCGTGGTGCGCGACTACTCCGACAAGGGCTGCTACAAGGGCGTCGCGGCCGTCATCGACAAGGACATGGCCGGCGAGCTCCTCGCTGAGGACTGCCGCGCCGACATGCTCGTGCTGCTCACCGCCGTCGACCACGTGGCCATCAACTTCGGCAAGCCCGACCAGGTCGACCTCGAGGACATCACCACCGAGCAGGCCAAGGAGTATCTGGCCGAGGGCCAGTTCGGCAAGGGCTCCATGGAGCCGAAGGTCCGCGCCGCCATCAAGTTCGCGGAGAGCCGCCCCGGCCGCACCTGCATCATCGGCTCCCTCGAGAAGGCCGACAAGGCCATCTCCGGCAAATCCGGCACCCGCATCCACATGTAGCCTCCCCGCCGCCGCGGCGGCGTCCCAACAGGAAGAGGGCCCCCGGGGAACCGGGGGCCTTTTCATATACCGTCGGAACGATCGTTTCTGTCAAAGGGACAGGTTGTTTGACAGGTAAACCGTTTACCTGTCAAACAACCTGTCCCTTTGACAGAAACGTCTTCTATGCGGCCCAGAAGCTCTTCTTCAGCTCCTCGCGCGAACCCGTGCCGGTCTTCTTCATGATGTTGTGCACATGCGACTTGATGGTGCCCTCCGAGAGGAACAGCTCGCTCGCGATGGCGCGGTTGTCCTTGCCCGCGAGGACCAGGGCCAGCACCTCGGACTCGCGTGCCGAGAGCTTGTTCGCCTTGGCGAACGAGGGCATGGAGTCCGCGATGTGGTGTGCGAGGTCCCCTTCTTGGCTGATCTCGCTCTGGGGCTGCGAGAAGCGCAGCTTGAGCAGGTTGAGGGCCTTCCTGATGCAGTGGTAGGCGATGAAGATCATCAGGATGTTCTCGGAGAAGTTGCGCTCGGAGAGGTAGAGGGTGAGGGAGCTCACATTGGGGTCGGGCATGGGGGCGAGGATGATGACCCACAGGTCCTCGAAGAAGACGAGCAGGACCAGCAGGCACAGGATGATGAAGTTCACATGGTGCTTCCCGAGCCGCTCGCGGTACGCACCGTCCTTGGACGCAGCCCATTTCATGAACGCGAAGATGAGGATGAACGCGGCGAAGGCCTGCCTGAGCGTGTAGAAGGCGAACTGGCGCATCTGGCCGTGCGGCATCACGGTGAGGACCAGGATGCTTGCGAGGGCATAGATGGCAGGAGGGATGATGGCGGTACTGCGGTCGTGGATGTCGAGCATGCGCAGCATCATGAGCCAGAGGCTCGCGAGGATGCCCGTCCCGGTGATGACGCGCAGGACGGGGGAGGAGATCTCGTAGTAGAACTCGCCGGAGAACGAGATGTTCTGGGAGAGCCATTCGTTGCCGAAGATGCCCGCGAGCTCGATGATGTAGAACACGAAGAGGGAGACCTGGGGGAGGAACGACTTGCGCTCGCTCACGAGGTATGCGGCGAGCGAGAGGATGGCGGCTGCGAAGAACACGAGCATGATGCAGACGCTGTAGATGAAGATGAAGACGTTCATGGGACCCTCCGCCATATGAACCCGAGTTTATGGCATAAAACTGCGGAATCTCCGTTCAGGTTTAGCGTGAGTTTATCGCCGTGGGCATGCAATCGCAAGGTCTCAGCGGCTATTGAACCTTCGTTTGAGGCGGGTTACGCTCGGTGAGCGGTAAGTAAACCTTAATCAGCTCGTAAACTCTCCGGGTTTGTCCCAAGATGAAGCTGTCCCACTTATACCAGGGCGGCTGCGGATGCCGCACAAGGGGCCGGTGCGCCGGCGGAAAGGAAGGCAACAATGGCATTCCCCAAGGACTTCATCGACACCAATGACCTCACCGGAGAGCAGATCCTCGCCATCGAGGACCTCGCCATCGCTATGAAGAAGGCCATCAAGGTCGACGGGTACTACCCGCACCTGCTCCGCAACAAGAGCCTCGGCATGATCTTCCAGCAGGTCTCCACCCGCACCCGCCTCTCCTTCGAGACCGCCATGTGCGACCTCGGCGGCCATGCCCAGTTCTACGGCCCCGGCACCATCCAGCTCGGCGGGCACGAGTCCCTCGGCGACACCGCCCGCGTCATGGGCGACCTGCTCGACATCATGATGGCCCGCGTCAACCGTCACGCCGACGTCCAGGGCCTCGCCGCCGGCTCCGCCGCCCCCGTCCTCAACGGCATGTCCGAGTACAACCACCCCACCCAGGAGATCGGCGACCTCCTGACCATGATCGAGAACCTCCCCGAGGGCAAGAAGATCCAGGACTGCACCCTCGCCTTCATCGGCGACGCCACCCAGGTCTGCGTCTCCCTCATGTTCGTCGCCTCCAAGGTCGGCATGAAGTTCGTCCAGTTCGGACCCAAGGGTCATCAGATCCCCGACGGCGGCCTGCATGTCGGCACCAAGGAGGAGCGCGCCGAGTTCGGCAAGCAGCTCATGGCTGTTGGCGAGGCTAACTGCGCAGTCTCCGGCGGCTCCATCGTCATCTCCGACGACATCGAGTGCATCAAGGGCGCCGACTTCATCTACACCGACGTGTGGTACGGCCTCTACGACGACGAGGTCGAGGGCGAGAACTACATGGACGTCTTCTATCCCAAGTACCAGGTCACCATGGACCTCATGAACTACGCCGGCCCCAACTCCAAGTTCATGCACTGCCTGCCCGCCACCCGCGGCGAGGAGGTCGTGGACGAGGTCATGGACGATCCCGAGCGCTCCCACCTTCGGCCGCCGCACGCCGCTCAACGACGAGGGCGTCGAGTACTCCGCCAAGGAGGAGCTGCACGCCGCGCTCGCCAAGATCGAGTCCCTCTAAGCTTTCACTGAGAGCCGGCGCCTCTGCGCCGGCTCACTCGCTTCTCTTGGCTTCACCCCGTCGGCCTTGGGCGCGGAATCGTACTGAGGCCGGCAGGCATGTTTTTTTGGTAATGCCTTCGTTTTTCTCCGCCGCAGTTCCGCAGCGCGCTTTTTGCGCGAGGACTGTCTGAGGACGGAGTAAAACGAAGGCGCAGCAGAGAGAGGAAGCATCATGCGTACCATCTATGAGTCCGATTCCACGCCCAAGGCCGACGGCTTCTATATGCCGGCAGAGTGGGCTCCCCAGAAGCGCGTGTGGATGGGCTGGCCCCACCGCACCGACACCTGGGCCCACGGCGCCAAGCCTGCCCAGAAGCAGTACGAGCACGTTGCCCGCACCATTGCCGAGTTCACCCCGGTCTACATGTGCGCCAACCAGGTCGACTACGCCAACTGCAAGGCCGTCTTCGAGGACTGCGAGAACGTGCATGTCATCGAGATGACCACCGACGACGCTTGGTTCCGTGACACCGGCGCCACCTTCGTCATCGACGGCAAGGGCGGCAAGCGTGCCGTGCACTGGCACTTCAACGCCTACGGCGGCCTGATCGACGGCCTGTACTTCCCCTGGGACAAGGACGAGCAGATCGCTCTCAAGATGGCCGAGATCGCCGAGGTCGAGCGCTATCGCCCCGACTACATGATCCTCGAGGGCGGCGCCATCACCGTTGACGGCGAGGGCACCGTCGTCGTGACCGACCAGAGCGTGCTCTGCCCCGGCCGCACCTGCTCCGCCGTTCTTGTTGACGAGGACGAGGACAACATCTGGCCCAACTACGGCCGCAAGTACGAGCCCTGGAGCGAGGAGCTTCGCGCCTACATCGAGAACGAGCTCAAGGAGTACCTCGGCGCCGAGAAGGTCATCTTCGTGCACGAGGGCATCGATCCTTCCGAGACCAACGGCCACATCGACGACGTTGCGACCTTCATCGCCCCCGGCGTCATGGCCTGCATCTGGTCCGACGATCCCGAGTACCCGTTCTACGAGCAGTGCCACGCGGCGTATGAGACCCTCTCCAACGCTACCGACGCCAAGGGCCGCAAGCTCAAGGTCTACAAGCTCCCCATGCCCGTGAACCCCGTCTACATGGACCAGGCTTCCTGCGACTCCATCGACATCGACGAGAACGCCGAGCCGCGCGTTCCCGATGAGCCGCTGATCGCCTCCTACATGAACTACCTCGTGACCAACGGCGGCATCATCACCCCGCAGTACGGCGATGAGAACGACGATCTGGCCGTCGAGACCCTCCAGAAGATCTACGACGAGACCTGGGGCGAGGGCGCCTTCAAGGTCGTCGGCGTCAAGACCACCGAGCAGGTCGTCTTCGGCGGTGGCAACATCCACTGCATCACGCAGCAGGAGCCCGAGGCCTAAGCACGCAGGCTGATACGCTGACTGAGAGCCCCGCACTTCGGTGCGGGGCTCTTTCTTTGTGAGGCAGTTGGGGACGGTTCTATTTGTCTCAGAGACAAAAAGAACCGTCCCCAACTGCCTCATCTGGCCCTATCGTCCCGCGAGACAGCTGTCCCAAAACCTGCGGTTCAAGCCTGTCGATTGTGTAACTCCCGTGCATTTCAGCATATTATTTCTACCCGGTAGAAAAATCTGGGCATAATCATCGCGTATCTTTTTATACCCGGTAGAAAAATGAAACCGGGCGGCTATGCGGACACGCGACCAAGGAGGTCCTAACAATGCAGGTACAGTCCATAGGCGCCGATCAGCACCTCGTGGTGGCGCAGGGACTCGGTATGCGAGGTGTGCGGGGGACGGCCTACCAGGGCGTCGACCTCGACCTGGCTGCCGGCCAGGCGCATGCCATCTGCGCCGAGAACAAGGGCGGAAAGACCGAGCTCCTGCTCACGCTGGCAGGGCGCATGCTCGCCAGCGAGGGAAGCCTCACCATTGCCGATATCGATGCGCGCCACCTGCGCGGGCTCGACAAGATCCGTCCCCTGACGGGTCTCGGCTTCTTCGAGCGCGTCAACGATGTTGAGCGCTTCCTGCGCGTGCGCACGGTCGTCTCAGCAGAGCTGAGCCTTGCCGGCAAGCCGTCCAACCGTGCGGCAACCGAGGAGTACCTCTCGCGCTGGGGTCTCGCCGACTGCGCCACCGCGGTCGTCGACGACCTCGAGCGCAGCGACTTCGATCAGCTCGGTATCGCCCTGGGCATGGCTGGCGACCCGGTGATCCTGGTTGTGGGCGATATCGAGCGCGACCTCACCGAGCACCAGTCGAACATCCTGGCGGATCGTCTCCGCGACCTCGCGCATAGCGAGGGGGTCTGCGTTATTTGCGGCGTCAACGACTACGATCTCGCAGCACGCTTCGATACCGCCTACTGCCTGACCGAAGATGCCCGCGCCCAGCGTGCCGCCTGGGAGCGCAAGAACCTCGAAGTGGAGGTGGCCTAGCATGAAGAACCCGCTGCGCGGGCTGCGTTTCTCGTTGCTCGACTTCCACTCCGTCCGTGCCAACTTGGGCATGAAGGTCGCGATGCTCGGCATCGCGCTCATTCCGCTTATCTACGGTGCGCTCTACCTCATGGCCTTCTACGATCCCTATGGCCGCCTCGACACGCTGCCCGTGGCCGTAGTCAACGAGGATGTTCCCGTGACCACCGATAATGGCGTCGAGGTCCATGCGGGAGACGATCTGGTCAAAGCGCTCGAAGATTCGGGGTCGCTCGAATACCACTTCGTCGACACCGCCGAGGAGGCCCAGGCCGGTCTCGAGGCCGGTACCTACTACAACACCATCTTGATTCCCGAGGACTTCTCGGAGAAGGTCGCCTCGGCACAGGGGGATAACCCCGAACAGGCGCGCCTGGTGCTGGTGTGCAACGATGCGAACAACTACCTCTCGTCGATCCTCGGCGCATCGGTCATGCGCCAGGTGACCGCCGAGGCCAACTACGCGATCGGCGAGAACTACTTCGTCGAGATCTTCGACACCATCGACGAGACGGGCGACTCGCTGGGCGAGGCCGCCGACGGCTCGCGCGAGCTCGCCGATGGTCTCGCCGATGCCCACGACGGCTCCGCGCAGATAACGGACGGGCTCGCCACAGCCCGAAACGGCGCCGGCGACTTGACGAGCGGTCTGGGCGATGCCCGCGACGGCTCCGCCCAGATCACCTCCGGCCTCTCGACGGCGCGCGACGGTTCGTCCACCTTGGAGAACGGTCTGGACAACGCCAAATCCGGCGCCGACCAGCTCGTGGACGGAACACGCCAGCTCTTTGACGGTGCGAATGCCGCTCGGGAGGGCTCCTCGAGCCTGATGGGCGGCCTGGGCGAGCTCGAGGCCGGTTCCGGCCAGCTTACAAGCGGTCTTTCCGCAGCCCGCGACGGTGCCAACGCTCTCGACAGCGGCCTGGGCGAGCTCGAGGCGGGTTCCAGCCAGCTCAACGATGGACTCAGCCAGGTCTCGCAGGGCGCCTCATCGCTCAACGACGGCCTCGGCCAGCTCGATGCCGGTGCCTCGAGCCTCGCAGCGGGCGCATCGCAGGTCTCCGATGGGGCTAGCCAACTCGTCGGTGCCATCGAGGCGAAGTCGGGTGACGTCGCGACCCTGAAGCGCGGTGCCCAGCAGGTTGCCGGCGGGCTCTCCGCGCTCTCCGACAGCCTGGGCGCCCTTGCATCGGGTGCCGGCACGGCGCGTGACTGCGCCGACGGCGTAAGCGGCATCCTCGCCTCGATCCCCATCGACGAGAACGGCAACTACGTGATCGACGCCGGCACCATGAGCCAGCTCCAGCAGCTCGCGGGCGGAGCGTCCCAGGCAGCCTCCGGTGTCGCGAGCGGCGCCTCCCAGGCAGCGGATTCGGCCGGGCAGCTTGCCGCCGGGGCCGCGCAGGTCTCTGGGGGCGTGGACGCGGTGGCCTCGGGCCTCTCGCAGCTCCACGACGCGGCCTCGCAGCTGGCGGACGGTGCCTCCCGCGTGGCCGTCGGTGCCCAGGGCGTGGCCGCGGGCGTGTCCTCCGCCAAGGATGGCGCGGCCAGCCTCAGCGCGGGCATGGGCCAGGTCCAGTCCGGCGCACAGGCCCTCGGCGCGGGAATCTCGTCCGCCAGGGATGGCGCGGGAAGCCTCGCCTCGGGCGTCTCGGATGCCTATGACGGGTCCTCTGCCATCACGTCCAACCTGGGCACCGCCAGGGCGGGCGCCCAGCAGCTCGACGCCGGCATCGGCCAGCTGGCCGACGGCCTCTCCGCGGGCGTCGCGGGCTCCCAGCAGCTCGCGGGTGGCCTGGGGCAGCTCTCGGACGGCGCGGGGTTCCGACACCCTCACGGGTGGGCTGCGCACCGCGCTCGACGGTTCCAACCAGCTGCTGGGTGGCCTCGGTGAGCTGCATGACGGCTCTGCCGAGCTCACGGACGGCCTTGCCGATGCGCACGACGGATCGGAGGAGCTGGCGAACGGCCTTGCTGGCGGCGTCGAGAAGATCGATGACGCAACAACGGGATCCGGCGCGCGCTCTGCCATGATGAGCGAGCCCGTGGAGCTGGTGCAGGAGCACATCACCACGGTCGACAACTACGGTTCCGGCTTCGCACCGTACTTCATCGCGCTTGGCCTGTGGGTTGGCGCGTTGGTCATGACCTTCCTGCTGAAGCCGTTCAACAACCGTCTGGTCACCGCCGGTGCCAGCCCCATCACGGTGGGCCTCTCGGGCATCGTGCCCTGGCTCATCGTGGGAGCCGTGCAGGCGCTGCTGCTGGCCCTCACCATCCAGTTCCCCTGCGGCATCGCCGTGGCGCACCCCGTGGCCTACTACTGCCTGACCATCCTCTCGAGCTTCGTATTCTGCGCGATCATCCAGATGATCACGGCCGCTTTCGGGTTCCCCGGCAAGTTCCTTGCCGTGGTCCTGCTCATGCTGCAGCTCACCACGGCTGCCGGCACCTTCCCCATCGAGACCGAGTTCACCATCTTCCAGAACATGAGCCCGTGGCTGCCTATGACCTACATCGTCCACGCCCTGCGCCAGGCCATGGCGGGAGCCGACCTCTCGCTTGTCGGCGGCGATGTGGCGCGTCTGGTCGCATTCTTCGCCGTCGCTTTCGCCGTGACGTGCTTGGTGGCATGGCGCAAGAGGCTGGTCACCATGAGCGATCTGCACCCCCTGGTCGATCTGTAAGCCCGCGGGCTTGATGGAAGCGTTCCAAGCAGACCTGCCAAAGGAATCGTCCTTTGGCAGGTCTGTGCCATAATGGGGTGAGAGGGGGGAGTCATGGGCCTGCAGGAGAAGATTGCCGAACGCGTCGAAACCAAGACGCGCAAGAGCGAGCGCACGCGCGAGCGGATCGTCGAGGCGGCTTGGGAGCTCGTTCTCGAGCGACGCAGCGCGGATTTCCAAATGGCCGAGGTTGCCGCTGCCTGTGGAATGACCAAGGGCGCCCCTTACTACTACTTTCCCGATCGCACCGCGCTTGTCGAGGAGGTCTTCGATCGGGCGGCGGGAGAGTTCCTCGAGCGCATCGAAGAGCTCGCAGCCCAAAACCTTCCCTCCCAAGAGATCCTCGAGGCTCTGTGCAAGGCTTTCGCAGAGGAGGTGCTCCAGGGCGGTGTCGTCATCGTGGCGCTCGCGACCGAGCTGGCAGGCACCACGGGAGCGCTGTCGCGCCTCGAGTCGCGCGTCGACCGCATCTCGGGAATCGTCGAGGAGCAGCTTGTGCGCGCACGTGAGCAGGGCGAGATTCGCGATGGCGTCGACTTGGGGCTCGTTTCGTCTGCGATCTGCGGAGCGTTTCTCTTCGCGGCGTTCCGACGCGTTCGCGAGCAGGGCAGCGCCTTCGATGCGCCGGCTTTCTC
>CADBJR010000033.1 GCA_902795065.1 uncultured Coriobacteriaceae bacterium
GCCGAGGGCGTCGTAGGAGTGCTGGAAGGCAACGGTGTCCATGTGCGCGCCGCCGTCGCCCATGGTGTGGATGATGACCGAGTAGCCCGCCTCGTTGACCTGCCTGACAAACTCGTTCAGCTCGTCCTGGTCGCGCCAGTTGGGAGCGCTGCGGAAATCAGCGTCGACGCCTGCAGTAGGGGCATAGGGTTCGAGCATGTAGGCGCTCCTGCCCTCGGGCACGCCGTCGATCTTGGCCTTGGCGGAGTTAGCACGCACGAAGTCGGAGTTGAGTTCCTGAACGGAGTCCAGAGCTGCGATGGTGTCGGCAGCGAGCTGCGGGCGCACCTCAAATGCCCATATCGGCAGCGAGATGCGCAGGGTCATGTTGCCGGTCTCACCGAAGTCATGGAGCATCTGCACAGTGCTCTCGAAGTTGCCGCCGTCGTGGAAGCCCGTGATACCGAGCGAGTTGGCCATGGCCTGGAACTCGCTGAAGGCTGCGATGCATTCTTCCTCGGTTGGCTCGGGAAGCTCGGGAAGGCTGTCGAGCATCGAGCCTGCATCGGAGAGATAGCCGTTGAGGGTACCGTCCTCGTAGTAGTACACCACACCGCCATCGGGAACGGGGGTGTTCTCGTCGATACCTGCGAGATCCATCAAGGCCTGATTGACGATACGGCCATGAACGGACACGTCAACTCCCAGAATCGGCGTGTCGGGGAACTCCTCGTTCAGGCGCTCGTTGTTGGCAGCGCTATTGGGCCAGGCGCGCAGGTCGAGGTTGCTGACCTCATAGTAGGGCTGGCCGGGATGTGCATCCACATACTCGTGAATCGCCGCCATGTATGCATCGAGATTGGCCTCGGTGGCGGCAAGGTCGCAGGTGGTGTCGGGCTCGTAGACGATGTGATCGTGGCCGTTCATGAAGCCGGGCATGAGCATCATGCCTCCGAGGTCCTTGACCTCGGTGTCGGGGCCGATGTAGGCGGCCATGTCGTCATCGGAGCCGACGGCCATGATGGTGTCGCCCTTCACGGCGACGGCGGAGGCGACGGTCCAGTTGTCGTCGACGGTGTAGACGGCGGCGTTCTTGAGCACGAGGTCGGCGGGGTTCTCGACGGTCGCCTCGGGCTCGCCCTCGGGCGCGGGCTCGGGTGCGGTCTCGCCGCCGGCGCACGCGGCGAGCGCGATCGCGGCGGAGGCCGCTGCGGCTCCGACGAAGTTGCGGCGGGTCATCTCTGCTGACATGGGGTTCCTTCCTCTCCTGTTCGGTTGTTGCACGGGATGTGCATCTCCATGAGAGAAATGGTAGGGAAGACAAGGCTGTGGGAGAACAGGTGCAGGTTCGAAAGAACCTCGTACAAAAGTTTGAAGTTGTGGTCTAGCTGCGCGATCTGCTCGATACCAGCCGCCTGAGGTCGCTACGCCTCGAGCAGCCCGCCTTGTCGTAGATGTTGTGCGCATGCGATTTGACCGTGCTCATCGATACGACCAGCGTGTCGCAGATCTCCTGGTACGAGCAATCCTCGAGCAGGAGCCTGAACACCTCTTCCTCGCGCTTCGTGAGCCGCAGGTCCTTGACGGCGGCTTCGACGCCCTCCTCGCTGAGAGCGCTGGACGGCTGCTCGCGCTCCTTGAGCCGTTCATCGAACCGCTTGAGCACCGATCCGATGATGAAGATGCAGTACATCACATGCAGTGCCGTCTCGAAGATGTTGTTCTCGTACGCGATGCCCATGATGGCGACGAACGGATTGAACTCGTTCAGGTCGAACAGCCATACGAGGTCGAACGCGACGATGAGCGCCAAGAAGACGAGGGAGATTCGGAGCAGCCGCTTCAGGTTGGAGCTCTCCCGCGCCCGCTCCGTCCGCGAGCAGAAGATGATGAGAACCAGCAGGTATGCCTGCATCACCGTGTAGAAGACCCAAGCGGGGAAACGCGAGTCGGAGACCGCGACCTGCGCGTAGATGTTCCAATACAGGATGAACAGCAGCGGGAAGATACCGTAGAGCCATTTCGGAAGCTCCAACCCGAAGAGCTCCTTCGCGACGAGCAGATACGCGAGCTGCCTGATGACGAAGAAGACGACCTTCACCTCGGGGGCCGAGATGAAGTTGTACTCCGGGCCGACGTTGGGATAGGTGTTGAACAGGAATTCCGCGGCGAAGATGATGAAGTTGTCGAGCAGGAAGCACGCCACCAGAAGCGCCTCGAAGAGGAGGAGGCGATCCTTCGTTTGGACGAAGCCGAAAGCCGCTACAACCATCGCGAGGGCGAAGATGATCAGAACGACGATGTTGAAGACGAACAGGACCATGTCTTCCGAAACCAACCGTCCCTCTCTACATAAATCAACCTTCTTCTTGATGTATTCTGACCCGTTTCGTCTCTACCGTATAGGTGTGAGGAGGTTTGTGTAGGGTATGAAACGGTTTATCGGTTTGATTTCGGTGCTCATGGTGCTGTCGCTCCTGCTGCTCGGCTGTTCCGCGACGAGCGGAACGGAGAAGCGGACGTCCGTCGTCACGACCATCTTCCCGCTGTACGATTTCACGCGCGAGGTCGTCGGCGATGACGGCGACATCGAGCTCACCTGCCTCATCGACAGCCGCGTTGACATGCACTCCTACTCCCCGTCGAGCCAGGACATCCTCGCCATCGCCGAGTGCGACGTCTTCATCTACGTGGGCGGTGAGTCCGATGCGTGGGTGGACGACGTGCTCGCGCAGCATCCCAATGACAACCGCATCGAGATCAGGTGCTTCGACGTGCTCCAAGGCTCGCTGATCGCCGAGGACGACCCCGACGAGGACGAGTACGACGAGCACGTGTGGCTGTCGCTGCGGAATGCTGTTCAGATGGTGGCGGCGATTGCGGAGACCATCCAGACGGTCGATCCTACGCATGCCGATGACTATCGTGCCAATGCCGATGCCTACATCGCGCAGCTCGAGGCGCTGGATGCACGCTACGAGCATGAGCTGGCGGGCCTGAACAGGACGCTGCTCATCGCCGACCGCTTCCCCTTCGCGTATCTGGCGTACGACTATGACCTCGAGTGCTTTGCGGCATTCTCGGGCTGCTCCGCCGAGAGCGAGGTCACCTTCCAGGTTGTCGTTGAGCTGGCAGACGTGCTCGTCGAGCACGGCCTGACGCACGTCTACGTCATCGATGGGAACGACCCCAAGATCGCGCAGTCGATCATCTCGCAAGCCGGTGCCGACGGCGTGGAGATCCTGTCGCTGAACTCCATGCAGGCGGTCACGAAGGCCGACATCGATGCGGGCGCGACATACCTCTCCCTGATGGAGGAGAACCTCGAGGCGCTGAAGGAGGGGATGGCTGCATGATCGAGCTCGTCGATGCGATCATCGGATACCCGCGCAAGCCAGTGCTCGAGGGCGTTTCCCTGACCATCGACGAGGGCGACTACGCGGTCATCCACGGCGAGAACGGCTGTGGAAAGTCGACGCTCCTGAAAACGATCCTCGGCATCATCAAACCCCTTGAAGGCACGGTGGCATGCAGCGCCAATCCGAGCGAGATCGGCTATCTGACGCAGCTCAATCCCCTGCGCTTCGACTTCCCGGCCACGTGCGCCGAGATCATCTCGACGGGCCTCAAGTGCAAGGGCTCGCCGTTCTCCAAGAGCCGGGAGGTCCAGGAGGCAGTGTGGCTCAGCCTCGAGCGGATGGGCATCGAGGACCTCGAGAACGCCGACTACCGCCAGCTCTCCGGCGGCCAGCGGCAGCGCGTCCTTATCGCCCGCGCCCTTGCGGCAGCGCGCACGCTCCTCGTGCTCGACGAACCCACGAACGAGATCGACGTTCAGACGACGCAGGCGCTGTTCACGCTGCTCGACCAGCTCAACCAGGGCGGCATGACCATCCTCATGGTCTCCCATGACGCGCAGGCCCAGGCGCACGCATCGAAGCTGGTCCATCTCGGCGGCGACGGCGTGCGAGTCGAAGAGGGGAGGCCTCGATGAGCGCTCTCGAGATGCTTCCCGTCTACCTGAGCTATCCGTTCGTGCAGGCGGCGCTCGTCGTCGGCGTCCTCGTGGCGCTCTGCTGCTCCCTGTTCGGCATGACGCTCGTGCTCAACCACCAGTCGTTCATCGGCGACTCGCTGTCGCATGTGGCGTTCGGCGCCATGGCCGTCTCGGGCATGCTCCAGCTCGTGGACAACCTCGTGCTGACGCTCGTCCTCACCGTCGCATGCTCGGTCCTCCTCATGAGGAAGGGAAGCACCGGCAACGCCCAGGGCGACTCCTCGCTGGCGATGCTCTCCGTCGGGGCGCTCGCTGTGGGCTACCTGCTCATGAACTTGTTCTCCAACTCCGCGAACGTGGCGGGCGACGTGTGCGGCGTTCTCTTCGGCTCCACGTCGATTCTCACCCTCACGACCTCCGACGTGGTCATCAGCCTCGTGCTCGCACTGGTGGTCATCGCGTTCTTCGTGATCAGCTACCACAAGATCTTCCTGATCACCTTCGACGAGGAGTACGCGACGGCTATCGGCCTTCCAGTCGAGCCTATCAAGATGGCCATGGGTATCATCATGGCGGTTGTCATCGTGATCTCCATGAATCTTGTGGGCGCTCTGCTCATCACCGCGCTCGTGGTGTTCCCCGTGCGCGCGGCGATGCGCCTGCATCACAGCTACAAGAGCGTGATGATCTCTTCGAGCGTCATCTCGGTCGCCTGCGTGCTGGTGGGGATGCTCGTCTCCATCATCGTGGGCACTCCGGTCGGAAGCACCATCATCGCGGTCGATGCGGTGGTGTATCTTGTCATTGCGGTGGTCTCCTACGTGAGGAATGTGCGATGAAGAAGCTGCTGGTATCCCTCATGGTCCTGTGCGCGCTCGCCGGATGCTCGGGCGGCGCTTCCGCGCCCTCCGACAGCTCCGGCGAGGTGACCGACGCCGACGTTGTCGAGGTGACGCAGGAAGCTGTCGACACCGAGGCGGAGGAGCACGTGGATGAGATCGACCTGACCATGATGAGCCCCACGATGCTGTTCGCCGAGGTCGTCAACATGACCCGGACGCCCAAGAAGTACGACGGCGCGATGGTCACCCTGCGCGGCGGACTGATGATCCTCGCGGTCGACCTCGAGACCGGCGTGGGCTCGTACTCCTGCTACGTCGAGGATGCGACCAAGTGCTGCCAGCGTGGCATCGGCTTCACCATCGACCGTCCGCTCGAGGACACCTCCATCCTGGTGGAGGGCTCCGAGGTCATCATCAAGGGCACTTTCGAGATTTACGAGATGGGCGGGCGCAACTTCGTGCGCATCGCGGATTGCGAGATCTGGCCCGCATGAACATGACGGCGGGAGTTGAGGCTGCCGTGGAAGCGGGCTGTTCGTAGTACGATATTCTCAGTCAGTTTTATGAACGGCTCCGCCGTCCGACCCTGAGAAGAGCCATGCCCAACCTGAACCCGACCGCAGAGGAGCGCCTCGAGAACCGACCGCGCCACCGGCGGTTCTGGCGGTTCGCGCACCCGATTGCACGCCTCTTCGCGAAGCTGCGCTACAACTACTCCTACGATGACCTCTCCGGCATAGAGCCGCCCTACCTGCTCGTCTGCAACCACGTCCTCAACCTCGACCCTGTGCTCGTGGGCGTCGCCATGGGCAGGCAGGGCTACTTCGTCGCGACGGAGAACCTGCTGCACCTGGGCATCGTGACCAAGCTGCTCATGCGCTACCTCTGCCCCATCATCATCCAGAAGGGCAACGTGAGCCTGCGGAGCCTCCGCGAGATCCTCAAGACCATCGCGGGCGGTGCGAGCGTGGCGCTGTTCCCCGAGGGCGACCGCTCGTTCGACGGCCTCACCGGGCCCATCCCGCCCGCAACCGCCAAGATCGCGCGCAAGGCGGGCAAGCTCGTATGCGTGCGCTTCGAGGGCGGCTACCTCACGTATCCGCGCTGGGCGACCACGCAGCGCCGCGGCCGTCTGCACCTGCATCTCTCGGGCGTCTACGACGCGGATGCCATGGCCGCCATGAGCGACGACGAGCTCGCCTCGGTTATCGATCGCGACCTCCACGAGGACGCCTACGCGCGTCAGGCGCAGATCGCCGCTGCTGAGGGCGCACCGGTGCGTTTCCGCGGCCGCCACCTTGCGCTCGGCATGGAGAGCACGTTGTTCATCTGCCCCGCGTGCGGCGGCGTCTCGACGCTGCGCTCCGACGATGCGGGTATCCGCTGCACGGATCCAGGTTGCGGCTTCTCGGCTCGCTACACGGAGGAGGGCTACCTCGAGGGCGGCCGCTTCCGCACCATCACCGAATGGGATGCGTGGCAGCGCGGCGAGCTGGAGCGCATCATCAAGGAGTCTGGCCCGAACGACCCGCTCTTCTCCGATCATGTGACGCTCGAGCGCTACGACGCCGACCACAACCTGACGTCCTCCACGCCCGGCACGCTCACGGCGTTCGCATTCTTCGTCCAATTCACGCCCGACGCGTCTCCGGACGAGCCCGTGTGCGTGGGCCTCGACCAGGTCGTCGGCGTGGGGATCTTCCTGCGCAACACCCTCATCGCGCACGTCGGCAAGCCCGTCAAGCATTTCGAGGTGCGCGGGGACAGGGGCTTCAATGCCCTAAAGTATAGGTACGTCTACAAGGCCGTCGGCAAATAGGGGAGCGCCCATGGACTACTCGGCAGCGAACACCGCCCTCTGGACCCCCATCATCCAGCTCGGCTACATCTCGGTCGCCCTGCTCGCTGCATACGGGCTCTGCCGCGTGGTTCCCGCCATCCGCAAATCCATGGTGCCCGCCGCCGTCATCGCGGGCTTCGTGCTGCTCGCGTTCAAGCTCGTGGGCGTTGTGAAGATCGACTCGTACTTCATGGAGGGGCTCACCTACCACGGCATCACCATCGGTTTCATCGCCCTCACGCTGCGCGTTCCCGAGAAAAGCGACAACGACGGGAGCCTGACCGGCCTGCGTTCGGGCGCCATCGTCGTGAGCACCTACATGGTGCAGGGCTTCGTGGGCCTGGGCATCACCATCCTGCTGGCGCTCACCATCATGCCCAACCTGTTCCCGGCCTCCGGCATCCTGCTTCCCATGGGATACGGTCAGGGGCCCGGCCAGGCGAACAACATCGGCACCTCCTACGAGAGCCTGGGCTTTGTGGGCGGCCGCTCCTTCGGCGTCGCCATCGCCGCGGCCGGATACCTGTGCGCCTGCATCGTGGGCGTCATCTACGTCAACTACCTCGCGCGCAAGGGCAAGGTCAGCGCCAAAGACCCCGGCTACGTCTCGGGCAGCCTCTCCGTCAAGGACTTCGAGACCGAGGGCGAGGTGCCCGTGAGCGAGTCCGTCGACCGCCTCTCCATCCAGATGGTGCTCGTGCTGGCGGTGTATCTGGCCACGTTCCTGGCCATCCGCACGGCAACCTCGTTGCTTGCGGCAGCTGCGCCGGGGGTTGCCAACACGCTCAATCCGCTGCTCTGGGGCTTCAACTTCATCTTCGGCTCGGGCCTCGCCATCATCATGCGCCTCATCCTCAAGGCGCTCCGCTCGCGCAGGCTCATGACGCAGCAGTACCAGAACAACTATCTGCTGAGCCGCATCTCGGGCTTCGCGTTCGACATCATGATCGTCTCGGCGATCAGCACCATCGAGGTCTCGGACCTGCGGGGGCTCTGGCTGCCGTTCGTGCTGCTGGTGGTGGCGGGTGCCGCCCTCACGCTGGTGCACCTGCGCTACGTGTGCAAGAAGGTCTATCCCGGCTACTACTACGAGGGTTTGGTGAGCATGTACGGCATGATGACGGGCACCATCTCGTCAGGCGTGCTGCTGCTGCGCGAGATCGACCCGCTCATGAAGACGCCCGCGGCAAACAACCTGGTGCTGGGCAGCTCGTTCGGCATCGTGCTCGGCGCGCCCATCCTGATCCTGGTGGGCTTGGCGGCGCGGTCGATGGGAATGGCCGCACTCTGCATGGTCATCTGCGCCGCCTACTACGGCGCCATGATGGCGATCATCCTCTTTGCGGGAAAGAAGCGCTAGATCTCGGTTACCTGTAATTTGGGACGGTTCCTTTTTCGCGGAAAACCGCGCTTTTGGAACCGTCCCGAAAACGCGGAAAACCGCGAAAAAGGAACCGTCCCCAAAACGCGGTCCTAGAGCTCGCGATGCTCGAAGGTACCGCGGTCGTAAATGCCGTAGGTGTGGCGGCCGTCCTTGGGAATGCCCACGCTGCCGGGATTGAAGATCGTGATGCCGCGCATCTGGCTCAGCACCCTGATGTGCGTGTGGCCGTAGAGCAGGGCGTCGCCCTCCACGAGCTCGGGCATGCGCTCGATGCTGTTGTGGAAGCCCGGCCCCCACACGTGCCCGTGCGTGAGGAAGAGCTGCTGCCCGCCGTCATCGAGCGTGGCGTAATCGTCCATGCAGGGGAAATCGAGCACCATCTGGTCCACCTCGGCCTCGCAGTTGCCGCGCACGGCGACCACGCGGTCGGCGATGCTGTTGAGCATCTCGATGACGCGCTTGGGGGCGTAGTCCGCGGGCAGGTCGTTGCGCGGCCCATGGTAGAGCTCGTCGCCGAGCAGGACCACGCGGTCGGGGCTCTCGCGCTCGATGGCGTCCATGAGCTTGGCGCACCAGTCCGCGGCGCCGTGGATGTCGGATGCGATGACGAGCTTCATAGGATAACCTCCATCACTGTCTTCTGGACCTTCATGCCCATGGCCTCGTAGAACGCGCGGGCGCCCGGGTTGCACTCCCACACGTTGAGCGTCACGTTGTAGAAGCCCTGCTCGCGGGCCCAATCCTTCACATGCTCGAACAGCTCGGTGCCCACATGCCGTCCGCGTGCCGTCTCGTCCACCACGAAGTCGTCGATGTAGAGCATGCGGATGGGCTGGCTGTTGTTGCTCCCGCCGAAGTCCTCAATCTTGCAGATGGCGTAGGCCAGGAGCTCGCCCGGCGCAGCATCCTCCGCGACCGCCACGAACAGCGGGCGCTCCTCGTCGGCGATAAGCTCGTGGATCTGCTCGTCGGTGTACTTGCACGTACCCGAGCGGAAGATGTCGGGGCGTCCCGCAGCGTGCAGCTCCAGCACCTGGCTGAGCAGGCTGTGGATACCCGGCGTGTCGGCGTCGATGGCGAAGCGGATAATCATGGGAGGCCCTTCTCGCGCGGCGTTTACCTTGCAGTGTAGCAGCCCGCGCACGCCGTCGGCGCTATACTAGCCTAAGTGAAACACGGGAGGCACCACATGGCGAAGACGGCATTGATCCTCGAAGGCGGCGGGTACCGCGGCATCTACACGGGCGGCGTGCTCGATGTGCTGCTCGAGAACGGCATCGACCAGTTCTCGAGCGTCTGGGGCGTCTCGGCAGGCGCCATGAACGGCGGCAACTACGTCGCCCGCCAGCACGGCCGCACCATGCGCGTCATGCTCGCCTTCCGTGATGATCCGCGCCTCATGTCGATCTATTCGCTCGTCAAGAACGGCAACATCACGAACCCCGAGTTCATGTACGACGAGATCCAGAACCGCCTCGACCCCTTCGACAATGAGACGTTCAACACCAGTCCGCTGCCCCTCTACGTCGTGGCGACCGACGTGGTCTTCGGCGGTCCCGCGTACCTGCGCGTGGCACACATGCCCGAGGATCTGCCCAAGGTCCAGGCGTCCGCATCGCTTCCCGGCATCTCGCAGATCGTCGAGGTGGACGGCATGCGCCTGCTCGACGGCGGGACCGCGGACTCCGTCCCCTTCGCCGTGGCGCTCGGCCTCGATGACGCCAAAGCTCCCGAGGGATACGAGCCGGCTGATCAGGCGGTGGTCGTCCTCACGCAGCATCGTGCGTACCAAAAGCCCCTGGATTGTGAAAAACTTGCGATCCGCACGCATCGCTACGACAAGTTCCCCTATTACCTCGACGCGCTCAAAACGCGCGGCCAGCGCTACAACAATCAGCGCGAACAGCTCTTTGAGCTGGAGAAACAGGGAAAACTGCTCGTCATCGCACCCGAGAAGCCCGTCACGGTGAGCGTTGCGGAGAAGGACGGTGCGCCGCTCCTCGACCTCTACTTCCAGGGACGCAACCAAACACTTGCGAGATTGGACGAAATTCGCGCGTTTATCAGCGCTTGATTTGTAGTACAATCTTGAGGCTTTCTTTGCAGAGCCCCGTAATCTGTGAAAGAAAATCCGCGGAGGTATGTCCAGATGCTGCCGCATCAACGCAAGTGGAGGAGTCCAGTGAAGAAGTCGACTCATTACGCCAAGCCGGGCGAAGTCGAGCGCAAGTGGGTGCTCATCGACGCCGACGGTCTCACGCTTGGTCGCCTTGCCACCAAGGCCGCTATGATCCTGCGTGGCAAGGATAAGCCCCAGTTCACCCCCAACACCGACACCGGTGACTTCGTCGTCGTCATCAACGCCGACAAGGTCGTCCTGACCGGCGTCAAGGCCGACCACAAGCGCTATTGGCGCTACTCCGGTTGGCTGGGCGGCCTCAAGTTCGAGTCCTACAAGGACGCTATGGCCAACCACCCCGAGCGTGTCGTCGAGCACGCCATCAAGGGCATGCTTCCCAAGACCACCCTCGGTCGCAAGCAGGGCATGAAGCTCAAGGTCTACGCTGGCCCCGAGCATCCGCACGCGGCCCAGAACCCCGTCAAGATCGAAGTGGAGGCATAACCGATGGCCGATAACACCGCTACCTATTGGGGCACCGGCCGCCGCAAGGAGGCTGTCGCCCGCGTCCGCCTCGTTCCCGGCACCGGCAAGCTCACCTGCAACGGCAAGGACGGCGTCGCCTACTTCGGTCGCCTCCAGCTCGTCGAGAACGCCCTCGCCCCCCTCAAGCTCACCGAGACCGCCGACAAGTTCGACGTCTTCGCGAACCTCGACGGCGGCGGCGTGACCGGCCAGGCCGGTGCGCTGCGCCTCGGCATCGCCCGCGCCCTCCTCGACGCCGGCGACTACCGCGCCGAGCTCAAGAAGGCCGGCTACCTGACCCGCGACTCCCGCGCGGTCGAGCGCAAGAAGTACGGCCTCAAGAAGGCCCGCAAGCGCCCGCAGTTCTCCAAGCGTTAAAGCTTCGCGAGATATACCTGCACGAAAAAGCCCGTCGCGTCTGCGGCGGGCTTTCTTGTTAGCTCCACGCGGTTTTGCACTTCATTTGGGGGGTACCCCCCAAAATGCTGCACTTAGGGGGTACCCCCCGAAATGCTGAAACATGCAGGTGACGGAAAGAACCGCCCTTTTGTTACTGCAGCGACCGTATCGCGCGCTCCACTTCGTCGTACGTCTCGCCGCTCACGATGCCCCACTCCTCGCGCAGCAGGCGCAGGACCTCGCGATACGCCTCGATGGCCCCCGCCTTGTCGCCCCTGATCTCGCAGATATGGGCGATGCTGGTGGCGCTGTCGGTGAACTTGGGGGAGGGCTGAAGCTCCTGCCCCCTGCGATACCACCCGATCGCCTCGTCGTATTCCTGCCGCAGGGTGTGGATATCGCCCAACGAGACGGCCCATCCCCAATCCTGGTCCTTCAGGGTCTCCAGCTGGCGGAGCAGCTCGTTCGCCTCATCGCCATCGCCGTCGGCGAGGGCGATGAGGTAGCGGTAGAGCGGGGTGCGGAAAGTGGTGTCGATAGCATCCAGCTTTTCCAGCCAGGCGCGCGCCTCGGCAAGGCGCCGATCGTCGATGAGGTTGTCGAGCAGCCACATGAGGGCGCCGCGATTCTGCGGGTTTCGCTGGCAGAAGTCGCCGTACCACTCGATGAGGGCGTGGTGGTTGCGCACGTTCCAGTCGGGGATGTAGCTGCCCCAGGCGTCGGCGAGCTCGCTCACGGCCTCCCTGCTGCCACCGGTCAGCTCCACCGCCTGCTTGCCGTGGGAGACCGCCAGCAGGCGGTACTGCTCGGCCTGATGGTTGTAGAGCTCTGCGAGCACCAGCTGCGCCCCACCCGCATGCTGCGGGTTCTCGGCGATGGCTGAAAGCTGCTGCTCGATCTGCCGCTTCTCCGCCTCGTCGAACAGGCCGTGGCAGTAGATGCGGTTCTCGATCCGCTCCAGCTGCTGCTCGGGCGTCATGGCGAAAAGCTGGTCGATGGTGATCCCGAAAAACACGGCGATTTCGGGAAGCATCTGCACGTCGGGCACGCTGGTGCCGCACTCCCATTTGCTCACGGTCTGCGCGGTCACATTGAGCGCCGCGGCGAGCGCTTCCTGCGTGAGGCCCCGTGCGGTACGCAGCCTGCGGATTTCCTTACCCATTTCCATGGCGATGTCCTTTCCCTCGTCCTGCATCAATCATGGCAGGCTGCAGGGGCGAAAACCAGCAACTGCCACGGGAGGCGCTCCGCGTGGCAGTTGAGCCGAAGGATATGTTGGAAGGCAATCGCTACTTGTTGTCGTCTTCGAACTCGGACCAGCCGCTCTCGTCATCGTCGAAGAAATCCCAGTCGTCGGCAGACTTGGCGTGGTTGTAGTACTGCTTGCGGGTCCGGCGCTCGAGGATGAAGGCGATGACCAGGAAGAGCAGGATGCCGCCCACGATGAGGGCGACCACGCCCATGCGGTCGGTGAAGAGCCACACGAAGAAATCGGTTACGGCTTGCATGCGGGTACCTCCGGTGATGCTGCGCTGGTTCGCCTTCAAGTATATACTTGTACAGCGGCCGTATTCGGCCCAGAGGTTTGAGAAAAAGGAGTGGCTATGCTCGACATCAAGTTCGTCCGCGAGAACCCCGATCTGGTCGATAAGGCCATGGCATCCCGCAACTCGTCGTGGGACCGTGCGTCCTTCCTCGAACTCGACGAGGCCCGTCGCGCCTGCATCACCGAGGTCGAGTCCCTCCAGGCCGAGCGCAACAACCTCTCCAAGCAGATCGGCAAGCTCATGAAGGAGGGCAAGGCCGACGAGGCTGCAGCCGCCAAGGCCACGGTCGCCGCCGGCAAGGAGCGCATCGCCGAGCTCGAGTCGAAGCGCGCCGAGCTCGAGAAGGCCCTCTTCGACCTCGTCTCCCGCATCCCCAACCTCCCGAACGAGGACATCCCCTACGGCAAGGACGACTCCGAGAACGTCGAGGCGCGCCGCTGGGGCACGCCGCGCACGTTCGACTTCGAGCCCAAGGCACACTGGGACCTCGGTCCCGAGCTGGGCATGATCGACTTCGACCGAGGCATCAAGCTCTCCGGCTCCCGCTTCTACGTGCTGGGCGGCATGGGCGCCCGCCTCGAGCGCGCCCTCATCAACTTCATGATCGAGACCCACGCCGCCGCCGGCTTCAAGGAGTGGTGGCCGCCCGTCATCGTGAGCCGCGATACCATGTTCGGCACCGGCCAGCTGCCCAAGTTCGAGGAGGATGCCTTCCACGTGAGCGGCGACATGTTCCTCATCCCCACGGCAGAGGTGCCCCTGACCAACCTCCACCGCGGCGAGGTGCTCGACGCAAGCCAGCTGCCGCTCTGGTACACCGCCTTCACGCCCTGCTTCCGCGAGGAGGCGGGCAGCGCCGGCCGCGATACCCGCGGCATCATCCGCGTGCACGAGTTCGACAAGGTCGAGATGGTCAAGTTCGCCACGCCCGAGGACTCCATGAACCAGCTCGAGTCGATGACGGCGGAGGCCGAGAAGATCCTGCAGCTCCTCGAGCTGCCCTACCGCGTGGTCACCCTCTGCACCGGCGACATCGGCTTCTCCGCATGCAAGACCTACGACCTCGAGGTGTGGCTGCCCAGCTACAACACCTACAAGGAGATCTCGTCCTGCTCCAACTGCTGGGATTTCCAGGCCCGCCGCGCCAACATCAAGTACCGCGACCCGGCCAACTTCAAGGGCACCCGCTTTGTCCACACCCTCAACGGCTCCGGCCTCGCCGTGGGCCGCACGATGGCTGCCATCATGGAGAACTGCCAGAACGCCGACGGCTCCATCACCGTTCCCAAGGTCCTCGTGCCCTACATGGGCGGCGTCGAGGTCATCACGCCCGAGGCATAGCGCATCGCTGCAACCCGATCTGGACTGTCCCGGCCCCGCCTCACGCGGGGCCGGCTGCGTTCGGGCGAGGATTGCTGTCCTGTGCATATCGTACACTTGTTCGCATACAGGGCGGACAAGGAGGGTGCATGCATGCAGGAGAGATGGTCGAGGTCGCACGGTTCGAGCAAGAGGACGAGGTCCGCACGGTCGGTGTCGCGCTCCGCGAGGAGGGAGGCGTGCACATCTTCCAGCGCAGCAGCGGTCGCATGACCATGCTTGCCTTCGGCGAGCCGGCCGTGTGCCACCGGCTCACGCTCGACGGAGATGGCCTGAGGACCCTCATGGGAGTGCTCGGCGGCGAGCGGGGTGTGGCGGATGCGCTCTCGCGCTTCTTCGAGAGCGGCGATGCGGTGCTCGCAGACCTGCTCGACGTCTGCGACCGTGCGGGCATCGCGCGGACGTTCTGCTGTATAGGAGAACGCGCGGGCTCGATGGCCCGCGCGCGGTAGATCTGCGATGGGGGAGGAGCGCCTAGCCGTTGGCCATGAGGTCGCGGAGCATCTTCAGGCGCTCGGCTGCCTCGTCCTCGCTCTCGTGATGGTAGGTGCAGGAGCACTCGGCGACCACGGCCTCGCCCGCCTTCGCCCGCAGCGCGGCACCGCGGATGTCCTCGTAGCGTCCCGCAGCCCGAGCCTGCTTGATGAGGTCCTTCACATCGTCGGGCTTCATACCCAGCAGCGGTCCGAACTCCCGCTCCTCTACGGAGAGCTTCTTCTCGTGGGCGTAGGCGTCGAGCGCTGCGTCGATCTCTGAGGTCTGGATGGCCTGGGCGTCGAGCATGGCCTCGAACTCGGAGTTCGGGATGCCGCCCTTCGCGACGAACTCGTCCATGGTCATGCCGTTCGCTGCAGCGCGCTGCTTGAAATTGGCGTAGATGCCGGCGCGTACTGCGGCGACGTGCTCGGGCGGGACGGACTGTCCCAGGCGCTCGGCCAACGCGACCATGCACTTGTCGCGCTTCTGGTCCTCGGCGAACTGGGCGTTCATCTCGCGCAGGCGGGCACGGAGCACGCGATGGAGCTCGTCGGTGGAGCGCAGACCCTCGAAATGCTTGGCGATCCAGTCGGGATCGGACAGGTTCTCGACGGTGCCGCCCTCGTCCTCGAGCAGGCTTCCGAGCGCGAGCTCGACCTCCTCGTCGGTGATGAAGGGCACGATGACCTCGACCTCGACGGGATCGTAGGAGGTCAGCGTGTAGTAGGCCTTGTTGCCGATCATGAGCGGTGCGGGTTTCTGGATTGCCATCAGGATTCCTTTCAGGGTTGTGCCTGTTCGGCCTCGTTCGCCTGCGCATCTTCGGCAGGGGCCTCGGCCTCCTCGGCGCCATCGGCGCTGCCGTCTTCGTCCTCGGATTCCTGCACGGGCTCCTCCTCGGTGACGAGCACGAGCTCGTAGGTATCGGCGAAGATGACCTTGTTCTGGTAGGGGATGAGGATGAAGGTGTCCTCGAAGGGATGCTCGGTGGCGACGGTCGCTATCACGGACGAGCCGTCGTCGGAGGTTCCGAACACGAGCGTGATCGAGACGGTGCCGCCCACATCCTCGGGCAGCGTGGCGATGAAGGTCGCCTCGCTCGCGAGCTGCACGTTCGTCGGTTCGTAGAGCGTTGCGGTGAACGGCACATCCTTGAGCGGGGCATCGCCCTCGGTGGTGTTCTGGTCTTTGGCGGGGCTGCGGTGGTAGTGCGCGACGCCGGAGATCGTGCCGTGGATGCGCGCGCCGGCTCCGGTGTCCTCCCATGAGGTGATGGTTATGGTGAGCGGCGTGCGCCCGCCCGCGAGGCATTTCGCCCCCGAGCTCACGTCTTGGCTCTTGAACGTGCCCGTCCACGTGCCGATGAGCGGGTCGAAGCGGCGCACCCAGGCGTCGTCGGTCACGGTGGCGTCGACGAGCTCCCAGAGTCCGTTGCTCGGACGGAATGCGAAGGTGGCTACGATATCGCACTCATAAGCCGAGAAGCGCCCGCCCTTGCGCGCATGGATCGTGAGCGTGTCGGTCTGGTCGGCATCGTCGAAGGCAGAGCTCGTGACCTTGAACTCCGCACCCTCGTAGATCGTCGCCAACGACGGCAGGTCCGAGCCTGCCGGCTTCGAGCCGTTCGCGCGCTCGAGCAGCTGGCCGATGTTGAGCAGGACCTTGCGCTGGTCGACGCCGCGCGTCGCGACGTACGAGACCTGCTCGTTGTTCACGATGCCCGCGGCGATCCATTCCTGGTTCTGCTTGGCGTAGCCCAGGATCGCGGTCTTGGTGGCGATGACCGACTCGTTCTGGTAGACGAGCATGACGTCGGCGGTCACATAGCCCATGGAGGCGAAGGTCTCCTCGAGCTCGGAGCCCTCGGGCGCGTGGTCGCTGTGCATCCGCGTGCCCACGGTGACCTGCGTGAGGATGAGGCGGTCGTCGTCGCCGAAATAGCCGCCGCCGTAGACCGGCGCGGAGACGCGCTCGCGTGCATCCTGCTCGATGAGGGCGAGGTCGGGAAGGTTGCTGTGGCGTCGCCACGCAAGGGCGAGGACGGCCACCACGATGAGGCTCACGATCACGAGGACGGCGGTGCCGCGCGGATGCCCCTTAATATAGTCGCGAGCTTCGGCGATGCCGCGGTTGCGCGGGCGCGGGGAAGCGGGCTGCTCCTCGGGAGCGGCTTGGACGTCCATGGCGACGGGGCGCTCGACAGTCTCGGCAACGCCGTTGTCGGCGCCTTCCGGCTCCAGCGATCCTCCGATGATATCGGTGGGCTTGGTGCCGTTGGGGTCGTCTGTCAGGATCTCGTCGTCCATATCGTTAGTGTACCCTCTACGACGTCTCCATGTCACAGCGCTCCCGTGAATAAGGTCGTCCGCCACGTGGTATCATTCGTACGCTGACACTTCGCGCCGTACCTCGGCGCTTCATCCAAGGAGATCATCATACAGGACAAGCTCACCAAACTCATCGAGGCGTACGAGGAGCTCGAGAAGAAGCTCGTCGACCCTGCGGTC
>CADBJR010000034.1 GCA_902795065.1 uncultured Coriobacteriaceae bacterium
GCATGCCGGAAAACAACGTTCCATATCCGGTTGTCAAGGTGCTGCGAAACTCGAGATCTGTGGGTCTAGCCTGTTGACAAATCCATAGCTGGCTCCTTGCACTCGGGTTTCGCACCCGTCTACTCTAGCGCAACGGAGGGTTGTTGGGGAACGGCGGCGTCCCCTGCTTCAGACCCCTATAATCGGTCCGCCTACTTCTTGCGGTTGATGAGGCGCTTCTTGCGGCTGGCCTCGCGCCTGATCTCGACGAGCGCCTTCTCGCGATGGTAGTGGTCGAGCGCGTTGGATGCCTGGAAGCTGTTGATGGTGTGGATGAGGGCGCAGAGGGCGTTCTCCGGATCGTCCTCGTCCTCGAAATAGACCTGGATGACCGAGGTGTTGCCTGCGACGAGCTGCCAGTAGATGAGCTGCTCGTCGGGGATGATGCACACCCTGTCGGGCTCTCCGCGCTTATGGCAGACCATGAAGCCGTCGTAGATCTCGAGCACGGGCTCGTTCTTGGTCATGAGATATATGGCGATGCAGCCCACGATGGCGAGTGAGAGGGCGATCCAGTACTGGGGTGCCATGGCGATGAAGATGGCGAGCGCGAGGATGCCGAAGCACACGTATGCGCGCGGGCGGTTCCTCACCGCCTCGAGCAGCTTCGCATCCGCGGGGATATCCGCGACGGTCTTGTCGTAGATGTCGCGCTCTTCGATTACCTGCAGTTCTTCATCTTGCGCCATTGCAGACTCCTGATTGCGGTGCCTTCACGGGTATCAGCGATCGCCGTAGACCGTCATCTCGAAACGCGATTTGTACGCGGAGTGCTTGGTCACCGCGAACTCGAGAACACGGCCATCCTTATCGAAGGTCTCGGTATGGGTGATCGCGATGGGTTCCCCTACGGAGAGCCCCAGATGGATGGCCTCATACTCGCCCGCATGGCCGACCTCGATGACGCGGTCGGCATGATGGGGGATGTGGCCGTAGGATTCGAGGACATGGTGCAGCGACGCATCCCCGGAGAAGTCGTGCTCGGTGAGCTTGGGGCAGAGCTTGTACGAGATGCGGCTCGAGTTGACCGAGAAGACCTCGCCATCGACGTAGCGCACGCGCTCGAGGCAGAACACGGGGTCTCCGCGCTTGATCTTGAGCTTCGCCGCCACGAGCTTGTCGGCGGGCTGGATGTCCTGCGTGAGCACTTTGGATGTGGGGACGCTGCCCTGCGACACGACCTGGTCGTAGAAGCCGATCTTGCGGCGTCCCATGGTGAAGGAGCTCTCGACGAGCTTGCCGGAACCCAGGAAGAACGCGCCCTTGCCGCGCAGGACCTTGATGATCCCCTCGCCCTCGAGATGCTGGAGGGCCTTGCGGATGGTGGGGCGGCTCACATGGTACTTCTCGCACATCTCGCGTTCGCTGAGCATCGGGGAGAAATACGGGGCCCCCTCGTACTCCTTGATGATCTCGTCAACCAGATCGAGGTAGATCATCCTGCTCTCCCCCTCGCCGAAACGTCGTTGCATCCTTGTAGATGATAGTACGAATGGTACGGGCGCTTCCGAGATGGCGGAATATGCAGGAGGAGTGCCGGCCGCACAGAAACCGACACTCCTCCTGGCTACGTGCTTAGAACGTGACGACGACCCTGAACTTGTCGCCCATGCAGGCGCTGTCGAACGCCGCCTGCGCCTGATCGACAGGATAGACCTCGCTCACGAAGGGCTTCAGGCTGACGACGCCCTCGGAGATGAGACGCGTCGCGCGCACGAAGTCGCGCTGGCTGGAGTTCGCCGTGCCGATGAACTGCAGGTTGCGCTTGTGCACGAGATTCGGGCTGAACGGGATGGGCACGTCCGGATGGAACGAGCTGTACAGGACGACCTTGCCCTGGCTGCCGAGGCAGTCGATGGCGTCCTGCACGAGAGCTGCGATGGGCGTCGTATCGAAGACGACGTTGCACATCTCGCCGTTCGTGATCTCGCCGATGGTCTCGACGAGGTTCACCTTGGCGGGGTTGATGGCGATCTTGGCACCGAGGCCGACGGCCATCTGGCCGCGCTCCTCGTTGGTGTCGGAGACGATGACCATCGCGCCACGCTTGGCCGCGAGCATGGCGTGGAGCTGGCCCATGATGCCACAGCCGATGACGAGCACGACATCGCCGAAGTGGATGTCGGCCGACTCGACGGAGTGGAGCACGCAGGAGAGGGGCTCGGTGAGCGCCGCCTCCTCGACGGGGGTATCCCCCACCTTGAAGCAGTTCGCCGGGTTCACGAGATAGTGGGAGCTCAAGCCGCCCATTCCGTGATAGGGGAGGCCCGGGAGCTGCTTGCTGTGGTCGAAGTGCTGGCAGGCGTTCTCGTCGCCGGACTTGCACTGCGTGCAGTTGTCGCATGCGAACTGGGCGCCGCACACAACCCTGTCACCGATGTGCCACGTGCGGGAATCGACGTTGGCACCCATCGCTTCGATATGACCGCACAGCTCGTGCCCGCCGATGAACGGGTACTCGACCTTGTTGATGCCCTTGTAGGCGCGCTGCTCCCATGTGCAGATGGCGCATGCCTCGACACGGACGAGAATCTGGTCGGAGCCGGGCTCGGGAACGTCGAACTCCTCTACCTCGAGGTGGTCGACCTCCTTGAATACGATCGTTTTCAGCTTATCGGCCATTATCGATACTTCCTTCCTGAGCCAGATAGGTCGTTAGACGCCGAGGATGCCGAGGCCGCCGCCGATGACACCCACGATGATGAGGATGAGCATGACGGTGGTGGACTTCATCTTGCGGTCCTTGAGCATCCACAGGGTTGCCAGCGTGATGACCAGCGGGAGGAGGCCCTTGAAGAGGGCGTCGAGCACGGTCTCCTGGATGGAGAGCTCGACCAGGCCCTCGCCAGCGCCGAGCTGGATGATCACGGGGCACTTGGTGGTGATGAACTGGGCGGAAAGGGCTCCGAGGACCATGGCGCCCATTGCGGACGCACCGGTGATGATCTTCTGGAGCATGTTGCCGGCGAGAACCTGCTGGACGCCGTCAGCGCCGAGCTTGTAGCCCTCCATCCAGCAGATGTAGGCCACGGGGAACATGATGCCGAACATAAGGATCGTGTAGATCACGGGGCCGAGGAGGTTGCCCTGGGCACCGAGGGAGATGCCGAAGGCGAGCAGGATCGGGGTGAGGGTGCCCTGCCAGAGCGTGTCGCCGATGCCGGCGAACGGGCCCATCAGGCCGGTCTTGATGCCGTTGATGGCCTCGTCGGTGATCGGGGCGCCGTTGGCGCGCTGCTCCTCCATGGCGAGGACGATGCCGGGGATGACGCCGCCGATGTGGGGCTCGGTGTTGAAGAACTGCATGTGACGCAGGATCGCAGCCTTGTACTCCTCGGGGTTGTCGCCGTAGAGCTTCTTGATGACGTGCTTGTAGGAGTGCACGAGACCGGTTGCCTCGAGGCGCTCGTAGTTGTAGTTCGCGTGGGAGAAGAACGTCCAACGCCAGAAAGCGTTGACGATGTCCTTCTTGTCAAGTTTCTTCTCAGCCATGATTAGAAGTCCTCCTCATCATCATCGGCTGCAGCAGCAGCGGCCGCGGGAGCACCGTTGTACAGCAGGGTGGTGTAGAAGTAGGCGACAACGCCACCGAGAGCGGCGATGGCGATGACCGGGAGGCCAAGGTACTTGACCATGATCAGGCCGGCGACGAAGAACAGCAGGGTGCCGGGACGGCTGATGGAACGAAGGTTCATCGCGATGCCGAGGGCCGGGAGCAGGGAGCCGATGACCTGCAGGATGCGGAGCGGGGTGCCGGTGAGCATGCCGATGAGGCCGGCAACAGCCTCGCCGCCGAGCTTGGCAGCGATGGTGGCGGGAATCACGCACAGGCAGAACATGAGGATCTGCGGCGGAACGACGTGCAGGAAGCAGATGCGATCGAGGTCGGCTTCCTCAGCAGCCTTGTCGGCCATGTGGACGAACGTGACGTCGAGGGTCATGTGGGTAACCCAGATCATGGTGCCGAGAAGGCCGAGCGGGAGGGCGATGGTCATGGCGGCGGTGGTGTCGACGCCGGAGATCATGGCCCAGGCGGTGCCGACGGTACCGGCGAGGCCGGGGTCAGCGGGAGCGGTGCCGCCTGCGGAGATGAAGGCGACGTAGGGCAGGTTGATGGCAGCGCCGTAGATGCAGCCCTGGACGGGGTCGCCCAGGATGCAGCCGACGAGGGTACCAGCAACGAGCGGCTTGTATACAACGGAGATCGAGCCGAGCAACGAGAGCCACGGAGTGCCGATGTTGCCCAGGTAGTACACAACTCCAATCAGAAATGCTTGGAACCACGAGACGGTCATTTTCCCTCCTTCGTTTGGTCCTAACCAGCTAGAGCAAGGCAGCTGTCGTCCCGGTTCGGCCGGTTCCGGAGGCAGCAAGCTGCATTACACCCATCAGGGATGCGCCGTGAGGCGCGAAGGCTCCTAGAGGAGCTTGGAGATATCGGTGGCGCTATCCTCGGCGATGATGCGGACCGAGATGCTGGAACCGGCGTCGATCATCTCCTTGAGCATCTTCTTCTCCTCGGGAGAAGCGGAGATGTTGCGGAAGAACTTCTCGCGGTTGCCGGAAACGCCCATGCCGCCGATGTTGATCTCGTCGAACTGGACGCCCTTCTGCATGAGGCTGTAGAGGGTCTTGGGGTACTTGACGAGGATGATGACCTTGTCGCCGGCGAAGCCCTTCTTCAGGCGCTCGACGGCCTTGTCCTCGGTGAAGACGGCAAGCTTGATGTTCGCAGGAATGCAGGATTTGAGGATGTTCTTGACGAGCGGGTCGACGGCCACGCCGTCATCGATGACCATGATCTTGTTCGCGCCCAGGAAGTTGAGCCACGACGTCATGACCTGGCCGTGGATGAGGCGGTCGTCGATACGGACCATTGCGATGCCTTCGTACTTCATAGTTTTACCTCCCCTAAAGGTAAGACCAATACTGCCGAATTGATTAGAAGTCGCTCTCGTCTTCCTCTTCCTCGACGAACCTGCTGTTCTCGGCGAAAACGTCTTCGAGCTTGAGGACGCTGGAGTGGCCGACCGTGAGGCAGTTCTCCTCGAGCTGCTCGGGCGTGATGCCATCGCGTCCGGTGAGCGCCTCGACCATCATGGGCATGTTGACGCCGGTGATGCAGCGGAACGGCTTCTTGGCCATGCAGCGCATGACGGTGTTGGAGGGCGTGCCGCCGAAGAAGTCGGTGAAGACGAGGATGCCGTCGCCTTCGTCGAGCTCGTTGATCGCGGTCATGACGCGCTCCTCGAACTCATCTACACCGTCGCCGTGGTACAGCCCGATTGCACGAGCTTTGGGCTGGATGCCCGCGATGAGCGCAACTGCATTGAGCAGTCCCTGGCCGAGGTCCGAATGGGTGACGACAACGATTCCGATCACGTGGAGCCCCCTATCCTCGAAAAGATCACAATCTAATGGATGATATTACCAATGGTAAGTTTTTTGCGCAAGGGACATCTGCGGGCAATTTGTAGCAGTTCCGCGAACGGACGCATTCCTACGTGGATGGTATGCGCAAATTCCAGCACTTCAGCGACTTCATCTCAGAGTTATGGATACATCTCGAAGATGATTGACTTGTTAACATGATGGCGCTATACAGTTTACCAGTGGATAGTTTTTACCACAAGGTCAGTTGCTCTTCGCTGCATTCGCTTGAACTGAAAGGGAGGGTACCATGCTCGTTACCATGAAGGAAATCCTCGACAAGGCCATGGCCGGCACGTATGCCGTCGGCGCGTTCAACGTTCCCAACCTCGAGTCCATCCAGGCGACCATCGAGGCCGCAGAGGAGCTCGACGTTCCCGTCATCATCCAGCATGCGCAGGTCCACGAGGACGAGGGCCTCACCACCCTCGACGAGATCGGCCCCACCATGGTCGGCTACGCCAAGCGCGCCAAGGTGCCCGTCTGCGTGCACCTCGACCACGGCGTCGACTTCGATTACCTGGTCCGCGCCATGCACATGGGCTTCACCTCCGTCATGATCGATGCCTCCGCCAAGCCCTATGAGGAGAACCTCGCCATCACCAAGGAGGTCTGCAAGGTCGCCCACGCGCTCAACGTCTCCGTCGAGGCCGAGCTCGGCGCCATGTTCAACTCCGCCGTCGGCTCCGGCGGCCGTGCCGCCTCCAGCCTCGACGACTACGATTCCGCCGACGAGGTATACACCAACCCGCAGCAGGCCAAGGAGTTCATCGAGGCCACCGGCGTCGACGCCCTCGCCATCGCCTTCGGCACCGTCCACGGCGTGTACCTCACCAAGCCCGCGCTCGACCTCGACCGCGTGAAGCTCATCCACGACGCCTGCGGCATCCCCCTGGTCATGCACGGCGGTTCCGGCGTCTCCGACGAGGACAACCGCACCGCCATCAACAACGGCATCACCAAGATCAACTACTACACCTACGGCACGATGGCCGGCGCCAACGCCGTGCGCGACTACCTCGCCACCAAGGCCGAGGGCGAGAAGATCTTCTTCCATGACATCGTCGCCGAGGCCAAGAAGGGCATCAAGGCCGACGTCAAGCGCGCCATGGAGATCTTCGCGACCAACCTCCTCGCGGCCCGCTGATCCATCCCGTTAAGCAGTTGACGGCGGATGGCAGGATCCGCCGTCTTGCTTCCTCCCTGCGAACGGCCCCGATGCGATGCCCGGGGCCGTTCGTCGTTTGCTGTGTCTTCCGTGTCTTCTCCCCACCTCAGCCGCGTAGAGACCGCATTTGGTAACGCGAGATCGGAAACCTCCCTCTCGAGGCGCTCGTTCAGCAGCATTTCCCCTGATGGACCCAAATATAGCGCGAGGCCGCTCTGTATAGCATTGCCATAAGCGACCTCTACGCGGCGGATGATGCGGCACAACAGGACACAGCAGGCATGGAAGCTCTACGAGTCCCGCATCCTTCCGAGCAGCCCCTCACGGCAGATGCGGTCCGCATCTTCGAACGCCGCGGTGAAGAACTCGGGCGTGAGCAGCGTGAGCGGTGGCAGCTCATCAAGGTGATTGGCGCGGTTCTCGTCCACGAACGCGTTCGCAGCAGCGACGGCGGCGCGCACATCCTCCTCGGCGATACCGTACTGCGGAAAGGCGGCAGCCTGCGCGATGAGCTCCGGCGTCGCCTCCACATGGCGCTCGATGTCGAGCGTGCGTCCGAAGACCGCGAAGTCGCCCTGCTTGCCGACGCGTGCACGCTCTCCCGGACGGATATGCGCGACCTTGAAGTAGGCGCGTGCATGGGCGTTGTAGACGTTGTCGCACACCAGATGGCACCAGGCGCCGAGCACGATCTCGGGCGGCACCTCGTAGGGTTCGACGTAGCGGCGCCAGAAGCGCTCGTAGTCGGGCAGCGGGATGTAGGCCTTGCGCGCGAGGTGCGTCGCCTTGTAGTCGATCCAGACCGAGATGGGCTTCACGAGGTAGCCCACGTAGATATCGGGCACGAAGTTGCCGAAGAGGAATGCGTTCTCGTCGGCCACGCCGAGAGCCGCCGCACCGCAGTCGGCGAGCAGCTTCTCGGCGTGGGCGCTATGTATGTTCCAGCTCGGCATCCCCGGTCGTCCTAGCTGCGGACCTCGCCACCGGTCGCGGCGCAGACCTTCTTGACCAGCTTGGCGTGGGCCGCCTCGACCTCCTCGGAGGTGAGGGTGTGGTCGTCGGCGCGGTACGTGAGCGCGAAGGCCATGCTCTTCTTGCCCGCTCCGACGCGGATGGGATCGCGGAACACGTCGAAGAGGCGGGCATCCTTGAGCAGCTTGCCGCCGGCGCTCTGGATACGCTGGAGCAGCGTCTCGGCCGTGACGGACTCGTCGATGACGATGGCGAGGTCGATGGAGACGCCGGGCAGCGTGGGAACGTCCACGTAGGGAAGCTCGCGCTGCGCAAGGCGCAGCAGCGCCGCTTGGCTGAGCTCGAAGGCGATCACGGGCACCGAGATGTCGAAGCGCGCGAGCGCCTCGGGATGGATGTTGCCCACCCAGCCGAGGACCTCGCCCTGGCCGAGCACCTCGGCGGCGCGGCCGGGCTGGAGCCAGCCGTACGCCTCGGGATCGGCGGACTTGAAGCGGACCTTGGTGATGCGCAGCGCGGCAAGCACCTGCTCGACGATGCCCTTGGCGTCGAAGAAGTCGAGCTTGGGGTACTTGGCGTTCCACTCGTCGTCCTTCCAGGCTCCGCACATGACGCCCGCGACGAAGCTGGGCTCGTCGGGCTGGCTCTTGCCGGGATGGGCGTAGAACACGCGGCCGATCTCGTAGAGCGCGACGTTGGACACGCCGTGGTCGAGGTTGAAGGCGACCGAGCGGAGGAGCCCGGGCAGCATGGAGCGGCGCATCTGGTTCTCGTCGGCGACGAGCGGGCGCAGGATCTCCACGGGGATGCCCTTGCCGTCCTCGCCCATGCCGAGCTTGGCGAGGTCGTCGGCTGCGGCGAAGCAGTAGGTGCTCGTCTCGCTCATGCCGGCGGCGCGCAGCGTGGCGCCGATCTTGCGCACGCGCTGCTGCTCGACGGTGAGGCCGCCCGCATGGTTGCGCGCGGCGGGGAGCGTGGGCTCGACCTCGGCCATGCCCCAAAGGCGCAGGACCTCCTCGATGAGGTCGGCCTCGCGGATGAGGTCGGGACGGTTGGTGGGCGCGGTCACGGCAAGCGCGCCGTCGGCCTGGGAGACGGTGCAGCCCAGGCGCGTGAGGGCACGGACCATGAACTCCTCGGGCACGTCGGCGCCGATCAGGGCGCGGGCGCGCTCGGGACGCAGCGTCACCACGGCGGGCTCGGCCTTGCCGGGATAGACGTCGACGACGCCCGGGCACACGGTGGCGCCGCAGCAGCTCTCGAAGAGGGCGGCGGCAATATCGGCCACGGCAGCGCAGCCCTCGGCGTCGACCTGGCGCTCGAAGCGGATGGAGGCCTCGCTCATGAGGTCGAGGTTGCGGCTCGTGCGGCTGATGTGGCCGGGATCGAAGCACGCGCTCTCGAGCAGGACGTCCACGGTGCCCTCGTCGATCTCGGAGTTCTCGCCGCCCATGACGCCCGCGAGCGCCACGCCGTACGCTCCCCCATCGGTGATGAGGGCCATATCGGAGGTGAGGACGCGCTCCTGGCCGTCAAGGGTCGTGAGCTTCTCGTCGTCGGCGGCGGCGCGCACCACGATGCTGCGCTTGCCGTCGCGCTCGACGAGCTTGCCGAGGTCGAAGGCGTGGAGCGGCTGGCCGGTGAGGAACATCACGTAGTTGGTGACGTCGACGACGTTGTTGATGGGACGGCTGCCCGCTGCGATGACGCGCTTGGCGAGCCATTCGGGGCTGGGCGCGATCTTGACGCCGCGGACCACGCGGGCGACGTAGCGGCTGCAGAGGCCGGAGTCGGCGATCTCGACCGAGACGAGCTCGGAGGCATCGGGGCCCTCCTCGTGCTGCACGGCGGGCAGCACGATGTGGGTATCCTCGTCGAGCATGGCGCCCACCTCGACGGCCATGCCGACCATCGAGAGGCAGTCCGGGCGGTTGGGCGTGATCTCGCAGTCGATCACGGTATCGGAGAGGCCCTTGTAATCGGAGAAATCGACACCCACCGGAGCGTCCTCGGGCAGCTCGATGATGCCGCTGTGGTCGTCATCGAGGCCGAGCTCGCGGCCGGAGCAGCACATGCCGAAGCTGTCGTAGCCGCGGAGCTTGCTCTTCTTGATCTTGAAGTCGCCCGGCAGCACGGCGCCGATCATAGCGACGACCACGTGCAGGCCGGTGCGCATGTTGGGGGCGCCGCAGACGATCTGCAGGGGCTCGGGCGCGCCGTCGGCGCCGAGGTTGCGCTCGCCGACGCTCACCTTGCAGAGCCACATGTGGTCGGAATCGGGATGCGGCACCGCCTCGACCACGTAGCCGGTCACGACGTTCTCGAGATTTGCGCCGACCTTCTCGACGGCCTCGACCTCGGTTCCCGTGCGGATGAACTCCTTGACGAGGTCGACCGGGTTCTCGGGCACATCGACCATCGACTTCAGCCATTCATATGAAACGCGCATGGTGTTCTCGCTTTCTGCTCGCGCGGGGGATTAGAACTGACGGAGGAAGCGCATGTCGCCGGTCATGAGCATGCGCAGGTCGGGCAGGTCGTAGCGCAGCGCCGCGACGCGCTCCACGCCGATACCGAAGGCGAAGCCGGTGTACTTCTCGGGATCGATGCCGCAGTAGCGGAAGACGTTGGGGTCGACCATGCCGCAGCCGAGGATCTCGATCCAGCCCGTGTTGTTGCAGAATCGGCAGCCCTTGCCTCCGCAGACGCCGCAGGAGACATCCACCTCGCAGCTGGGCTCGGTGAACGGGAAGAAGTGGGGACGGTAGCGCGTGGCGCGGTCCTTGCCGAAGATCTCGCGCGTGAAGTAGTCGAGCGTGCCCTTGAGGTCGCCGAAGGTGATGCCCTCATCGACGACGAGGCCCTCGACCTGCGTGAACTGCGGCAGATGGTTGGCGTCGGCGGTGTCGGGGCGGAAGACCGTGCCCGGGCAGATCATGTAGATCGGGGGCTTGCGGTTCTCCATCACGTGCACCTGCACGCCGGAGGTCTGGGTGCGCAGCAGCACGTCGCTCTCGCCGAGCACGTGGCTCTCCTTGCCCTCGGGTGCGTTGTCCACCACGTAGAAGGTATCCTTCGCCGAGCGGCTGGGATGGTCCTCGGGGGCGTTCAGCGCCGTGAAGTTGTACCAGGTGGTCTCCACGTAGGGACCGTCCTCGACGGTGTAGCCGAGGCCGACGAAGATGTCCTCGATCTCCTCGCGGATCTGGCTGATGAGGTGCTGGGTGCCCTGGGAGAGGTAGCGTCCGGGAAGCGTGACGTCCGCCGCCTCGGCGTTGATCCTGGCCGCGAGCACGGCCTTCTCGAGCTCGAGCTTGCGCTTGGCGATGGCAGCGTCCACATTGGCGCGCACCTGGTTCGCGAGCTTGCCCACGGCGGGGCGCTCCTCGGGCGCGAGCTTGCCCATCATCTTCATGGCGGCCGTGAGCGAACCCTTCTTGCCCGTCACGGCGATGCGGATCTGCTCGAGCGCATCGAGCGAGCCCGCGTTCCTGAGACCCTCCTCGGCCTCGGCCTCGATGGCCTTGAGATCGTCGAGAATCGACATGTTCCGTGCCTTCCCTTCCGCCGCGCTGCGGCAACAAAAAAACCGCCCCTGACCTCAGATGCCAAGGACGGAAAGAATCCGCGGTACCACCTTGATTGACGTGCGCGTTGTCTCCCGCGAGCGTCCACTCGTTTGGCCCCGTGCCGTGGGGCTGACGGCTTCCCTACTGGCGCCGCATGCGGCCGTTCAGGTTGCAGCTGGTGGAGTGAACTCCGGGTCTCAGGGACCGTGGGCACCTCTCAACCGGTGGATGCCCTCTCTGTCCGTTCCCGACGCGAGCCCCGAACCTCTCCGTCATCGCCTAACGCGGTATTCTAGCACGTTCATGGCGTGCACGCAGCCTGCCGGGAAGAAAACGGCACTCTTATTGGGGCCTTTTCGGAACAACCTGCACTTTGCATCATTCTGAATCTGGTCCGTCGCACACGGCAACGAACAGAGCGTCCACAAAAGAACGTGCTATATCCGCGATTCCGCGCCGCCATCGCGTGCGTAATTGCCCACGAAAACGTTGGCAAGGAGGAAAAGAGCACTAATGGCGAGTGCCGCATGCTGTCCGAACGACCCGATGAGGAAGTATCCCAGCACCACGCCCGCCGTAAACGACACGATTAGAGCGAGATAGCGCAGCGAGCGATGCATCTCATGGGCGTTATGCTCCACAAAGCCGTCGTAGAGGGTCTCTGCGAAGGAGCGGAGGTTTCCTGTGCAGAACACGCTCGCGTAGGCGGATTTGGTGCCGAACGTGCGGAAGTTCTCAAACGAAACGGCAGCGCAGAGCGAAATCGCAAGGTTGATGGGCAGATCAGGCACCTCGGGCGGCACGAGCGAGATAAGCACGAAGGCCACCGCCTCGAAGACGATGACCCAGCGCTGCATCCGGAAGTGATCCCCTGCGTGCACCTTCGATAGAACATGCTTTGAAGCGAGGATGCCGATGACGAACGCCACGATGGGGGCGAGATACCGGGCGACGCCCAGCCAATCAAGCTGGGCGAGGTGAATGGCGAGAAGCACTACGTTGCCGGTTTGCCCCGTTGCGAAGACATTTCCGCGCGTGAGATACGAGTACGCGTCCATGAGGCCGCCCGCACAGATGACGGTAAGACCGAGGGCGGTACGCTCACGTATCGGCCTCCGCAGAACGGGAGTCCCGGCGTCACTCATCATCGTCGTCATCCGCGACCCGATAGGTGTTCATAAGCCTCATCGATTGACGTGCCATCTCGATCACGTTCTCGATATAGGGAGCCGTGAGGGGCTCGCTCGAAAGGGCGAGCTCGAGCGCGCAGGCAACATTGGCGCCCGCCACGAGGAAGGTGTTCTCCCCCATATATGGCGCGAATGCCTGGTTGACGCTACCCTGCATAATGTCGGTAAGGATAAGGATCTCATCGCTCGGATCGAAGCCGGCAAACAGCGCGGCAACCTGCTCATCCAGAGGCGTCTCGTCGATGTAGGCGCATATCACGTCGACGTTCTGAACGCCTCCGATAAACTCGAGGGTATCGCGAAGTCCCTCCGCGAACCTGTGATGCGAGGCGAGGATGCAGTGTCTCATCGGTTCAGCCACTCCTCAAATTCATCGAGGACGGTCTCGATGCCGCCCGGGGGAAGCTTGGTGACGAACGACTCGTAGCCAAGGCCGAAGTCGTCTTCGGGAACGAAATAGCCCTGTGCGTCGTTAGCATAGCCGATGACGATGCAGGTCTTATCCACGAACATGCCCTTTATACGAAGGCCCAACACGCTGCCAAGCTCGCCGGGGAACGTGACGAAGGCCAGCGGTCCGAAATCGATCACGCGCATGACGATGGGAAACGCCACATGCTCCTGTTCGAGCTTCGCGGAGAGCTTGCTCACCTCGGTGATGGCGAGCTTCTTGGCATCTGCCGACGCGCCGTCGTAGGCCAAAGTCGCGCGCGCCTCGGCAAGCTGGCGCTCGTAGGTGGGGAAATAGACCCGGTTGTCGTAATCGACCTGGTGCACGAACTCGCGCACGGACGGTTCCCCCAGGCAGACGGACGTGAACGCGCACTTCATAAACTCCGCGGCGATTCCAACCGAGACGCGCTTGAGCTCTTCGAAGCCGTTGCCCTTCCGAAACTGGCGGTTGCCGAGGTCGCCTGAAGCGCCCGTGAAGGCATAGGGGGTGCAACCCACCCAAGGGGCCAGTTCGGCGCGCACGGTGCCCTGAAGGTCGGCGGTCACGAGCATGTTGTGCGCACCGACGACCGTAGAGTGGCAGTTGAAGTTCTGCATAGCACCTGCAACGGTACCGTCAGTGCGGACGAACCTCACGAGATAAGCCTCGTCATCGAAGGGTTTGTCAGCGCTGTTGCGGTTGGAATACCAGCCGCGGATATGGGTCGAGAGCATCTCCGCATGCACCTCAGAAAGCCTCTCGGGAAGCGTCGAAGCGGCCTGCACCACTATCCCGGAGACGAAATCCGCATACGGGCAGGAATGCGTGTGCGTGGTGGAGACCACGATGAGCTCGTCGGGGATGCCGAGCAGCTGGGAGAGCTGGGCGCGCATGCCGCGCGTGATGGACAGGCTCGCCAGGCAGATGTCGAGTCCCACGAACAGCGCGCGCGTGGTCCCCTCCTCCACGAGGAGCAGCACCGCGTAGGGGTCGTCGTGCACGCCGGTGCCGGGAAGCTGCCGGGCATCGTTGAGGTAGCCGTCGAGATAGAAGACGCCCTGGGGCGTGATCTTGGCGATCGTGGAAGAGGCCTTCATGAAGCAGCACCTTTCAGAAGGTTGCGGGGCGGCCGCTTGGGCCGCCCCGCATGGGAGGATCGTTAGCCGAGGAATCCGAGGGCAGCACCGAGAAGCGAGAACACGATGATGCCGAGGATGATCATGTTCGTGGAGACCTTCTTCTTGAGAAGCCTGTACACGATGACCGTTGCGACGACGGGCAGGAAGCCCACGAGGATCTTGTCGAAGAGCTGCTCCTGCAGGCTGAAGGACACCTCGCCCACGGTGATGGCGAGCGGGGTATGGAGCTTCACGACCGAGGGGATGAGCGCGCCCACGACGGTGAGGCCCAGGACGCCCATTGCCTCGGAGAGGGCCGCGATCTTGTCGGCGAGCGTGGTGATGAGCTGCGTGCCGAAGTTATAGCCCCAGCTCCAGCTCTTGACCTTGAGGCACAGGCTGCAGACGAACATGGTGGCCATGAAGATGAGAGCGCCCGCGGGGTTGCCCTCCTGGCCCATGTAGGCAGCGATGGAACCGAAGATGGTGGGGATCATGATCCAGATCAGCGCGTCGCCGATGCCGGAGATGGAGCCCATGAGGCCGACCTTGAGGTCCTGGACCGCCTCGAGGGCGTCGTTGCCGTTCTGGTCCTCCATGGCCAGGCCGGCGCCGAGCAGGATGCCTGCCACGGGCGGGGTGGCGTTGAAGTAGCGGGCCGCGTTCTCAAGGGACTTGCGATACGCCTCGTCGTCATCGCCGTAGATCTTCTTCAGGGCTTCCGCTTCGGCGAACACGACGGAAGGTGCGAGCTGGGTCTCGTAGTTGTAACCGTTGACGGACATGCACCAGCGGATACCCGCACGCCTGAGGTCGGCCTCGGTCAGTTTCTTCTCGTTACTCATCCTCAAGACCTCCCTCGAGAGCAGTGTTGGCAACAGCGGTGCTGGTGAGGTGCTTGTAGACCTCGTATGCGGCAGCGCCGCCGATCATGGCGATGGGAAGGATGCCCACGCCGAAGTAGGCGGACAGGGCGAAGCCGACCACCAGGTAGCTGGCGTACTGCTTGAGGGGCATGTAGGACAGCAGGGCGGCCATTCCGATGACGGGCAGCAGGCCGCCGGCGATGGAGAGGCCGGAGGTGACCCAAGAGGGCACAACGGTAAGGATCGCGTTCACCGCGTCGCCGCCGAAGAGCAGGACGATGAGCATGGGCAGCGCATCGGTGAGGCCGTAGAAGAGCGGGCCGAGGAACGTGACGCGCTTCATCTTGTCATACTCGCCAGCCTGGGCGTAGGCGAGCTGCTTGCGGGCCATGAAGCCGTTGAGGACCTTGGCGACGACGTCGAGCTGGACGCCGAGCATGCCGACGGCGATGCCCACGGCAAGGCCGACACCCTGGTCCTGGCCGGTGACGATGGTCACGACGGTGCCCACCATGGCTGCGAGCGGGTAATCGGGCACGGACGAGCCGGCGATGGCGGCAACGCCGAGGCTCATGAGCTGCACGGCGGAACCGACCTGGAGGCCGGTGAGGCCGTCGCCCAAGATAAGGCCGACGATCCACGCATAGAGGACCGCGTTGTAGTTGTTGACCTGGGTTCCGTAGCGTTCGATTCGATAGATGAATGCGATGAGCGTGATGACGATGACTTGCCAGATGGCAACCTGCATCTTAGATCAGCTCCTCTCAGAGGGAAACGTACTTGGATAGGGGCTCCGCGTTCCCGAAGCGGCGATGGCTGCGTAGTCGGCAACCTGGTCGTCGGTGACGAAGGCACGGCGTCCTGCCTGAACTGCAGGCGTGCCCTCTGCGGGCGTGACGGTGCCGCCCAGCACGAGCTGGGGAACACGCTGTCCCGCCTCGACGAGATGGCGCACGATGGTGGGCGTGCGGGTGATGACGAACACGGTATGGTCGTCATACTTGCCAGCTGCGAAGTTGGCGAGCGCGGTCTCCTCGGTGATGATGGAGAGCGCGGTGCCGGCAGGCTTGGCCATCTTCATGCCGGCTTTCTTGGTCGGGTCGTTGGCATACTCGTCGTCGATGACCATGACGCGCTGGGGACGGTACTGGGGTGTCCACTGCGTCGCCACGATGCCATGGAGCAGGCGGTTGTCGATGCGTGCTGCGACGATGCTCATGTCAATCCTCCTTTCGATGCTCTTGCTGGGCAGTACCGGCAGTCTCACTCGTCAGCGAGGCTTGCCAACTCCGGAGCGTGCTCGCGCGTCGCGCGCCCCCCGTGTAGGCGTCGACGGCCGTCTTGGTGACGAGGCGCTCGACGAGGCAGCAAAGGTGCACGTAGAGGCCGATGGTCGCGGCAGGCGCGATTTCGCGGCCGGTGAGGTCCTGGAGGGTCGCCACCGCACGTTCGACCTCCGAGAAAAGCTTCTCGGGGTTGAGGATAGTGAGCGATTCGAAGACGTTCTGGAGGGTGAGGCGCTTGACCACGCTCTCGTGGAACATCGCGAGGCCATCCTCGCCGATCCAGCGCACGAGCACCTTATCGAGGCGCTCGGTGGTGCCGGAGAAGAGGATGTCCTCGAAGGCGGCGAACGGGACTCCCTCGATGCCCGGGTCCATAGTGCCCACGATCGCACGCACGGCATAGCGTGCGAAGACGGGGGCATCGGCGCCGTTCTTGGCGAGGTCGCGGTAATCGGCCACGACGAGCCGGTCGGCGACTTCGGGCGGAAGGCTCTCGGCGAACAGCTGGCGGATCTTCTCCGCAGCGGCGACGCCGCTCTCGGAGCAGAAGACGATGGCGTCGGCATTGCGGCCGCCGCGGACCACGCGGAAGCCCGGCGCGCACGATGCAGCCATGGCCTCGAGCTGCTCCTCGACGTTCTCGTTCGCCTTGATGGCGGCGCCCACCTCGAGAGCGAGTCCCGTGGAGACGTTGCTCACGACGATGAGGTCGGCCCCGGTCACGCCGGAGAGCGCGTCGACGGCGTCGGTGAGCGAGCCCATGTCCACGAGCAGCGTGACCTGCGAGCAGTACGCATAGCGCTCGACAAGGCGGCGCAGGGGCGCGATCACATCGGAGACCTGCTGGTCGTAGGTCATGTCGATGGCATCGTAGATGTGCGCGCGCAGGATCCTGTTCGCGGCATCGGCGATGCTCGTCGCGGTGGAATAGCCGTGGCAGAGGATGATGCCCACGTGGTCGCGGCCGCGCGAGGCGGACACGGCGGAGTTGAGGTCGAGGAACAGCAGCGTCTTCGCCAGCGCATCGGGGTCGACGCCGAGGGCGGTCCTGGTCGCGGCCACGATCTGGTCGACGACGGTCGCCGTCTGGCGGAGATGCAGGGAGAGCGTCGACAGCAGCTCCTGGAACTCGGCATCGTGCTCGGCGCGCCAGCTGGGCAGCGCGTCGCCGCCCCACAGCTGGCCGGTCAGGGCAAGCGCGAAGAGGCGTGCGCTCATGCGGGAGAGGTCGACATCGTGCGCCGTTCCCACCTCGTCGAAGATGGGAACGAGCACCTGCTCGTAGGAGACGGCGCGCACATCGCCGCCGGCATTCTCGAAGTTGAGGTAATCCTGGTAGGAGCGCACGCGCGACGTGGCCTCGGAGAGGAACTCGCCGAAGGAGATCCTGCCGGCGCGGAGCGACCCCCACACGGCGGAGATGCCCTCGAAGTACTGCTGCGAGCGCGGCGTGCTCCGCTGGGATGCTGGGCTCTTATCGCAGCTCACGAGCTGGTCGTCGTCATCCTTGAGCGAGCTGGGGGCGAGCACGGACGCGGGAAGGTTGTAGGC
>CADBJR010000035.1 GCA_902795065.1 uncultured Coriobacteriaceae bacterium
GGCGCATACTCATACCCATGACTACGACATTTGCCGAGCTCGGGCTCAACGAGCAGATTCTCGCCGGGGTGGATTCCCTCGGCTTCACCGTTCCAACCCCCGTCCAGGAGCAGGCCATCCCGCTCGTCCTCGCAGGCCGCGACATCGTGGCATCCGCGCAGACGGGCACGGGAAAGACCGCCGCATTCGCCCTGCCGGTCCTACAGCGAATCGCAGGCATCGTGCACGAGGCGCCAGCAGCAGAGAAGGCGCCCGATCCCGAGCAGCCCTCCGCTGAGAGCGCGGCAGCCGAAGGCGATGCGCCCTCCGAGGAGCCGAAGCCCAAGCGCAGACGGAGGCGTCGCCGCCGTCGCGGGTCGGGCTCTTCCGACAGCGCGGCGATCGCAGCACAGGGTCCCGGCTATGGGCCGTTCGCCCTCGTCGTCACCCCCACGCGCGAGCTCGCCCAGCAGATCGAGCAGGTCGCCGAGGCGATCTGCGCCAAGACCGGCCAGCATGCGGTAGTCGTCACGGGAGGAGCGCGCTTCGACAAGCAGCTCGCCGGCCTCGCGCAGGGATGCGACATGCTCGTCGCCACGCCCGGCCGCCTCATCGACCTCATGGAGCGCGGTGCCGTCGACCTCGCGCAGGTGCGCGTGCTCGTGCTCGACGAAGCCGACCGCATGCTCGACATGGGCTTCTGGCCGAGCGTCCGCCGCATCGTCCGTGCACTGCCCGAGCAGCGCCAGACGCTGCTCTTCTCCGCGACCATCCCGCCGAGCATCGCCTCGACCGTGGACGCCATGCTGCACGATCCCGCACGCGTGGAGATCGCCGTGCTCGGCGAGACCGCCGAGACCGTCGAGGAGTACCTCTGCCCCGTCATGCAGGGCCAGAAGGTGCCGCTCCTGAAGGAGCTCATCGCCGCGGGCGGCGCGGTGCCGGGCGAGAAGCTCGAGCGCGTGCTCGTGTTCTGCCGAACCAAGCAGCGCGTCGACGATGCGTACCGTGCGCTCAAGGCGAGCGGCTTCTCCGTCGAGGTCATGCACGCGGACCGCACGCAGGCTGCGCGCGCCAAGGCGCTCGAGAAGTTCCGCGCGGGCAAGGTGCAGCTGCTCGTGGCGACCGACGTCATGAGCCGCGGCATCGATGTGACCGGCATCGATGCCGTCGTGAACTTCGATGTGCCGCTCGATCCCGAGGACTACGTGCACCGCATCGGCCGAACCGGACGTGCGGGCGCCGTGGGACGCGCCTACACCTTCATGGCGCCGGACGAGCTCACGCCGCTGCGCGAGGTGGAGTACCTCACGGGCAAGCTCATCCCCATCTGGGACCTGCCGGGATTCTCCTTCGACGCCAACCGCATCGTGCCCAACCCCAGCCGCTCGACCGTCAAGCCCAAGCGCACGCTGTTCGCCGGCTCGCGCATGCGCGGCCGCGGTCCCTCACGCGGATTCGGACGACGCTAGAGCTGCGATCGAACAGCACACCACCTCCGAACATCGAAGGGCGCCCCATGACGAGGCGCCCTTCATTCCGCAGTTTTCCTGTGAAGCTACTCCAAGCTGAACTTCTGGTACGCAATCGGATCATTGCTGAATGAGAACAGCTCGGTCACCTCGACCTCGATTTCGGAGTAATCCTGCAGCTCATAAGCCATTTCAACCGTGATCGTGGTACCGGGCCTCACGTCAGTCATGTACTTGTCGCTATCGGCATCATCGACCATGAACGCATTCTCGCACTCGATGCCTCCCTGGAACACCTTCGGCATCACCGAGAGAGCGAACGATGTGGTCTCATCCGAATTGTTCGTCCACGTGAAGGTGACGATAACGACGTCGTTGCCGCTGTAGTCTGTGCCGAGGCGAACGCCATCGATGGTCACCGGATACTTGGTATCGGGAGCCGCAGGCTCAGGTTCCGGCTCGGGCTCTGGCTCCTGCTCGGGCTCAGGTGACTCGGCGGGCTGCTCCTGCGGAGCATCCGCCTTCTCGTCAGTGCTCGCCTTCGAGCCGGAATCGGACAATCCCCCACATCCTACGAGCGCAAGGGTGCCTGCCAACAGCAATGCGATAAACCCGTATCTATCGATCTTCATGATTCCTCCTGTCGTTCTTCCCGCTCTGGGAGTGTGGCACGAGTGTACGAGGACGCTCTCCGCGATTCATTAGCTGCCAGCTAAATCTCACCATCGGCTCCGCGGCTTACGAGCGTTCGTTCGCCAAACGACCAGAGCAGGTCGTCGCATTCGAGCACGCCGAGTCCACGGTCGAGGGCGAAGGCAATCACGACATCGCGCAAGCAGCTGGGCATGAGGGCATTTGCGCCACCGCGCTCGAGGAGCTCGCAGGAGCCGTCGATATCCAGCCCCATACCGAACGCGAGTTGGATGAGCTTGTCACGGCTGGCATGACGTGTGCCCATGATGATCTGATAGGCGAACGTCTGGTTGAGATGGGAGGAGCGTACGACCTCGTTGCGACGAAGACCGCGTGCTGCACACTCCCCTTCAATCCACTCGGAGAAGAGACGCTTCTCAAGCGGGGCATGGAGGAGGATCTCGTCCAGCTCCGCTCCAGCACTATGAATGAACTCCCAGCCAGCGCGCATGCACCCTCCAATCGGAGAAGATTATGCTGCCCCTAGCTGGGGTTTTCATTAGCTGCTAGCTGAATCCGCGGTTCTTTCCCCGCCTCAGGAACCTTGAGCGCCCGATAGGAGCTGCACGATGAACCCGAAGAGAATCATCGCGAACAGGCAAGCGAGGAGCGGAACGACGCAACGTCGCGCAAGGATACGGAGTCTTGGCGGATTGCCCGCATAGGGTCCTGCCCCGAGGACGAGCAGTACGATATCGATGAACAGCCACGTGAAGAAAAGCGTGAAGGCGATCCCGGCGAGAAACGCGAAGAAGCCATCTCGAGCGAGCATCTCGAACGAGGCGCTGAACATTCCGCTGTCGAATGCTATGAAGCTCAGGGCGAGAATGCCCGAACCGAGCCTCTTGGCCCATGACGCCCTTTGGAAAGCTTCAACGATCTCCTGGAAGGTGATGAGACGAAAGGCGAATCGATCGGGTTCATCGGATGTGACAGGAACCGTTTGGGCAACGATGGTGGGGGTACGCACGCATGCTTCGCGGAATGCCATAAGAAGCTCAGCGGCGCTCGCGTACCGCGCGCTGGGCTCGAAGGACCGCGCCTTGTCGATGCAGGTGCGCAGGGGGTCGGCAAGCACCGCGACCGCATCATCGAACCCCTCCGCATCAGGTCTGACGCCGGTGAGCAGGAACGCGGCGAGGCAGCCGATGGAGTAGACATCGGAGCGGGCGTCGGTCTGCGCGAACCCGTACTGCTCCGGTGCGGCGAATCCCCAGGTTCCGAGGCGCGTGGTATCGTGGCGCGCGGTCATATCGCCCACGCGTGCGATACCGAGGTCGATGAGATGCGCCTCTCCCCCGCGCACGATCACGTTGGTCGGCGTGATATCGCGATGGATGATGCCGTACGCATGGAGCACGCCGGCTGCCGTGCAGACGCCCTCGATGATGGGAAGCACCTGCTCGGGTGCAAGCGCACCGAACCGGGCGATGAGATCGGCCGCCGATTCGCCCTCGACATACTCGCAGACGACGACGAACTGGTCGGGCAGCCGATAGGTCTCGATGACGCGGGGCAGATGCGGATCGGAGATGACGGCAAGAAGCGCCCAGGCATCGACGTTGGCGAGCGCGATGGGGATGCGCTTGCGCACGAGAAGGGGACCGCCAGCAGGCGGGACGACCAGCTCGGTCCTTCCCGAGGGTTTCTCCGCGAGCACGCGGACGATGCGGTACGACTCGTCGCGCTCGAGAGCCGCGAGGACCGGGTCGTCCATGGTCAGCTCTCCTTGACCAGCGTATCGAAGCCCAGACGGTAGAGGTCGTCGTCGACCTGCACCCGCGTGAAGCCATGCTGCACGCCGTAGATGATGACGGCATCGCGGGGCACCTTGGCCCAGAGCTCGGAGACGCCCGCGGTGCGCAGGAGCCGCTGCGTCTCGAGAAGGGTGCAGCGCAGGCCGAGTGCGAGCGTGATCGCATGGTCGCGACTCGGGTTGGCGGCCTTGCCGCTGAAGCAGTCGTATCCGTAGGTCCCGTTGATGCCGGCGGCGCGGATGACCTCGCTCTTCTTGAGGCCCTTCTCATCAAGGAGCTGATTGAGGTAGTCCGCAAGGCTCCTGTCCGCGATGCCCGATTCGGCGAGGAACGCCTCGGGCGTGGCGCTCACCAGAAGCTGCTGGAGCAGCTCGTCCGTCAGACGTTCCCCGGAAGCCTGCATCAGTCGAACTTCTCAGCCATGCCGTAGGTCTTGGCCTTGAGGCTCGCGATGGCGGCGGGGATCTCGTCGAAGTCGTAGGGCGTCATCTGGTAGACCCAGTTGAGCCAGTTGCGGTAGAGCAGGTTGGCATGCGCGCGCCACGTGAAGATGGGCTGGTTCTCGGGGTCGTCGTCGGGAAAGTAGTTCTCCGGAAGGCGGATGGGCAGGCCCTTGTGGAAGTCGCGCCAGTACTCGTCGGCGAGCGTGTCGCGGCCGTACTCGAAGTGGCCGGTGACGTAGATCTCGTGGAAATCCTCGGTGGCCACGAGCGCGGGACCGGAGTTGAAGCCCTCCGAGAGCGTGATGAGCTCGGGGTGCAGCATCAGCTCGCCCGTGTCGATGGCGGCATGGCGGCTGTGGGGCATGTTGTGGATCTCGTCGAAGCCGTTGGTGAGGAAGCTGTACTCGTCGCAGAGGCGCTGCGGGAACACGCCGAACAGCTTGGCGCCCAGCATCTTCTTGGGGATGCCGTAGTAGTGGTAGAGCGCCGCGAGGGCACCCCAGCACAGATACATCGTCGAGAAGACGTGCCCGCGCGCCCAGTCCATGATCTGGCAGAGCTCGTCCCAGTAGTCGACCTGCTCGAACGGCAGGTGCTCGACGGGAGCGCCGGTGATGATCATGGCATCGTAGTTCCGGTAGCGGTAGCTCTCGAAGGTGTCGTAGAACTTGACCAGGTGGTCGGCGGAGGTGTTCTTGGCCTCGTGGCTCGAAACGCGCATGAAGTCGCAGCTCACCTGCAGGGGCGACTTGGAGATGAGGCGCAGGATCTGCGTCTCGGTCTCGATCTTGGTGGGCATGAGGTTCAGGATGACGAGCTGGAGCGGGCGGATCTGCTGGCTCTCGGCCACCTCCTCCTCGAGCGCGAAGATGCGCTCCTGGTGGAGGGTGGTCTTTGCGGGCAGTCCGTCGGGGATCTTGATGGGCACGGTGACTCCGTTCGATTGCGGTCAAGCTTTATGAGTATACAACGTCCCAGCTCACCAGCGCTGCATCCGCCACATTTCGCAACGATTCGAAATCCTGATGGGCGCTTCCCGGAACCTCGAGCGCACAGGTGAGGAACCCGGCAGCCGACGCCGTGACGATGGCGTCGGGCGTGTCCTCGAACACGATGGTATCCGCAGGACCGATGCCGAGCTCGCAGGAGGCCTTGTAGAAGATGTCGGGATGCGCCTTCGACCGACCGCCCTCCTGCCCGCACACCACGCAGTCGAAGAGCGTGAAGATGTCCACGCGCTGCATCGCGGCGAGGATCTTGCGGTCGTTGATGGTGGCGAGCGCGAGCGGGATCCCGAGGCTGCGCAGGTAGAGGAGGTACTCCTCCGCACCGGGCCGCAGGCAGACCTCGCTCTTGTAGAGCTCGATGCTCGTCTCGGTCCACTCCGCGCAGATGGCCTCGGGGGTCTCGTCGAGGCCGTAGCGCTCGATGCACCACACGGCACCTTCGGCGAAGCCGCGCGTGGCGAGCGCCCGGGCGATCTCGGCGTCGTAGGGGATGCCGCGGCGCGCGAAGAAGGCCTCGTCGACCATGCGCCAGAGGCCGTCGGTCAGGGCGAGGGTGCCGTCGAAGTCGAAGATGGCGGCGCGGAATGATGGCGGGACGAGCGTGACCTTCGGCATGGCGGCTACCTATCGGGTTCGTCCTCGAGCGAGCGCAGCACCCCGTAGAACACGTCGTTGCGGTGCATGGCGCCGAGCGCGATGAGGAAGCTCTTGGCGACGGGGAAGACCTCTGCGTCGAGGGCGGCGCTCATGCCCTCGAAGAAGATGTCCCTGATCTCGGGCGTGGGAGCGAGCGGGATGCCATGCTGCTCGAGCAGCGCGTCGACGGCGGGGTCGCTGATATCGTCCAGGCGTTCCGCCCCCTGCAGCGCCATGACCTGAAGCTCCGGTCCGACGACGGCCATCGCCTCGGGCATGTAGCGCAGCGCCCGCAGGTAGCAGGCCTGGGCGACCTTGACCTCGCCGAGCTGCCACTGGAAGAAGGCCATGCGGTAGTACCCGAGCCCGATGCCCACGGCATCGTGGGCGTGCTCGAGCAGGTTGCACAGCTCATCCATGGCCTCGAGCGAACGGTCGGCTGCCTCGAGGCACTGGATGAGGGCGAGCTGGGCCTGACCGCCCGCAGGGGCGAGCGTGCAGGCGCGGCGCGCGGCGCGGATCGCCTCGTCGTGCCGGTCGAGCAGGGTCAGACAGAGCGCGTGCATGAGCAGGGCCTCGAGGTAGGAGGTCGGTGCGAGGAGCACGGTCTTGCCGGCGTCGGGTGCGAGGCGGTTGTAGACTACCCTGTCCACGTAGGAGGTGAACACGCGCCAGACCACGGATCGCGAGTCCTCGTAGGTGCCTTCGAGGGGGGCGAGCGCGGCGGCGAGCAGGAGCTCGGCGGATTCGATGTCCTTGCTCGAGATGAGCATGCGTGCCCGTCCCACGGTCCCGGCAAGCTCGTCGTCCTCCGTGAACAAGGCCATGATCGAGAAGGCATCCTCGTCGATCGTGCCTTCGATGAGCTTCTTCACGGTCCTCTCGGCTGCTGCACGCACGCTGGGATCGGGGTCGTCGCCGAGCCCAGCTTGCGGGAGATCTCACGCGCGAGGGCGTTGCGACGTGCACGCTCGTCGATGCCGAGGCCCGCGACGCTCGCCGTTCCGAGCGCATGCGCAAGCGGCTCGGGCAGCAGGCGCGCCGACACCTCGGGCTCCTCGAAGCGACGTGGCGGGCAGAAGAGCTCGTCGTCGAGCGAGAAGCCCTGATGGACCGGCGTGAGCAGTCCTTCCTGGACATCGATGGCCGCGTCGAACGAGCGGAGCACGGCCACGGGGTCATGGATATCGTCGAGGGTAAGATGCTCGAAGCGATCCCGGTCGAAGCAGACGGAGTAGAGGCACGAGTGGTGGTGCGCCGTGTCGATGACGCCGGCGACCCAGACGTGCTCGATGCGCATCGATGCCTTGAACGCGCATGCCGGTGCATCATCTCTGCGGTCGTGGGGACGACCCGCACGCCGTCGATGCTGGTGCGGCGCCACATGAGGTGGAGCGGGGCGAGGTCGCACTCGAATGCGACGTCTCCCGCCGCCACGTTCGCACGGAACCGCGCATTGAGGCGCCAAGGAAGCCTGAAGCTCTCGATCTGCGCCGAGATGGAGGTGCGGACGGTCCACTCCCCGTCGGCACGCTGCGGCGAGGCACCGAGGTGGAGCGGCTCGATGGAGAGGATCTGCGAGATGATCGAAGGCGGGAGGTGCTGTGCGAACTGCCAGACCTCCGCCTCAGTGGACGGGCCGCGCTCGCCGAAGTACTGCGACGCGAGCTGCGTGGCATTGAGCGCCGCCTCGATGCCCAGCACGTGGAGCAGCGCGAGGTAGGGGATCTCCCCCGCGTCCATGCGCAGGTAGAAGAGGCCGCTTGCAGGCGGACGTACGATGGAGACGTCGGGAAGTCCCACCTCCGCCCCGTCGAGCCCCGCATCCTCGAGCGCGTGGGCGAGGAACGCCTCGAGCGGCGCGACCGCGTTGCCCGCCGCGATGCGCTTTTCGACGTTGGCGGTGAAGTCGCGCAGCGCCGCGATGGGGTCGTCCGCATGGTGGAGCCGCCGGGCGAGGCGGTCGAACGAGAAGGTCGGAGCGGATGGAACGGTCTCAACGGGCTCAGGCTCGGCGGCAGGCGCCGCGGCCTCATCCCCGCGAGGCTTGCGCAGGCGCTCGATCAAGCGCTTGAACAGATTCTTCTTGGGATTCCGCTCGCCCATCGCACCTCCTTCCGGGCCTCCTCGGATAGTCACAGTATAAAAGAGAAGGGCCGCACGCGGCGGCCCCTCTTGCGTGTCTTTGTACGCAGATGCTAGATCTTGCGGACGGCAGACGCCTGGAGCTTGCCATTCTGGCCGGTCGTGATCTCGAACTCGACAGCCTGGCCCTCATCAAGGGTCTTGAAGCCATCCATCTGAATCTCGCTGTAGTGAACGAACAGGTCGTCGCCATCAGCGCGGGAGATGAAGCCGTAGCCCTTGTCCGGATTGAACCACTTAACAGTACCCTGAGCCATTTCGTGCCTTTCTAACACACCCCCGAGGGGGCAAGCTGCGCTTTCGCGCGATACAACGCGGACTAATGCCGCACTTTGCATTGTACTCCATCGCCGTATGACGGCTTCCGTAAATCTCATCGGCTGCTCTGAACGGTTGAACGGCTAACTGAACAGCCCTTTCGACGGATGTGGGCGAAGGGCGACGTACAATAGGATTCAGGAGGTTGCCGTGGCGCAGATCATCAGCAAGCCGTTCACCACCGTCGAGGACCAGATCAAGATCCTCGAGCGGCGCGGCGTCATCTGCGACCACAACACGTCGCGCGCGCTCATGCGCCAGGGGTACTACGCCATCATCAACGGCTACAAGTCGCCCTTCCTCGACGCCGAGGCCACGCGCGCCGCGGGTGAGGACCGCTACCTTGCCGGCACGCGCTTCGAGGACATCTACGCGCTCTTCCGATTCGACCGCGACCTGCGCGCCATCACGTTCCGCTTCCTGATGATCGTCGAGTCCACGCTGCGCAGCCTCATCTCCTACTGCTTCTGCACCGCGCATCCCGCGACCGAGGATTATCTCCGACCCGAGTGCTATACGCGCGAGAACGGCTATCTGCGCGAGGGACGCGATTTCGAGCACGATCTCAACTGGATGATCGACACGCTCGAGAAGCATGCGCGCGGCGTCGTGGTCGACACCACCGGCATGCCCGAGCCCAGCGACGTCCGCGTGCAGTACTACCGCGACGTGCACGGCGGCGTGCCGCTCTGGGTTCTGTTCACCGAGCTCACCTTCGGCAACCTGCGCTACTTCTACGCGCTCATGCGCCGCGACGAGCAGAAGGCGACCTGCGAGCGCGTGCGCGAGTGCTGCGGGCGCCTCTCATCGCTCACCCCGCGCGATATGATCGACGATATCGACATCATGGTCGACGCGCGCAACATCTGCGCGCACGAGGAGCGGCTGTGGTGCGCGAAGGTCGGCGAGGACGACAGCGCGGCGTTCCCCGAGGTCATCGCAACGGTCAAGAACTACCTCACGACCGCGGATGACGCGGTGCTCGACGAGATGCTCGCTGGCCTGGCACGCAGCTACCGCGGGAGAAACGCGGTGATCGACGCCGTGATCGACGGACTGGGGATCTAGCGTCGGATTCCCCTGACAGACGTACGGCCTCCTTCTCATTTCCAGCGCTAATCTCCAGTTTTAAGAAGAAAACTCGTATCCGAAAATGCAGGGTTGAAGATTTTGGGCCTTTGACCTGCGCAAATTGAGGGGTCATTTTTCTCCGATGAGGAAATGGGCCCCATTTTCTTCCTAATTCCGGCGATTTCTACTTTCAATTCTGAATCCTGTGCATGCCTCCACTCGGGAGCCCAAATCATCCCTTCTGCGGATAGGCTTCTTCCGCCAGACGGCTGTTCGCCTACCATTTCGAACATTCAACCGTCGTTCAAGGAGACATGATGCCGCTGTTCCTAGGGTATGAATCTGCCATCGAGATGCTGTGCTATCTGCGCACGCGCGATCATGACACTGCCGAGTGGTGCGTGCCATGCACCAAGACGCTCCCGCGCGGTGCGATTCACGGCAAGCAGGGAATCGCAACCATGGACGACGAGGCTCGGGAGCTGCTCGGCCACATCACGAAGCCGTACCACGTGCTGGTGAAGGAGCCGGAGCGAACGCGAAGAACGAAAACGATGCAACCGCACCTTTGGACCGGAGACGTCGGTAGGCGCGCGTTCATCGATCTCGGGCATGATGTGTTTCTCAGCACGCCGTCATTCGTGTTCCTCCAGATGGCGACCGAGCTTTCACTCGTCGAGCTCATCATGCTGGGAATGATGCTCTGCGGGTACTATTCGCCATCGCCGGCATTCGGACGCTCTGATCAGGACGGCACGTCCGACACAGCTCTTACAAAGCTGCACAAGCAGATGACCTGCAGCGCGCAAGCGTTCGAGCTCATGCCGCTGTGCAGCGAGGCGACGCTGCGGAGGTTCATCGGGAATCGCTCGGGTATGAGGGGGATCAAAGCAGCTCGACAGGCGCTTCCCTGGGTGCGGGAGCATGCTGCATCGCATTTGGAGACGGCACTCTACCTGCTGCTTTGCCTCCCTGTGCGGATGGGCGGATATGGGATCCCTCCAGCTGTGCTCAACCCGAGGGTGCGCGTCAGAAAGCCCAGCGGCGACATCGATTGCTTCCCGGACCTCTATTGGCGCGACCCGTCGGTCGACGTCGAATACCAAAGCGATTGGGCTCATGCGACCATCAGCGCGAGTTACAAGGATTCGCGGCGCATGGTCGCGATCGTCTGCAACAACATCGAGTATCTCGCTATCTCAACGGGCCAGCTCAAGAGCATCATCGACACGGATGACGCTGCGCGCGGACTTGCGAAGAAGCTCGGACATCAGATTCGCGGTGATGATGGGCGATGGGCGGAGCGAAGGCGGAAGCTTCGGGACATCGTGCTTCCAGAAGGATTCGAGGTTTTCGACAAGAACGCAGGCACGGTGAAGGAGTGGCGGCGCCAAAGGGGCAGAGCGACAAGAGACTTCGCACGCGAAGCAGAGTTTTAGCACGAAAACGCCAGTATTAGGAAGGTTTTTCATGCCAGAAGAACGTCGAGCGCATTTTCAAGCTTCTGAGCTGCGAGAACACGAGGCTCATTGTTCCTCGATGGCGATTTGAGCCTCATTTTCTTCCTAAAACTGGCGATTCTATACAGAATTGTTGAATCCCGTGCACGTCAGCCGTGTCAAGGACGCAACAACTCCCCATGCGCACGGTACCAGGCGACCGTCCGGGCAAGGCCGGCTTCGAAATCCGCGTGCGCAGGGCTCCAGCCGAGCTCGCGGCGCAGCTTCGAGGCATCGACTGCGCAGCGGCGGTCGTGGCCGGGACGGTCGGCGACCAGATCGAACGCATCCGCGGGCTGGCCCAGCTCGGAAAGGATCGCACGTACGATCTCGAGGTTGCTCCGCTCGCAGTCCACGCCGACGACGTAGCTCTCCCCCGCCCTGCCGCATGTGAGGATTGCCCAGATGGCGGAGCAGTGGTCGTCCACGTGGATCCAGTCGCGCACGTTGCGGCCATCGCCGTAGAGCTGCGGCCGCTCGCCCCGCAGGACGCGCGCGATGGTGTGCGGGATGAGCTTCTCGGCATGCTGGCGCGGCCCGTAGTTGTTCACGCAGTTGGAGATGGTCGCATCGATGCCGTAGGTGCGCACCCACGCGCGCACGAGCATGTCGCTCGCCGCCTTGGTGGAGCTGTAGGGGCTCGACGGACGGCACGGCGAGTCCTCGGTGAAACGTGAGGGGTCGTCGAGCGCGAGGTCGCCGAACACCTCGTCGGTCGAGACGTGATGGAAGCGCACGCCATGGCGGCGCACGGCCTCGAGCAGGCAGAACGTGCCCTCGACGTTGGTGCGGACGAAGGGGGCGGGATCGGCGATGGAGTTGTCGTTGTGGGTCTCGGCGGCGAAGTGGACAACGGCATCGGAGCGCGCGACGAGGCAATCGACGAGCTCCGCGTCGCAGATGTCGCCCACCACGAGCTCGGCCGCGGTGTCGGCGAGGTTCTCGCGCCGACCCGCGTAGGTGAGCGCGTCGAGCACGGTCACGCGCACGCCGGGCTGCTCACGCTCCAGCCAATGCACGAATGCCGACCCGATGAAACCCGCACCGCCTGTAACCAGCAGATCCATTTCGCACGTTCCTCCAGCTCAGGCTCCGTGCGGCTCCAGCGGAATACCATCGTAATCACGCGTACGAAGCAGCTCGTCGATATCGATCGCGCCGACCGCGTCGATGAAGCCGCAGATGCGGTCGAATCGGAACACCTCGAGGTCGTCGTCGCGGAATCCCACGGTCCCGCGCACCTCCTCGGGCACAACGACGCCGTACGCCTTGACGAGCCGCGCATTGAGCCGGTCGTAGTCGTCGTAGACAGCCGGGCTCCATACGAAATCGCTCAGGAACCTGTTGTAGAAGAGGTAGTCGGCGAGCAGGTGGAGGAAGTATCCGCGCTGGTAGTCGTCGCGCATGTCATGGCTGTCGGCGAACAGGTCAAGGCCGGGATTGGCCGTATCGTCGCCGAAATGGGACTCAGTCTTGGGAAGCAGCTGGTCGGGCGCGATGACTCCGCGCAGGAAGGCGCCAGCGTCGTGCACGTCGCACTGCGTGCGCAGGTGCACGTACGCCGTCGCGAGGTGGATCACGTAGCCGGGCATGGTTCAACCTCCTTCATAGACATCGTCATCAAAGCCGTCAGAGCGCGAACGGAACCGTATCCACGAGCTTCCCGAAGAAGACCCGATAGTCTACCTCGAGCGCATCCGGCGACGGCATGTGCTCCGCGTAATCGAACAGCGTTTGCCGCAACTCCCTCCGGTAGTACCGGACACGATCGGCGGACTGTTCGTCCCCGATCAGCAAACCGCGCTGCCCATCCATGTCGCCTCTGTACCAGATCCAGCCGTCTTCGTTTTCCCAGGATTCGTTGCGGGGAACGGAGCCCACAGCGTCGACCAGCGCCTCCCACATACGGGATTCGTCGGCTCGGGCGAGTTCAAGATCGACGTCGAAACGCCCGACCGCATACTCCAGGCCCTCCATCAGCTTGTCGATAGAGCGACGTGGGTTCAGGACCCTCTCCATCGCTGCCGAGACTTCATCGTAGTCGCCAAACACGTCGCGGCCGTTGGCCACCAAATCCCTGGCAGGCTCCACCGCAGGCAGGGATCCTTCGAGATCCAGCAGCGTCTCGGCAGCATCGAGATAGTCCAGGAACACGCGGGCATAGCGGTACTTCGCCATCGCCAGTTCTACGTTCTCGCCTACCAGCGGCTCTTCGTCCATCATTACCACCTTCTCTTTGACTAAAAAAGAATATAGCAGGTGGCGTCAGCCAGCGAGCACGCTACCGACCCGCATGGGCGTGAGCGCGTCCATGAACGCAATCATGGGTGAATCCGGAGCTCCATCTACAGCGTGGTCCGAAAAAAGAAAGTACATTTCATGTGATTCAAATATAGTTTTATGTCAAATTTGTACACATATATGTATATAATATCAACATGCCAAACAGAGATAACATAGAACAGGTCATCGAGCTTGCCTCATCACAGTGGGGACTCTTCACAACTGCGCAAGCTCTTGCAGCAGGTGCGAGCAGGACGCAGCTCTCGCGTCTGGCCGCAAACGGACGAATCGAGTCCACCTCCTACGGCGTCTACCGCATGGCAGACGGAGAAGAAACGCAGCGTGCAGCAACCAAAGCAGCGTGGCTCTCGATCTTCCCGAAGGAGACTGCTTACGACCGCCTTCGCTCACGACCGCGCGACGCAATTGTCACCGGTAGGACCGCCGCATGTCTTCACGGAGACACCGAACTTCGCGAATCGCCTTTCACATTCGCCGTATCGAGCAGCAAGCGAACCGCGAGAAAGGACATCGAGCTGCATCCCTGGCCTATTGATGAGCGCGACGTCGTCATAATCGAAGGCCTACCCACAGCCTCCGTAGAACGCACAATTTCAGATCTCGTCCGCAGCAATGAGGACCCTAGCCTCGTAGGCGACTTCATCGTCGGCATCTGCAGGAGGGGCCACATCATCGACGAGGCTAGGCTTTCAGAGCTTCTATCCCCCCTCTCATCACGGAACGGTTTCAAAAAGGATGATGGGGCATCCTTCGCTCGGAAGCTCGTTTCCGATTTCGCAGATGCAGTTCAAATGCAGCTTGTTGCCGACTCATTCATGCGCGCACTTGAGGCATCGCCCTCTTATCAACAGATTGCTGATCAGATGGCAAAGCTTGCTCAGGCTTTTGCATCCTCAATACCGACATTCGAACTGCCAGATTACTCTCAACTGCCCGCGATGAAGGCTATGGTCCAGCTGCAAGAAGTACTTGAACCCCTTCAGAAATTCTCCGAAAGAATTTCTAACGAACTACAAGATACGCTTCAAATAACAGCAGCCCTCACTACCCCCATAGCGAATCCTCATGTTTTCAAGGACGGAGGCCCAACCGATGAAGTACAAGACTCCGCAGGCACTTGAGCAGGCTGTAAAGGCGGCCGCATCGAAGTCAGGCCGAGACACGCACGAGGCAATTACCGAGTTCTACCATGACAGGTTTCTGTGCAGGGTATTCTCATCAAACGAGCCTTCCTTCATCCTGAAGGGCGGCCAAAGCATGCTCGCCAAGATTCCAGATGCGCGCAAAACAAAAGACATCGATCTGCTTGGGCGAACTACGGACCTCGAGGAGGCACTTGATGAGCTTAAGCGCGCGACAGCGGTTGACCTTGGCGATTACATCGAATTCCGGTTTCGCGATGCGGTGCCAACCGACACCTCACAGGATTATCGGAAAGGATATACCTCAAGGTTCGACACGTGGCTTGGTGGCACAAAGCACGTCGGGATCGTGTCCGTCGACCTTGTCGTGGATCCCGTGCCAGCCGATGAGTTCGAAGTGCTGAGCCCTATCTCGAGACTCGATGTCGCGGGCCTCCAGACTTTCAACTATGTGATCAACACGCCAGAGACGCGCGTGGCGGAGAAAGCTTGCGCCGTCATGCAGACGTATGCCACGGGGCAGTCGTCAAGGGTTAAGGACCTCGCTGACCTCGTCACGTCGATGCTCAACGAATCCGTGGATGCGGATAAACTCACAGCAAGGTTGAGCATCGAGTATGCATTCAGGAGGATGGAACCCATCACGGAGTTCTCCGTGCCGCAGGCATGGAGAACGATCTTTCCTGCAAACTATCGCAAGATGGCCCGCGAAGCGAAGCTCCCCCAGGAGCTTCAGGACGTTGATGCCGCCGAAGCCGCCATATCGGGATGGCTAAAGCCGGTGCTCGATAAAACTGCATCGGGGAGTTGCTGGAATCCAGAAACGCAAGGCTGGCAATGATCGTTTTAACTTCAGGGGACTGACCTGGTAAAACGCGTGTGTAAGACGTTCACGGACGACGAACTTGCCGTCCTGGACGCCGTGGTCACGGAGATCGGGTGCAACAGACCGCTCGTCCTGCGCGACACCATGCACGGCGAGGCGCCTTGGAGGGACACAAGGGACACTATCCCAGACGACGAGACCTCGGACAGCCCGATTGACGAATCTGACATCGCCGCATTCTTCATGGGACTCAGGCAGCGCTATGGTATGGAGCAACCGGGCGACATCGGCAGGTACATGAGCGAGGCGGTTGAGAGGGCATAGGGGCACGGGCGGTGCCGCTCCCAGCGGGCTATCGGCACCATGCTCACCGGACAGGCGGTGCCATCACACGCTGCCGCTCACAATCAGCCCAAGGCTCGCAAGCCTGTCCGCGCGAAAGCCGTTACCGGGATTCGAGGCGTCGATCTCGCCAGAGCGAATCTGCTGCAGCATGGCAAGGTCGCTCACCATGCACCGTGAGGCAACCTCGCTCATGTCAACGAACTCGTCCCAGCTTATCGACCTGCTGATGAGGGCTCCGTATAGGCGACCGTGCATTTCGCTGCGGGTGGCGTCGACGTTGCGGTCGACGAGAGCCAGGACGAAGCCCAGCTCCTTCGCGGCCGTCTTGGGGTCATCGCGAAGCTTCCGTGTATGCTCTTCCCACGCCCTGTCGTCAAGCCCTCCAGTGAGGAGTGCCTTAAGGAAGGTTGCGGTCTGACGCATGAGGTTTGCCTCATGAACGCTCATGGCCGTCTTCGTAACGCCGATCAGCGTCTTGATAATTGGGATGCTATCAAGGGCACCGGCGTTCACCAAGAGGTCCAGCCCCGCCTCAGAGATCTCGGTGAGGGTATCGAGAAGGTTTGGGTCTACGGAGTCAATGAACGACGGTGTGATGGCGTCCACGTCTCGAATCAAACCAGACTCATCGGGCATTGGCACTCCTTGGTGTTTCGAGCTCTTTTACAGTAACCCGCGCTCACTCGCCGGGCTGGTATTGCGGCGGGAACAGGCCATCTTCATCCGACGAAAACAGCTCAGTCTGGCTCCTTGGAAATGCCGCGTTCGCCGAATTTGCCTGCGCAAAGCCCTGGAAGTCAGGAAAGAGGTCGACAGCCCTGAGACCCCGGGACCTCCTGAGATAGTCCCGAAGTCCTCTCTTCAGCTCGCGTGATATCAGCACCGGCTTAACGTCAATCAACGGAGTCGAGTGGGTGAATATCGACGGCTCCGACAACACGTCCGCCAGCACCGTCGTCAGGAAGAGAGCAGACTGTGCCTTTATCCGCTCGTTGATTCTCTTGGGCTTGAACAACAGAGGCCGTCCAGCCAGAGCCGGGTTAATGACGGAATCCCAATTGTTTATGGACTCGGTCTCTGCATAGCAGGAGTGCGCAATCTCGTAACGGTAGACAATGCCATCGGTATCGTCGTTTTCGTTGACGGCAAACCAGAGCGCGATGAAAGGATCTCTGGTAACGTCCAAAAGACGGGTCGCGCCACCCATGTGCTGGAGATTGACCATGAGGTCAAGCCTGTTGCCTCCAGCCTGGTGATAGTAGCCTAAGCTATTTGCCTCGCACAGAAGGTCGTCCTCGTACTGCAGGACAAGGTCCTCGTTGATTTCTCTGTCTTTATAACCAGCCTTTTGCAAACGGCGGTAGAGCCCGGGGATGGGCTTCCATCTGCAATCCGGCTGACCTCGCCAGACGATGCAGCGCTCGGACGTGCCAATACCGTCTATGAGTTCAGAGACAGCTTCTGCAACCGTACTGGGGTTGGCCAGCAGAAAGTCACCCATCTCTACTTCGGAAGAAACCAAACCTGTTGCCATGTTCCTCCTTTCCAGTCTGTCAAGCTGAGCCGCTATATCCTTAAGTCAAGCTAGTGCCTGAACGGTTCCGTTCCCCGCAGAGGATTGAAGCGCTTTCCCTCGTGACGAGACCTGACGAGCCCGACTATCGTATCCGCATCGCCCGCCTTCATGCCAAGCTCGATGCAGCGCGCTCGCACCATCGTGGGGTCAATCTCACGCCAGTACTCCCAGTTGACCATGAGGTCGCACTTGAGCCGGCGTTCCTCTCGATAGTTAAGACCGCTGTCATATCCCGCGCTCATATCCGCGATGAACGACAGGGTGCGCTCGATGTCATCGGGGAGCACCGTTTTGGCCTCGTCATCGCACAGATACGAGGCCTTGAACCAGTCGCGCTCCCCCTCGGTCCATGGAAGGTACAACAGGGTGTCGATATCGCCGTATCTCTCAAGATCAGCAAGCAAGCTGGTGTCGCAATACAGAGCGAGCACATGTCCCGAGACATGGCGGCTCTTACGCGGCCAGCACAGCGCAATGCCCTTCAGAGCACAGTCCTTCTCAAGCCGTCTGAATTCGCCATCGGTATGTACCTCGAACACGTTCCGGATGACACTCTTCTGTGGTGCGTACACCGTGCCTCCACCTTGGGCGATAAGCCATCGCAAGCCTTGTTCAAGATCGGCGGCGCGATTATCTGATATATCAAGCATTGCATACGCAGTTTCACCGGAAGTGGTCACAAGCCAACCTTTCACTCGTTATGGTCAGTGAAGCTGTTGTACCCACAAACACGTGTTCCTATTCGCAGGTAGAGATGTTAAAAGCAACAGCATAGACTCTGCTGCCTTTTTTCAAATCATTGCAGGCAAACTCGCTTGGCCGCAACCGCCATCGCCTTTGGCGCCAATCTATTGGCTCTAATTGACCCCGGAGCGGGGCTTAAGACATGCAAGGGCAACGCTAACCATTGCTGTGGCCAGAGCCCTTCCCAAGCACCGCCCCAAGCCAAAGGAAGTACCCGTCCTGAAAGTAGTCCTCAGGCGTGCTCCCCTTCGTTACAACCCCAACAACCCTGCCATTCAAGCCAATCACCGGTCCACCACTCATACCTTTGATGAATGGCGCCGCTACACGATACTGCGCACCGTCCACATGGGCAAGATCGATTCTGCACCTGATCTCTCGCACCTCTCCACCATGCTCGAAGAGCACTCCAAGGGCTCTAACCTTTTGGCCAACTATTGGACGATTGATTTCATCCACCATCAGGGCGGGATAGCCTTTTAAGGCATCTGGCACCGGGGCGACTGCAAAGTCGTGAGCCATGTCTCGCTCGAAGCTGTTCACGGGCACGCTGCAGACTGTCTTCCCGCTCTTCATATCGACCAGGTCGCACAGGCAATCGTCATCTAGCTCAAGAGGTGTGCCTTCATTTGCAATACAGTGTTTGCACGTAATAAGCCTACCGTCGGACGTTAAAAAGCAGCTGCCATCAGCTTCAAAGTCAACCGAGCGTCCAAGTATGTCCTTGTAGTCATAGGCCGTGTGGATGCTGAGCACCGAACGCGAAGGAATCGAGAAGCTCACCGGCTCACCGGTGCGGTCATAATACATTGTCCAAAGACGCTCGAGAGAAGTCGACCGAGCTGCGTTGGCCGAGTCAATCATCGAATAGTACTCGAGACGCCCGCGGATGTGTCGCTTGAAGGACTCTTCCGAAGGCGTGTCCTCCCCATCAAGGCAAAGCCGCTCTCTATAGGAGTCGTCGTGAATGACATACTCCCTCGCGGCGTAGTCGGCTCCTCTTTTCTCCCAGTTATGAAACACCGCCCTCAAAACTCGGTACTCATCACGAGGGAAGTTGCACTTCTTGTTAACTACGATCCCTGTAACGACTTGCCTTTCGGTCTTTCGGGCGATGTGAGTCTTCTCCGCATTAACCACAAGGCCGTTCTTCTCAATGATCTCAAGGAGCTCTCTGCATGGGGCTTCAGGATGACCGGTGTCGAGGAGTCTGTTGACGGCTTTTCTGCTCTTGCTGGAAAACGTGATGTCATCTGCATAACGCGTATAGAAGACCTTGCGAGCATGTGCGAAAGACGACAGCTGCTTGTCGAGCCGCAGACAAATCATGTTACTGATCACTGGGGAGGTCGGGGCGCCCTGAGGCAAACTGCCCTCGTGACAGCAGATTTCAGTGAGCGTACTTGCGACCTCTTTAGGAAATGAAAATGGGCTAGATCTAAAGAGCCCATACACACGGTTCGCAGTAATAGACGGGAAGAAGTCCTTCAGGTCCAAACAGAGGATAGCCGGCGATTCAACATGGTGGCATGCATTAGTGACAATACTTCTTCCTGGAACAAACCCGTGAACGCACGATGGCGGTATGTACACCTTACCAAGCTCTTCGGCTATCACCCTCTGGAGACGTTTGAGCTGTGGTATCGGCGCGTGAATCAGCCTTCTCTTTCCCGCACTTCGCTTTCCGATTTCAAAGGAATCATAGAAGCTCTTATTCGAATGCGCATACATAGTCAGCGTCTTGAGCTCTATATTCAGGAACGACGCCAGGTCGTCTCTGCTACGGATGGTGAGGAAAGTGTTGTCATCCATCGATGCCATGGCAGGGCCCCTTCAGACCAGAAAACGCCATAACGCTAAGTGACGAAATGTCATATGACCTGCCAAGCTGGTTCTGTGGAACCATGCTCATACGAATGCGAAGCACATTCAAAAGTCGGACCCTGCCATGACCGTCCCATTATAACCGCTGGGATATTCATCAGAGAGCTTGGCGATAGCATCGCTTCCCGGAGACGCCGTCGCACGCCAACGATTCCAAATCCGTGAAGTCACGCAAACTAGCCCCCCTTGTCCCATGCAAACCCCGCGCCGCCAAGTCAGACGTTGAGGTCGCGACAGATCCCCTACTCGCTGCTCTCCCAGTATCGCATGCGCAAACCCATGTTCGAGAGGATCATCTCGCAAGCGACTCATAATGCCCTACCGGGAATATGCCCTCCCAGCACCAAGCCCGTCCCAAACGCAATCGAGCACGATCGCTCGTGCTCGATGCAGACGTGGATGCCAGGGTCTTTGCGCTTGATAGCGCCCGCTCCCCTACTGGCTCAGATCCACCCCCGTGTAGTCGCGGCCGGTCGCGGTCGGGCCGCCGGCGCGGCCCAGGCCCTGCTTCATCTGGGTCGAGGAGATCTCCGGCGTTCGTGGCAGGTACACGACCTCGCAGCCTTCCTCCTTGAGGAAGTCGAACTCGTTACTCCTTACAAAGACCTATTCATTTTGCTGGCCAGATGAGAAACCCCTCCGTGACACGGTGTAGCCCATGACGCGTTCTCTTTGTCGCTCTTCAGGGAAGCTCCAGGGCTCAATTGCTTCATCGCCAAGCAGCGCTTTGACACCTTCTAGACGATATGTAGAGTGATCGGGACCTCACTCTATGAAGCAAGGGCCCTCGTTGGGGCAGCGTGGGTTAGGCTCGGTCGTAGGTTTCGTCCGGCTTA
>CADBJR010000036.1 GCA_902795065.1 uncultured Coriobacteriaceae bacterium
AAACGAACAGGGCCCCATGACGGGGCCCTGTGCGATGCAAGCTGAAGATGCGGCGAGCGTTTACTCGGCGTCGCTCTTGGCGACCTTGGTCACGCTGCTCTTGGCGGCCTTCTTCTTGACGGGCTCGGTGACGAGCTCGATGATGACGACCTCAGCCGCGTCGCCCTTGCGGGGACCGAGCTTCATGATGCGGGTGTAGCCGCCGTTGCGGTCGGCCCACATGCCCTGGGCGGCCTTCTCGAAGACCTCGCGCACCAGGTCGGCGTTGCCCATCTTGGCGATGGCATTGCGACGGGAGGCGAGATCGCCCTTCTTGGCCCAGGTGATGATGCGGTCGACATCCGGGCGGATGGCCTTGGCGCGCTGGTCGAGGGTCTTGATGCGGTCGTTCTCGAACAGAGCGCAGACCAGGCTCTTCTTCATTGCCTTGGTATGGCTGGCATCGGTGCCGAGCTTCATACCATGTTTCTTGTTGTGCCTCATGATCTGACTTCTCCTAAACAGTTACGCCTTGAGGGAAAGCCCCATGGCCTCGAGCTTATCCTTGACTTCCTCGATGGACTTGACGCCGAAGTTGCGGATGTTCAGGAGGTCGTTCTCGGAGAACTCGACCAGCTGACGCACGGCGTGGATACCGGCGCGCTTGAGGCAGTTGTAGGAGCGGACCGAAAGGTCGAGATCCTCGATCTGCTTGTCAAGCTCGACGCTATCCTCCTCGGTGCCCTGGGCGAAGATGGACGGCTCCTCGTCGATCTCGCCGGCATCGGTGAGGTTCATGAACGCGGTCATGTGCTGATTGATGATGTTGGCTGCCTCGACGACGGCATCGCGCGGGGAGACGGACCCGTTGGTCTCGACCTCGAGCACGAGGCGGTCGTAGTCGGTGTGGCGACCGATGCGGCAGGCCTCGACGTACTTGGCGCAACGGCGCACCGGGGAGTAGAGCGAGTCGACGTGGATGACCCCGATGGGATCGCCGTCGCGCTCGTTGTCCTCGCCGGAGACGTAGCCGCGGCCGCAACCGATGCGCATGCGCATGGTGAGGTGGGCGCCCTTACCCAGCGTGCAGATGACGTGCTCGGGGTTCACGAGATCGAACTCGGCGGGGATATCGAAATCGCCGCCGGTCACGGTGCAGGGACCGTCGATGTTGATCGAGGCCTCGGCCTCATCGCCGGTACCCATCGCGCGGAACACGAGGCCCTTCACGTTGAGCACGATATCGGTGACGTCCTCGTGGACGCCCTCGATGGTCGAGAACTCATGCTGCACGCCATCGATCATGATGGCCTGCACAGCCGCGCCCTCGAGGGAGGACAGCAGCACGCGGCGAAGGGAGTTGCCGAGCGTCTCTCCGTAGCCATGCTCGAGAGGCTCGACGCTCATGCGCGCGAGATTCTCGTGAATCTCCTCTACCGACACCTGCGGTCGGACGAATTCGGACATTGCTACCTCCAATACACGCGGTCTACTTGGAGTAGAGCTCGACGATGAGCTGGGGATCGATCGTGCCGTCGGTCACCAGGTCGACCTGGTCGCGCGAGGGGGTGGCGAGCACCGTGCCCGCGAGCTTCTCGATATCGACCTCGAGCCATGCGGGGACAGCCATGTGCTCGGTGTAGATGAGGGCCTCCTTGATGGGCAGGAGATCCTTGAACTTGGGAGCGACCTCGACCTTGTCGCCGGGCTTGACGCGGTACGACGGGATGTCGACGCGCTTGCCGTTGACGGTGATGTGGCCGTGGCGCACGGTCTGGCGGGCTTCCTTGCGGGTGCGGGCGAAGCCCAGACGGAACACGACGTTGTCGAGACGGGTCTCGAGGATGGTCATGAGGTTGTCGCCGGTGATGCCCTCACGCTTGAGCGCGAGCTCGTAGTAGCCGCGGAACTGCTTCTCGAGAACGCCATAGATGAACTTGGCCTTCTGCTTCTCCTTGAGCTGCGCACCGTACTCGCTCTCCTGGCGGCGGCGCATCTTGGGCTTACGGTGGGACTCTTTATTGATTCCCATGACAACGGGATCGATGCCGAGGGAGCGGCACCTCTTAAGGACAGGCGTCCTATCAATTGCCATTGCTCGTATCCTTCCTAGCTACACACGACGGCGCTTCTTGGGGCGGCAACCGTTGTGCGGAATGGGGGTCTTGTCCAGAATGCCCGAAACCTCGAGGCCGGCTGCCTGGAGGGAACGGACTGCGGTCTCGCGGCCGGAACCAGGACCCTTGACGAAGACCTGGACCTTCTTGAGGCCGTGCTCCATTGCTGCCTTCGCAGCCGCCTCGGCGGCAAGCTGGGCCGCGAACGGGGTGGACTTGCGGGAGCCCTTGAAGCCAACGGTACCGCCGGACTGCCAGGAGATGACATTACCCTGCGGATCGGTGATCGAGACGATCGTGTTGTTGAACGTGCTCTTGATGTGGGCCTGGCCCACTGCGATGTTCTTGCGCTCGCTGCGACGCACGCGAACGGTCTTGACATTCCTCTTCTGCGCCATTGCTCCTAGCCCTTCTTCCTAGCACCGATCTGACGCTTCTTGCCCTTGCGGGTACGAGCGTTGGTGTGGGTGCGCTGGCCATGGACAGGGAGTCCCTTGCGGTGACGCAGGCCACGGTAGCAGCCGATCTCCATGAGGCGGGCGGTGTTCTGCCTCACCTCGCGGCGGAGGTCGCCTTCCGTGGTGTAGTTCGCATCGATGAAATCGCGGATCTTCGAGACCTCGTCCTCGGTGAGATCCTTGACGCGGGTGCTGGGGTCGACACCGGTCTCCACACAGATCTTGGTTGCAGTCGTGCGGCCGATGCCATACAGGTAAGTGAGTCCGATCTCGACGCGCTTGTCACGCGGAAGATCGACGCCGTTGATACGGGCCAACGTGAACTCCTCTCTTAGCCCTGACGCTGCTTATGGCGCGGGTTCTCGCAGATAACGTAGACCTTGCCGTGGCGACGAATGACCTTGCATTTGTCGCACATCTTCTTGACAGAAGGACGTACCTTCATGCTCTATCCCTCCTGAATCGAGGATACATTCGGTAGTTCTTGTGGCGGAGCAGGTGGAGCTGCGCCGCGCTATATGCTCGCCCAGCCGCAGGCGTGAATTGCCGTGCTTCGGGCCGCGTCCTACTTGTAGCGGTAGGTGATGCGGCCCCTCGTGAGGTCGTACGGGGAGATCTCCACGACGACCCTGTCCCCGGGGAGGATGCGGATGTAGTTCATCCGAATCTTGCCCGAAATGGTGCAGAGGATGGTCTTGCCGTTCTCGAGCTCCACGTTGAACATGGCGTTGGGCAGCGGCTCGATAACCTTGCCCTCAAGCTCGATTGCGTCCTGCTTGCTCAAATCAGACCCTCTCGTTCGTGCGATAGTGCGATCAACAATCTTACCAAAAAGAAAACGTGTTGTCCAAGCTGGGAAAAGACCGAATTTCGCAGCCTAGACGCCGCCTTCCATGGAGCACCAGGGGCCGTCGTCCTCGGTGAGGATGACCGGTCCGTCCTTGGTGATGGCGATCGTGTTCTCGTAGTGTGCGGCAAGGCTCCCGTCATCGGTGACGACGGTCCAGCGGTTGGGGAGCACATAGGTGCCCCATGAGCCCGCGGTGATCATCGGCTCGATGGCGATTACCATGCCTACCTGCAGTTTTACGCCGTGATGGCGGCGTCCGTAGTTGGGGACGCTGGGTTCCTCGTGCATGACGCGGCCCACGCCGTGGCCCACGTAGTCGCGCACGACGCCGTAGCCGTTGCCCTCGGCGAGCTCCTGCACGGCAGCGCCGATATCGCCCAGATGGTTGCCGGGAACGGCTGCTTCGATGCCCGCCTTGAGGCAGTCGCGCGTGCATTCGCAGAGGGCACGGGCCTCATCCGAGACCGAACCCACATAAAAAGTCCATGCATTGTCGCCGACCCAGCCGTCCTTGGTGGCGCCGGTGTCGATGGAGATTATGTCGCCCTCCTGGAGGATGACCGACGGCGACGGGATGCCGTGGACGACCTGCTCGTTGACCGACGAGCAGATGGAGCCGGGGAATCCGCCGTAGCCCTTGAAGGTGGGGGTGCCGCGGTGAAGGCGGATGAAGCCCTCGACGGCCGCATCGATCTCTGCCGTCGAGATGCCCGGGCGCACGAGGCTGCCCGCACGGCGCAGGGCCGCTTTGGAAAGCGACCCTGCGATCTTCATCTCTTCGATTTGCTGAGGAGACTTGATTTTGATCATAGACCGAGCACTTCTTTCACCTGGACGTACACGTCGTCGGCAGCCGCCTGCCCGTCGACCTCGACCAGCTTGTCCTGGCCCTTGAAGTAGTCGATGAGCGGAGCGGTCTTCGCGGCATAGGTGTCGAGACGGTTCTGGATGGTGGCAGGCTTGTCATCATCGCGCTGGTACATCTCGCCACCGCAGCGGGGGCAGACCTCCATGGTGTCGTTGCCCGTGAAGCCGCACGCCTTGCAGGCGCGGCGACGCGACAGGCGGTCGACGATGATGGAGGGGTCGACGGCCACGAGCAGAGCGGCGTCGAGGTTCTTGCCCATCTCGGCGAGCACGCCGTCGAGGGTGACGGCCTGCGCGGTGTTGCGCGGATAGCCGTCGAGGATGAAGCCGTTCTTGACGTCGTCGGATGCGAGGCGCTCCTTGAGGAGCGACAGGACCAGCTCGTCGGGGACGAGCTGGCCTGCATCCATATAGCCCTTGGCCTCGAGGCCGAGGGGAGAGCCTGCGGCGATGGCGCCGCGCAGGAGATCGCCCGTGGAGATGTGGGCGAAGCCGAACTCTGCGACGAGTTTCTGAGCCTGGGTGCCCTTGCCCATATCTCTCTCCCCTCTTAAGAAGCCTTACTTGAAGAAGCCGTCGTAGTTGTTCATCTTGAGCTGGCTCTCGATGGACGACAGGGTGTCCATCGCGACGCCGACCATGATGAGGATGGACGTTCCGCCGAACGCCTGGATGAGCCGGTTGCCCGTGAAGAAGAAGATGATCGACGGAATCACCGCGAGGGCGGCCATGAAGAGGGCGCCCGGCAGGGTGATGTGGTCGATGACGCTCTTGATGTAGTCGACCGTGGCCTTGCCCGGACGGATGCCCGGGATGAAGCCGCCCTGCGTGCGGAGCTGGTCCGCCGTCTCCTCGGGGTTGAACACCATGGAGGTGTAGAAGTACGCGAAGAAGACGATCAGGACGATGGACAGGATCCAGTTGACCCATCCGCTCGTGAGCGCGCCCGCGAAGCTCTGGACCCAACCGACATTGGGGAAGAAGACCGAGAGCTGCGCCGGGAAGTAGAGGATGGCGCTCGCGAAGATGATGGGGATGACGCCGGCGGTATTGACCTTGATGGGCAGGTAGGTGGACTGTCCACCCATCATCTGACGGCCCACGACGCGCTTGGCGTACTGCACCGGGATGCGCCTCTGCCCGCGCTCGATGAAGATGATCAGCGGGATGATGGCGATGATCACGATGAACGTGATGATCGTGAGGACGATGTTGCCGGTGCCGGTGACCGAGGAGATCAGGGCCGCGGGCAGGCCGCTCATGATGTTGCTGAAGATGATGAGCGACATGCCGTTGCCGACGCCGCGCTGGGTCATGACCTCGCCGAGCCACATGATGAGGATGGCGCCGACGACCATGGTGAAGACCACGATGAAGGCATGGATGGGCTCGGGCACGCCGGTGTTGGCGAAGGTGACGCCATAGCTCTTGAACAGGAAGAAGTAGCCGATGGCGTTGACGGTCGCCAGCGCGATGGTGATATAGCGGTTGTACTGGGTGATCTTGCGGCGACCGGCCTCACCCTCCTTGGCGAGCTCGCCAAGGGAGGGGATGACCGCCTGCATCATCTGCATGATAATCTCAGCCGTGATATAGGGCATGATGCCGAGGCTGAAGACCGACATGCGCGACAGGGCGCCGCCGGAGAACAGGTTCAGCACCGCAAGAGGCCCGCTGGAAGCGAGGCCAGCCTGATATGCGGCGAGCATGGCCTGGAAGGGCGCACCCGGCACGGGCAGGTATGCGCCGAAGCGGTACAGCAGGAGAATGCCCACCGTAAGCAGGATCTTCTGACGCAGTTCCGGGATGCGGAACGCGTTTGCGAGTCCCTTTAGCACGCCGCCTCTACCTTTCCGCCGGCTGCCTCGATCTTAGCTTGCGCGGAGGCAGAGACCTTGTCCACGCGGACGGTGAGGCTCTTGGTGAGCTCGCCGTCGCCAAGGACCTTGACGGGGATGAACTCTGCCTTGATGACGCCCTTCTCCACGAGGGAGGTGCCATCGACGACGTCGCCGTCGGCGAAGAGGGCATCGAGGCGGGAGACGTTCACGGGAGCGTACTCGACGCGGCTGTGGTTGATGAAGCCGGGGAGCTTGGGCAAGCGCATGGCGAGCGGCTGCTGACCGCCCTCGAAGCCCTTGCCCTTGCCGCCGCCGGAGCGGGAAAGCTGGCCCTTGTAGCCACGGCCGGCAGTGGTGCCCTGGCCGCTGGAGTTGCCGCGGCCGAGGCGCTTGCGGTTCTTGGTTGAGCCCTCAGCGGGGCGAAGATCGTTGAGCTGCATGTGGGTACCTCTACATCTCTTCAACTTCGACAAGGTGCTTGATCTTGAAGATCATGCCGCGGATGCTCTCGTTGTCGGGCTGCTCCACGACGTCGCCGATCTTGCGGAGACCGAGCGCCTTGGCGGTAGCGGTCTGGTCCTTCTTGACGGACGCGACGGCGCTGCGCACGAGCGTGATCTTGAGCTTGTCAGCCATCTCTTAGTTCTCCTTCCCGACGAACATCTCCGAGACGGTCATGCCGCGACGGGCGGCTGCGTCCTCGGGGCTGGAGAGCTGCTTGAGGCCCTCTGCGGCAGCCTTGATGATGTTGAGGGCGTTGTTGGTGCCGAGGGACTTCGAGAGGACGTTGGTGATGCCGGCGAGCTCGAAGAGCGGGCGGACGGGGCCGCCCGCGATGACGCCGGTACCCTCGACAGCGGGCATGATGAGGACGCGGCCGGCACCGAAGTGGCCCTCGATGGTGTGCGGGATGGTGCCGCCCTCGGCGATGGGTACGTGGAACATGTTCTTCTTGGCGTCGTCGACGGCCTTCTGGATGGCCAGAGGCACCTCGGTGGACTTGCCCATGCCGAGGCCGACGTTGCCCTTGCCGTCACCGACGGCGACGAGCGCGACGAGGCTCATGCGACGGCCGCCCTTGACGACCTTGGAAACGCGGTGGATGTAGACGACGCGCTCCTGGAGGTCGCTCTCCCTCTCCTGCTGACGCGACTGCTGCTTACGTTCACGAGGCATGCTAACCCCTCCTTAGAAGTTCAGGCCCGCGTTGCGGGCGCCGTCTGCCAGTGCCTTCACACGACCGTGATAGATGCGGCCGCCGCGGTCGAACGTGACCGTGGTGACGCCCTTCTCGATCGCGCGCTTTGCGACGAGCTCGCCGACGAACGCAGCGGCGTCCTTGTTGGAGCCGAGCTTGCCGGTAGCCCTGAACTCGGGATCGAGCGTGGAGGCCGAGCAGATGGTCTTGCTGTCGGCGTCGTCGATGACCTGAGCATAGATGTGTGAGTTGGTGCGGTGCACAGAGAGGCGCGGACGCTCCGCCGTACCGAAGATCTTGGCGCGGACGCGGCGCTGGCGGCGCTTGAGCCCTGCCTTCTTCTTCTGCAACTTGTCCATTCAAATCTCCTTTTTCCGTTGCCGCCACCTGACGGGGTGGTGGTCTTTATCTGCTGGCAGGCGTTACTTGGCGGCCTTGCCGAGCTTGCGGCGGATGTACTCACCCTCGTAGTGGATGCCCTTGCCCTTGTACGGCTCGGGAGGACGCATCCTGCGGATCTCGGCTGCCACCTGGCCGACCTGCTCCTTGGAGATGCCCTTCACGACGATGTGGGTGTTGTCGGGAACCTCGAACGTGATGTTCTCGGGAGCCTTGTACAGGATGGGGTGGCTGTAGCCGAGGGACAGGTCGAGGTCGGAGCCCTTGAGGGTGGCGCGGTAGCCGACACCGGTCATCTCGAGCTTCTTGGCGAAGCCCTCGGAGACGCCGACGACCATGTTGTTGATGAGCGTGCGCGTGAGGCCCTGCTGGGCGTTGGAGTCCGCAACGCCGTCGATGAGGTCGACCTTGACCTGGCCGTCCTCGAGGCTGAGGGTGGTGCTGGGGGTGAAGGTGCGCTCGAGCGTGCCCTTGGGGCCGGTGACCTTCACGGTGTGCCCGTCGATCTCAACGGTGACGCCGGCGGGAACGATGACAGGATGCTTGCCGATACGGGACATAATCTTGTCTCCTTTCTTCTCGCCGTGGATTACCAGACGTAGGCGATGATCTCGCCGCCGATGCCGGCCTTGCGGGCATCGCGGTCGCACATCATGCCGCGGGAGGTGGATACGATGGCGGTGCCGATGCCGCCGAGGACGCGCGGCAGGTCGGCCGCGGCGCGATAGACGCGCATGCCCGGCTTGGAGATGCGGCGGATGCCCTTGATGACCTTGGCGCCGCGGTTGCCGTACTTGAGGGTGATGTGGAGGGTCTTCTGGGGCTTGGTATCCTCAACCTCGTAGCCCGCGATGTAGCCCTCCTCCGTCATGACGCGAGCGACCTCGACGAGAACCTTGCTCGAGGGCATGGAGACCTCGGGCTTGTTCGCCGAGTTCGCGTTCCTGATACGCGTCAGCATGTCGGAAATGGGATCGGTGATTTTCATTGATCCTTCTTCTCCTTTTGGTCGTGATGAACCTGCGTGTCCGGTTCGCGTGCACCCGTGGCGCACACGCCTGGACGCGAGAGCTTCCCTTGAACTGGATTACCAGCTAGCTTTGCGGACGCCAGGAAGCTCGCCTTTGCTCGCTAGCTCGCGGAAGCACACACGGCAGAGGCCGAACTTGCGATAGACGGAGTGGGGACGCCCACAGCGCTGGCAACGGTTCTGCGTACGAGTGGAATACTTCGGCTCGCGCGACGCTTTGACGATCATCGATGTCTTAGCCACAAATCCTCCTTACATATCTTTCTCACGGCCCCGAGGGGCCTGGTTGGTAGCGGTTACTCGGCCTTGAACGGGAAGTGGAAGGCAGCCAGAAGGGCCTTGCCCTCCTCGTCCGTGGGGGCGGAGGTGACGATGGTGATGTCCATGCCGCGGGTACGGTCGATCTTGTCGTAGTCGATCTCGGGGAAGATCAGCTGCTCGGTGACGCCCATGGAGAAGTTGCCACGGCCGTCGAAGCTCTTGGCGGAGATGCCGCGGAAGTCGCGGATGCGCGGGATCGCGATGGCGATCAGGCGATCGAGGAACTCCCACATGCGGTCGCCGCGGAGGGTGACCTTGCAGCCGATGGCCATGCCCTGGCGGACCTTGAAGTTAGCGATGGACTTGCGGGCATGGGTGACGAGCGGCTTCTGGCCGGTGATGGCCGTGAGGTCGGCGACGGCGGCGTCGATGACCTTGGAATCCTGGGCAGCCTCGCCGACGCCCATGTTCACGACGATCTTCTCGAACTTGGGGATCTGGTGGACGTTGGTGTAGTTGAACTGCTTCTGGAGCTCGTCGCGCACGGTGGAGAAGTAGTACTCCTTGAGGCGCGGGGTGTAGCCCTCGGGGACCTGCGGGGTTGCCTGTGCGGCGTCCTTCTTTGCCATGTTTCCTCCTTAAGAACGTGGTGGTTTACGTGCGGGGATTTTGCCTCGCACCACCTGGGGTTGGCTGCCCCAGGAGCCATGATGCTTCTCCATGCAGAAACTGCCTCTACAGAGAGACGCGAAGAAATACTATAGCCCTAATCAGGGGGCATTTCCAGCTGTTTTTGCCGATTTGTGCAGGTTTTTTGGGCAGTCAGCGCGGAAGCGCGGGAAGGGCTCGGGACGTGCGCCTCTACGCCTCGGCATCGCGCGGGAGGACGGCCGTGGGATGGCTCTCCACGATGGCCGCACGGCACGGGCAGCGGCCGCTGTGATCGCAGACGAGACCGCACGCCTGCAGGTGCGCGTAGACGTTCACAGGACCCACGAAGGAGAAGCCCCGGCGCTTGAGGTCGGCAGCGATGCGCGCCGAGAGGCCGTTCCGCGCGGGAATGCCGCCCTCGTCGTGGCCCTCGTAGAGGATGGTGGCGCCGTCGGTCCAGCTCCAGAAGTACGCCGCGAACGACCCGCCGAACCCGTCGCGCACGCGCTGGGCGGCGCGGGCGTTGCCGATGATCGCGCGGACCTTGGCGCGGGAGCGCAGCATGCCGGGCGTCGCGAGGATGCGCTCGACGTCGTCCTCCCCCATCGCCGCCACGGCATCGATGTCGAAGTCGGAGAAGCACGTGCGGATGACGGGGCGCTTGAGCAGGATGGTGTTCCACGAGAGCCCGCACTGCAGGCACTCGAGCGAGAGGTGCTCGAACATGCGGGTGTCGTCGTGGACGGGGACGCCCCACTCGGTGTCGTGGTAGCGGCGGTCCTCGTCGCTCGCGAACGCCCAGCACCAATTGTCGATGAGCTCCGCCTTCGAGGTGCGTCCTGCCTGCATCGTCGGTCCTTCCGGAAACGTGCGCTTCTCCGCCCCAACGCGAGCAGGCCAGACGTGCGATGCGTCTGGCCTGCGGATTGCTGGTGCCCCCGGGCCGATTCGAACGGCCGACACCCGCTTTAGGAGAGCACATTTTTGGGCGTTATCTGGGTTTTTCTATCTACCTCGCGAAGCATCAAAATACCTGATAAACAGCCATTTTTAGCAATTCTGCAGCTAAAATGAGTATAACGGATTCTACCCAAAAATCTACCCATTCGTTTGCTTTTGCCTCTTCCCTTGTGTACCCTTGCGCTAGGCCTCTAGCGAGAGGCGCGCAAGGGTACACAAGGGAAGAGGCAAAACTGCCAGCCCAGAGAACGAAACTGGTTATCGGAAGAGGCTCCAGGGAGGAGATATCCCCCGGGGTCTACCGTGTTCGCTTCAACTTGGGGCGCGACCTCGTCACGGGCAAGTACGCCTACTCCCCCTGGAGGACAATCCATACGACCTCGGTCACCAAGAAGGCCCAGCTGCGCGAGGTCGATGAGTTCGCCGCAGAGTACAAGCGCGAGCTCAACGAGAAGGGAGTGGTCCAGGCCCCTGCGACGATGACCGTCGGCCGGTTCCTCGACACATACCACAAGAACAGGTTCGGATCCGTCAGGCCATCCACCTACAGGCGAGAGGCGCAGCGCATCAAAAAGACGAAATCGATGCTCGGTAGACACCGCCTCTCGGAGATATCCCCCTCCGTCCTCCGGGCCGTGTACGCCCACGCCCTGGCAAACGAGGCCATCACGGCAAGCGAGGTCTACGAGGTCAACAAGCTCCTCAGGAAGGCCTTCAAGCAGGGCGTCTACGATGGGGTCATGGGCACGAACCCCGCAGACGGCGTCAAGGTCTCCCAGCCCCAGTACAAGCAGAAGGCGGTGCTCACCGCAGAGCAGGCTGCGACGTTCAAGGCCAAGCTGCTCGAACTCCCTCTGGGACCGTACCCAATAGCGACCCTCATCCTGCTCGAGACAGGATGCCGGCGCGGGGAGGCCCTGGGCCTGCAGTGGAAGAACGTCCTGCTCTCTGAGGGGAAGATCGTCATCTGCCAGCAGCTCACCGGCGACCTCGACCTCGCCGCGCCGAAATCCGCAACGAGCAACCGCGTCGTCTCGATCAGCAAGTCGACGGCGGAGTTGCTCGGGCGATGGCAGGAGATGCAGAAGGCGCAGTTCGCCGAGAAACGGGTGAGGTGGAGCGACGAGGCGTTCGTGGCCCACGCATTCACGGTCGTGACGGTCGAGATGGACGGCGAGGAGGTCAAGGTCCCTGCGGCGACGTTCATAGCGCCCCACAACCTCGGAAGGTGGTTCAAGGACTTCTGCGCAGACAACGGCTTCGGCAGGTACACCAAGAACGTGCGCGAAATCCAGTTCGCCGGCAAGACGCTCCATCGCGGGACGGCCTACGAGGGCCTCCTGCCCCACTCGCTCAGGCATACCCAGAGCACGCTGCTCATCGGCAACGGCGTCGACGTCAAGACCGTCCAGGCACGCCTGGGCCACAGCAGCCCCAGCCTCACGCTCAAGCAGTACACCAGGGCCCTCTCCAAGAACGACGAGGCTGCCTCCGTGCTCTTCGACGAGCTGCTGAAATCATCGGCCGTGTAGCGCCCTGCGGGACGTGATCACACAGCGCTATGTCAAAAGCAGCTCATATTGCATTCGCTAGTGTGAGAAGGCTGATCCTGTAGATAGACGGATTCCATCATGGTTGACACCCCCGCAAGTTACCCTACAATATGATTGATGACGTATATTTGTAGGTTATCTTGGGAGGGAGGCCGCCATGGCATCGGTGCTCGAGGAGATCCTCCTCGAGGAATACGACAGATCCGCCCGCATGGTGCGGGCCCTGGACGACGAGCTCGCCTCCCTCCCGCGGGGAAGCATCAGGGAGAAGGTCATAAAGGGACGCCCCTACTGCTACCTCCAGTACCGCGACGGCAACCATGTCAGGAGCGTGTACGTCCCGAGGGCGGACGTGGAGGGGCTCCGCGCGCAGCTCGAGTCCCGCGCGCGCTGCATCAGGGAGCGCAAGGAGCAGGTGAGGGCGATGCGCCAGATCGAGCGGGCGCTGGGGAGGAGGCTTTCCGATGAACGGGCAGGAGCATGAGCTGGAGGCGTTCCTCAGGGTGCTCGACGGGGCGGGGTGCCTCGAGCACGTCGTCCTCATCGGGTCGTGGGCGGAGTACATGTACGCGCATACCGACATCCTCCCCGGGTTCTCCCCCAACATCAGGACCCGCGACGTCGACTTCCTGGTGAGGAACCTGCGCCGCCCGCAGCCAGCAGCATCGGTTGCAGCCGAGGCGCGAAAGCGCGGGTACCACGTGGACAGCGACCGCCTGACCGGCGTCACGAAGATCTTCTCCCCCGGGGGCCTCGAGATCGAGTTCCTCATCGCCAAGATGGGCGCCGGGCTCGAGAGCGCGCTGAGCACCAACGTCGGCGTGACCGCCCAGTCGCTCAGGCACCTGGGCATCCTCTCGAGGTCCACGATCACCGTCGAGTACCACGGAATGGGCGTCTCAGTGCCGTCGCCCGAAGCCTATGCCGTGCAGAAGATGGTCGTCAACGGGGAGCGCGACAAAAAGGCAGAGAAGGACGTCGCCGCAATCGGGCGACTCTGGCCGCACCTCGATCAGGCAGAGCTCGGACGGCAGCTCTCGATGCTGACGAGGGCCGAGGCGCGCCGCGCGGAATCGTACATGGAGGAGCACGGGCTGTCGGCGGATGGGTGCTGAGAATAGCAGTAGATGGTAGACAGCGTTTGAGCCCACATCGCACGGGACAAACCAGAGCTCTCTGGGGCTCCATGCTGAATCAAACGAGCTCCATGCTAAAGAAATAGGTCCGCAAACCTTCTTGAATCATTCTCCAGCTCTTCGGCACATTCGGGATGCCGTTCCGAGTAGCGCGTGAAGGCCAGCTTCATGTACTGATAGAATTCGAGGAATGTCAGCCTACACGAGTTGTCCAGAAGGAAGCATTCGACATCGAAACGCTCCTCATGAGCGCGATCGTAATCGTCGAGATCGTTCCAAAACAGTACGCCCTTGTCGTTAGCTGAGTATCCGATGCCATTGCTCATCCCACGGGCAATGCCCAAGAAGCCTTGCATCTGGTCATCGAATAAGCCGAAGGCTACCGTCACAGGCCAATGAGAGGGATCGGCCAAATCATTGTCGGTAAGAATCATCTCACTCATCTGTTTCACATCCTAGTCAGTCGGATAGAACGAGGTCACATTTCCATTCGAATCTGTATAACCATGCCATGTGACACCCTGGGAATCCGTACCGGTCCACTCGTGCCCAAGTGTTCCCGAGTCAGATCTGCTTGCAGCCTCAGCTGCTGCCTCCATCCCTCTTCCGACATACTCATCCGTTGAAATCTTGTCGGGATCGAAGACTGTCTTCGTGAAGGAGGTTGACCGCATCTCGTCAGTCGGGTTGCCTTGCCGATCTCGTTTTGGAAGCCTGTACGTAACCACCTCAACGCCATCAATCGACGAGACAGGCTCTCTGCTTTCGATTGTACCCCCAAGCTCTTCGAGGGCTTCCTCGAAGATTTCGCTGTTATGGCAGCCAGAAATTCCCTGTTTGCCAACCTTATCCACATTGTCGATGTGGTCTCTAAGATTAGGAGATGGCGTCGGTCCTCCGGCAGGAGTACTTGCAGAGGCGTTCGGATCATTAGATGGGGGGCTATCGAATCTTCGACTGCCTGAAGTGCCGCTGAAAGATTGAACACACTGGATAATCAAGCTTCTTGGCAGGGCTTCTCGGCACTCAGCGTGCATGCGTTCTTACGGAGCATTTTGGATTTCAGCCTCCTCTTCAAGTCCAATAATTGCGGGTTAACGCGGTACTTCATGCTGCCGTTGACAGAAAGTACCCCCTTAACCGCCTATTTGGAGCACCATGGAGCTGTGCAGGAGAGAACGGTACCTGGCGAAGACCCGTGGCTTCTTCCACGACGAGGGCACCATCAAGGTCATCTCCGGCGTGCGCTGGTGCGGCGAATCGTGCATGCCAACATCGTCGATCTCGTGGCCGAGAAGAGGCGCTTCTAGGCATCCGAGCGGATGGGGGAAGGCAGCGGAGCCCCAGATAGACGCTGCAGGACAGGCCCATCTCCCCTTCCATCACATAAAGAACACATGGGTATCAGATGCCGCATTTTGAGCGCCAAACACCGCCAGGTGAGCGGAGATGCTCATTTCGCGGGCAGCTCCCGGTGAGTCGCAGGCCCGCGGAAGGCGCTGCAGGTCAACGTAGGGGTTCTCAGGGACCCCCAGCCATACAATTGAGGTGTCTTGGGACTCCAGGGACGCCATATGGCTCCAAAGGAGCTCCCGGGCACAGCTGGCACCGCCCAACACCGTCTGGATAGGCAAAAGGCTCCGCCAGCGCTACAATCGGCCGCCTGCCCCCTGCAAATCGCGCCAACGAGTCTCCAGAGGGCAGGCAACTCAACAAGGGAGTATAGCTCATGGAAACGGCTGCTCTTGAATCCCCGCCCCTGAAGATGATCGGAAACGACCGCCTCCTCAGCGTCAACGACGTCACGGAGATCACCGGCTTCAGCCGCAAGGTCTCCCGCGAGCTCATCGAGGAGACCGGCAAGGCGTTCGAAATCAGGGGAAGGCACTTCGTGTTCGAATCGGTGTTCCTCGACTACCTCCAGGGCAAGATCCAGGGCGGGGGCGTCTCCTGATGGCCGCGCCGATCCCGTCGGCCTACTCGAGAACCTCCGAGCACCTCCTCGACGACCTTCCCTCGATCTTCGTGGGCGACAAGGGCAGGATCCCCATCCATCCCCTCCCCCTCCAGCAGGTCCTGCACGGGCTCAGGGACGAGTTCGTGCTCGTGCACGGCCCGGGGGGCGTGGGCAAGTCGGACCTCGGCATCAACATCGCCCTGGGCGCCTCCGCCGAGGTGAGGGTGATCATCATGTCGCTCGAGCTGTCGAGCAAGGCGATCATGCGGCGCATGCTCCCCCTGGTGTCCGCCCTCAGCGACTTCGACTCGCGGATCGACGCGCAGGAGTTCGTCGAGATGGACGAGCTCCCCCTCGTGCGCCAGAGCTACATGGCACAGATCGTCTCCCAATCCAAGAGGGTCTGCAGCTCGATCACCATCGTCGACGACTCCTTCACCCCCGGCGAGAAGACGGGCAGGACCGTCGAGGAGCTCAGGAACGCCATCCACCAGTTCCGCTCCAAGGGCGAGGACCTGCTCGTCGTGGTGGACTACGTCCAGCTCCTCTCCCTCGAGGGCTCCGCGTTCACCGCCACCGACCAGATTGACAGGATCTCGCGCATCCTCGCCTCCATCGCCCACACCGAGCAGGTCCCGGTCATCGCCATCTCTGCCGTGGGCAAGGACGGGTCGATCCGCGGGAGCTCGATGCTCCAGCATGACGCGGACATCGTCCTGAAGATGACGGAGCTCGAGGACTGCGGGGATGAGCGCACGGTGCGCCTGCTCTTCGAGAAGTGGCGCGAGGGCGTGTCAGGGACCGCCGTGGACCTCTCCTACGTCCCGGCATCCCACCTGTTCTGCTGAGCGAGAGCGACGGGGCTGGGCGTCTGCTCTCACACAGCAAGTATCGTGGCTTGTGGATACAAGCGCTGCTTTTCGTATCCACAAGCCACCGGGCTCCCAGCTCGACTCGGACCACGGGGGCAGCAGGAATGCCGGTGCCCCTGTGACCGCCCGCGCGATCCGGAAGAGGTGAGGAGCCGAAGACGGAGCACGCAAAGCGCGGCTCCGTCTCGCGGGGGATGCCCCGCGGCCCCTTCCACCTTCTTCGTCGACCGTACGAGAGGAATCCCCTATGAGCGCTGACAACGCAAGGCGCACCGTCGACCTCCATCTGAGGCTCACGCCGGAGGAGGCGGCGGAGATCGACGAACGGGCGGAGTCGTTCTCCATGACCCGGAGCGAGTACATGCGGTTCGCGGCCCAAGCCGTCCTCCCCCGCGAGGACCGCGACCCCCTGTCCCGCTCCATCGCCTACATCGATGCCGAGACGTGGCGCCGCATCCTGTTCGAGTTCCGCCGACACGGCGTGAACCTCAACCAGGCGGCGATGGCGTGCAACACACTCGCGAGGGCAGTCGGGCCATACCTGGGGTCCGGGAGGCCGGACGCCGCCGAGATGCATGAGTTCTCGAGGACGCTCAAGGAGGTCAGGGGCGACCTCGCAATCCTCCTCGACGAGAACCTGGAACTCGAGGCGAGGGTGAAGCGGGCCCTCTCGCTCGACTCCCTCATCAAAATCGACAGGGGGTGGCACCATGCCGCAGCTCAAGGCTAGGGCGGGCAGCTCGAGGTCGGTCAGGGGCTGCATCGAGTACCTGACGAGGGACGGGAGGGCGCTCGCGGCGGACTACATCAACTGCTCCGAGATCGACGGCTCCGGCCGCGAGGTCTGGAGGCAGATGGACGACACCCGCAGGCTCTTCGGGACGGACAGGCCCGACATCCACTCCCCGAAGGGGAGGATGCGCACCTTCGAGCACTTCATCGTCTCCCCCGACCCGAGGGACCACGTCGACCTCCCGACCCTGCGCAGCCTCGCCACCGCCTGGGCCGAGAGGCACTTCGGCGACTATCAGGTGGCGATCTTCTACCACGACGACAACCGCAAGGGCATCCCCCACGCCCACATCGTCGTCAACAACGTCAACCTGGTAGACGGGAGGAGGATCGCCCCGAAGCTGTCGGCCGGGTCCTACCGCAGGATGGATCGCGACCTGCAGGAGTTGGCGCGCGGCATGGGTCTCAGGGCCTTCGAGAGCACGACCGCGCGCTCCGAGGGGCGTGCGGCCCCCGCAACCGTCCAGGACGTCGCGAGGACGCGCGGGGAGCAGGCAATCGTCGATGCCGGCGGCTACTCCTGGAAGGAGGACATCCGGCAGAGGATGAGGTGCGCCGTGAAGCTCTCCCGGTCCACCGGGGAGTACCTCGAGAGCTGCCGCGCGCTGGGCATGGAGGTGCATGAGGGCCGGAGGGGCGAATGGGTCTACACGCTCGCCGGCCATCCGAAGCGCTGGCTCGCCTCCGACAGGGCACGCGGGAGGCGCAAGATCGGCGCTGAGGCCGCATGGCGCATCAGGGAAGCCATCGCATCCGGCATCGCGGCAGGGGGCGCAGCGCCTTCCGTCCTCGGCGTGATCGACGGCGGGAGGTACGCTGCCAAGGACGTCGCCGACATGCTCGACCTCTGCGAGGACCTCGACATCCGCTCCATGGACGACTTCCGCGACGCCTCCGCCGAACCCATGGCAGGGGATGCCCGCGAGCGGCTG
>CADBJR010000037.1 GCA_902795065.1 uncultured Coriobacteriaceae bacterium
TAGAATGCAGACGGTTCCGGGCGTCGTCCCGCCGCTCGGGCAGGCTCAAGGCCTGCCGCTCGCGCCGGGATTGATGACACCAGCTTTCGGCACACTACCATCCGATGCAGGAATCAGGGGCTTCATTAGTTGATTTGGTGGCTGCGTACGAGGGGGATGAGAAGCGGGCCACCAAATCAACGCTGTCTCGGAAGCAAAAGCCCAGATAGTGGCGGGCAAAGTGCAGTTGATTTGGTATATGCGCGCTTGCGAGGATACCAAGTCAATTCCGGAGGGGGTGCAGAGAGGCGGAATCGTCGTTCGTGCCCCAGCCACATGAAAAGAGCCCCTGGCCAGGGGCTCGAAAAGTTCTGGCGGAGAGCTGGGGATTCGAACCCCAGAAGGGCGTTGCGGCCCTTACTCGCTTAGCAGGCGAGCACCTTCGGCCTCTCGGTCAGCTCTCCAGTAGGTGCTTACGAATCATACCGCGAAAGGCTCTCCGCGTCCACCACGATTTGCCGTCCGCACGCCCTGACTTTCTCCCATGAGAAGTGCGCTGCAAGCTCGTCGGCCGTGAGCTCCGCGCCCTCGTCGACGAGGCCTGCGAGCGATCCGAGCCACCCCACGAGCCGATCCGCGGCGATGCCGCGCGCCCGCAGCGCACCGAGGTCCAGGTCGCCGTCGCGCTTGGCGAGCCGCCGCCCGTCCGCGGCGACCAGCAGCGGCACATGCCCGTAACCGGGGTTCGGCAGACCGAGCAGCCGCTGCACGTGCATCTGGCGTGCGGTCGAGCCGAGCAGGTCGTTGCCGCGCACCACCTGCGTGATGCCCATCAGCGCGTCATCGACCGCGCAGGCCAGCTGGTAGGCGTAGACTCCGTCGGCGCGTCGGATCACGAAGTCGCCGCAGTCCCGCTCGAGCAGCTCGTGCTGCGGTCCGAAGACCGCATCGTCGAAGGAGATCTCCGCGCCATCCACCATGAGGCGCATCGCAGGTGCGCGTTCCGCGCGCCTCCGCTCGATCTCGGCGGGGGAGAGCCCGCGGCAGGTCCTTTGGTAGACGTAGGTGCCGTCGCTCGCATGGGGGGCCGTCGCCGCGTGGAGGCTGGCGCGCGAGCAGAAGCACGGGTAGACGAGGCCCTGCTCCTCGAGCCGTTCGAACGCGTCTGCATATACATCCTCGCGAGCGCTCTGCCAGAAGGGCCCCTCGTCCCAGGAGAGGCCCATCCACGCGAGATCGTCGATGAGGGTCTCGGCCACCGCGCGGTCGCGGCAGCGATCGTCGAGGTCCTCGATGCGCAGGACCATCCTCCCGCCCTCGGCGCGGGCTGCGAGCCACGCCATGAGCGAGGCGAACGCGTTGCCCACGTGCATGCGGCCGGACGGAGAGGGGGCGAAGCGCCCCACCGTCACCGCTGTGTTTCGCGCCGCTGCGCTGGAATCCATGCCCGACCTCCGTGTCGTACGCTAGCATGTAGTTTCGCACACGGAGGCGGTTCGCGCACGCAGGAGGGGACATGGCCGACACGCGCCATCACGAGATGGAGGGCTTCTCGCTGGGAACGCCGGCGCTCGTCTGCCGCTGGCGTCTCGCGGCGGGGACGCTCCTGCTCGGGAACCGCCATATCCGCGCCCTCGCGCGCCGCATCGTGAACGGCAGGCCCATCACGCCGGAGCTCGTGGCGTGGGCCAAGCAGCATATCGAGTGGACGCTCGCCGAGGGGAGCGTCGAGAACCCCGACGGCGTCCTGCTGCTCATCGTCGATGAGAACGGCGCCGCCGCCATGACCGTGGGGCCCTACGAGCCGCTCGCGCGCACGGACGAGGCCGCGCTCATCGCCCGCGCCCTCGGATCGATGCGCGAGCAGGACGAGACGGACGTCGCCCCCGAGACGCTCTTCGCCTTCATCGGCGGCGAGCTCTTGGCGGGCACCGCGTCCGACGCCGTCCGCGGCGGTGCGGCGAGCCTCGTGCTCCAGCTCGCCCAGACCCTCGGCGTCCCCACGACCTTCCAACCCGACCTCGCGGGCCTGCTCTCCGACGGAACGCTCGAGGCGGACGAGGTCTTCCTCGCCTCAGACGAGCACGGCGTGGTGCCGGCGTCCGATCGCGCGGGCGCGCAGTCCGAGCGCTTCTCCGCCTCCTACCAGCGGCTTTTCGAGAAGGCAGGCAAGCAGCGCCGCTAGCAGCCTCCCACCGCCCGGTTCCGCGTTTCCCACGAGGCGTTCATTTGCCTACCTTCGGCGGGTGTCTGGCGGTCAAAGGGCTTCCGTTGCGCATATAATTAGTCTGTTCTATGGGCATATTGCATCCCAATCGATCCCAAGCCCAAAACATGTGTTGGAATGATCCGCCTCGAGGCGGGTTGCAGAGTCTAGCAGAGGAGAGGACATGGCTAGAAAATTCAAGTCCATGGACGGTAACAACGCTGCGGCGTGGGTGTCGTACGCGTTCACGGAAGTGGCGGGCATCTACCCGATCACGCCGTCCAGCCCGATGGCCGACTACGTCGACCAGTGGGCAGCCGCGGGCCAGAAGAACATCTTCGGCACCACGGTCAAGGTCATCGAGATGGAGTCCGAGGCTGGCGCGGCTGGCGCGGTCCACGGCTCGCTCGGCGCAGGTGCACTTACCACCACCTACACCGCATCTCAGGGCCTCCTGCTCATGATCCCCAACATGTACAAGATCGCGGGCGAGGGCCTGCCGTCGGTCTTCCACGTGTCCGCCCGTACCGTGGCGAGCCACGCGCTGAACATCTTCGGCGACCACTCCGACGTCATGGCCTGCCGCCAGACCGGTTTCGCCATGCTCGCCGAGAACAGCGTCCAGGAGGTCATGGACCTCGGCGCCGTCGCTCACCTCTCCGCCATCAAGGGCCGCGTGCCGTTCATCAACTTCTTCGACGGCTTCCGCACCTCCCATGAGATTCAGAAGGTCGCCATCTGGGACTACGAGGACCTCAAGGAAATGTGCGACATGGACGCCGTCCAGGCGTTCCGCGACCACGCCCTCAACCCCGAGCATCCGCATGCCCGCGGCTCCCACGAGAACGGCGACATCTTCTTCCAGCATCGTGAGGCCTGCAACCCCGCGTACAACGCGCTTCCCGCCGTTGTCGAGGAGTACATGGACAAGGTCAACGCCAAGCTCGGCACCAGCTACCATCTGTTCGACTACTACGGCGCTCCCGACGCCGACCGCGTGGTCGTCTGCATGGGCTCCTTCTGCGACGTGCTCGAGGAGGTCGTCGACTACCTGACCGCCAAGGGCGAGAAGGTCGGCCTCCTGAAGGTCCGCCTGTACCGTCCGTGGTCCCTCGACCACTTCATCGCGGCTCTCCCCGAGACCGTGAAGTCCATCGCCGTCCTCGACCGCACCAAGGAGCCCGGCTCCCTGGGCGAGCCCCTCTACCAGGACGTCATCAACTCCCTGTTCGAGGCTGGCAAGGCCGGCATCAAGGTCATCGGCGGCCGCTACGGCCTCGGCTCCAAGGACACGCCTCCCGCGTCCGCATTCGCCGTCTACGCCGAGCTCGCCAAGGATGAGCCCAAGCGCGAGTTCACCATCGGCATCGTCGACGACGTCACCAACCTCTCCCTCGACGAGGATCCCAACGCCCCCATCACCTCCGCCCCCGGCACCATCGAGTGCAAGTTCTGGGGTCTCGGCGGCGACGGCACCGTTGGCGCCAACAAGAACTCCATCAAGATCATCGGCGACCACACCGACAAGTACGTCCAGGCCTACTTCCAGTACGACTCCAAGAAGACCGGCGGCGCCGACTTCGTGGCCTGCCACAACCCCAGCTACATCACCAAGGGCTTCAAGATGGTCCAGGATGTCAAGCCGGGCGGCACGTTCATGATCAACTGCCAGTGGTCGCTCGAGGAGCTTGAGCACCACCTCAACGCCGAGGCCAAGCGCTACATCGCCAACAACAACATCCGCCTCGTGCTCATCAACGCCATCGACCTCGCCATCCAGGTCGGCATGGGCAAGCGCACCAACACCATCCTCCAGTCCGCATTCTTCACCCTCTCCGGCGTCCTGCCGCAGGAGGAGGCCATCAAGTACATGAAGGATGCCGCGGAGCACAGCTACGCCAAGAAGGGCCAGGCCATCGTCGAGGCCAACTGGAAGGCCATCGACGCCGGCGCCACCGCGTTCCAGGTGGTCGAGGTTCCCGAGTCCTGGAAGGACGCCGTCGACGAGCCCGTCGATCTCACCCTCGAGGGCAAGGCCGCTATCGTCGAGCAGGTCAAGAAGCTCCTGCACCCGATCGACCTCATGGACGGCGACAGCCTGCCCGTCTCCGCATTCAAGGACATCGCCGACGGCCAGTTCGAGCTCGGTGCCTCCGCGTACGAGAAGCGCGGCGTCGCCGCCTTCGTTCCCACGTGGGACGCTGCCGCCTGCATCCAGTGCAACAACTGCGCCAACGTCTGCCCGCATGCCGCCATCCGCCCGTTCGCGCTGGACGAGGCCGAGGCCGCCGCTGCGCCCGAGGGCATCAAGCTGCTCGACCTCACGCCCGCCAAGAAGTTCCCGGGCATGAAGTTCACGCTCGCCATCTCGCCGCTCGACTGCATGGGCTGCGGCGTCTGCGCCGGCGTCTGCCCCAAGAACGCCCTCAAGATGGTCGGCCAGGAGCAGGAGCTCGCCGAGCAGGCCAACTTCGATTACTGCGTCGCCAACGTCACCGAGAAGGAGGGCGTTGTCGCCAACAACCTCAAGGGCATCCAGTTCAAGAAGCCGCTGCTTGAGTTCTCCGGCTCCTGCGCAGGCTGCGCCGAGACCGCATACGCCCGCCTCGTGACCCAGGTCGCCGGCGACCGTATGTTCATCTCCAACGCCACCGGCTGCTCCTCCATCTGGGGCAACCCCGCGGCCACCAGCCCCTACACCACCAACGCCGAGGGCCACGGCCCCGCGTGGCTGGGCCTCTACCTCGGCTACATGGCCGTCCAGGACAAGGTCGAGCAGCAGGTCAAGGCCCTCATCGCCAAGGACGGCGCCTCCGAGGCCGTCAAGGAGGCCGGCGCTGCATGGCTCGAGGCCAAGAACGACGCCGCTGCCAGCAAGACCACCGCTGCCGCGCTGATCGCCGCCCTCGAGGAGTGCGGCTGCGACGACGCCAAGGCCATCCTCGCCGACAAGGCCTACCTCACCAAGAAGTCCTTCTGGATCTTCGGCGGCGACGGCTGGGCGTATGACATCGGCTTCGGCGGCCTCGACCACGTCCTCGCCTCCGGCCGCAACGTCAACGTCTTCGTCTTCGACACCGAGGTCTACTCCAACACCGGCGGCCAGGCCTCCAAGGCTTCCAACATCGGCCAGGTCGCGCAGTTCGCCGCTGCCGGCAAGGAGATCAAGAAGAAGAGCCTCGCCGAGATCGCGATGAGCTACGGCTACGTCTACGTGGCGCAGGTCGCCATGGGCGCCAACCCCGCTCAGACCCTCAAGGCCATCCAGGAGGCCGAGGCCTACGACGGCCCGTCCATCATCATCGGCTACAGCCCCTGCGAGATGCACTCCATCAAGGGCGGCATGACCCACTGCCAGGACGAGATGAAGAAGGCCGTCGAGTGCGGTTACTGGAACCTCTTCCGCTTCAACCCGGCTGCCGAGCCCGGCAAGCAGTTCACGCTCGACTCCAAGGAGCCGGCGGGCGGCTATCAGGAGTTCCTGATGAACGAGGCCCGTTACAACCGCCTCACCCGCGAGTTCCCCGAGCGCGCCACCGAGCTGTTCGCCAAGAACGAGGCTGCAGCCATGGCCCGCTACGAGCACCTGCTCCGCCTCAAGGACCTCTACGCATAAGCGCACGGTTCCTGTCAAAGGGACAGGTTGTTTGACAGGTTTCGAAGGCCCCCGGATCCGTCCGGGGGCCTTTTCGCTCATGGGGACAGGTTGTTCGTCTCCTTTTGGCTCATGGGGACAGGTTGTTCGTCTCCTTTTCGCGCAGAGGGACAGGTTGCCCCACCTCTGCGGCTACGGCAGGAAGCGGCCGTACTCCTCGCCGAAGAGGCGGTGCTCGAACGTCTCGCGGTCGATGCGCGGCGTGGTGAGGTCGAAGCCGGCCTCCTTCTGGAAGAGCATGACGTAGTCGCTGCCGCCGAAGAGGAAGAAGCCGAGCATATCGCCCTTCTCCACGCGGGCGCCCTCGACGACCGCGGGCTCGAAGTTCACCGACGAGACCTGCGACATGCCGATGGGCAGGAGCGCCACGAGGCCGTAGTTGTCGGTCTCCACCACGACGAGGCCGCGCGTCTCGAGCGACTGCCAGGCGGTGTCGGTCTGGATGAGGCGATAGCGGCGCTCCTCGGGATCCCAGATGGTGAAGCCGCCGGCTGCCACGTCGCCGGGGATCTTGCAGACCTCGCGGATCACGCCGCCCACGGGGAAGTGGTAGCGGTGGTAGTCGTGCACGTCGAGGAAGGTGTGCGAGAGACGCCCGCCCGCGAACGCGCCCTTGAAGCGGCTCGGTCCGAGCAGCGAATCGACGCTGCGGAGCGACCCCGATTTGATGATGACGGGGTTATCGCTGATGACCAGCGAGTTCTCGTCGATGTTCCAGACGTTCTGCGGCGTGGAGTCGGCCGGGCAGATGACGACGCGGTCGTTCTCGGGCCGCGCGATGGGGCGCACGTCGGGCGATGCGAGGTGGCGCGAGAAGAAGTCGTTGAAGGTGTGCCAGCTGGACGGGTCCTCGTAGGTTCCGTCCATGAGGTGGTACTCGGGGTCTGCCTGCGCACGGGCGAGATACGCGCCGTTCCAAGACGCCGGCGTGTCGAGGAACATGCCGTAGGCGCGCGTGAACTCGATCATCCACGAGCGGATGGGCTCGACGTATTGCAGCGAGTTGAAGTAGGGGTGCGTGCCCTCGAGCTCGGGCAGCGGCTGGTCGAGGATGAAGTAGAAGTAGCAGAGGCTCTGGTCGATCTGGTCGTAGAGCGATGAGTAGGTATCCTCTGCCCACGGCGCGATGTTCCACGGAAGCGCGGTCGCGGCATGGTCGAGGTACGCGAGGAAGCGCTCGACCGTCTGCGCGGGGTTGGTGACGGGGTCGGGGTTCGCCTGCGCCGCCAGAGCGATGGACTTCTCGAGCATGAGGGCGATCTCGTGATTGGCGTCGAGCATCTCGATCAGCCGCTCGGTCATGGGGGCATGCTGCATACGACGTTCCTCCGAAGCCGATGATTTCGTTCTTTATGTCTCGAAATACTATGGAAACATTATTCATCAGATAAGTCAATCTATGCATTTCTGCTGGGGATTGTGAAAAAGGGACCGTCCCCAAAACGCGGAAAACCGCGAAAAAGGAACCGTCCCCAAAACGCGGGGCTGCATATAATTGAGGCAGGATTCGAAACGAAGAAGGAACGCACCATGGATGAGTCCTATCAGCCCCAGTTCTATGACGTGGACGATGAGCCCCATGGGCCGCGCTGGCTGTTCGTGCTGCTCGCGCTCGTGGTGGTTGCCGGACTCGCCGTCGGAGGCGTGTGGTTCTGGCTCCATCGCGACGTGCGCGTGACCATCAACGGCAGGTCCGTCGATATCATGTACCACTCGTCCCTCGAGGACGTGTACGTCGCCTCGGGCGTCGTGCCCATGCCGGGCGACCTCTACTCGATCAGCGGCAACCTCATCGAGGCGGGCGGGGGAGAGCGGTACTCGATCGTCCTCAACGGAACCCCGCTTTCCGATGCCGAGCAGCAGGCATACAGGATCGAGGGATACGAATCCATCTCCATCCGCGATGGCGGCGACGTGACCGAGGACTCCGAGGTCGTCGAGCGGGTAGCTCCGCCGCTGCTCGTGCCGCCCGACCGCGTGCGCGCGGTGACGTTCGTCCGCCAATGGGGCGTTCCCGGCGTGTCCCGCGTGCAGGTCGGCTCCATCTCCGGCGAGGAGATCCTCGTCGAGGTTGTCCAGGAGCCGCAGAACTGCATCCTCGATTCGGTCAATCCCGTCCCGTCCGACGGACGCAAGGTCGTGGTCCTGACCTTCGATGACGGTCCGAGCTCCTACACCGCCGACATCCTCGCGATCCTCAAGGAGAAGGGCGTCCGCGCCACGTTCTTCTGCCTGGGATCGAGCGTCGAGAGCTGGCCCGAGACGACCGCCGCGATCGAGGCGGCGGGCTGCGAGGTCATGAGCCACACGATGAACCACTGGAACCACTACGCCACCACCCAGGAGGAGACCTACGCGGAGACGGCAGAGGCGTTCGAGGTGCTGCGCGACTACGCCGGCATCAACACGACGGTCATCCGCCCGCCCTACGGCAACTGGAACGAGTACTGCTGGCGGAGCTCCGGCGGGACGATGAGCGCATCGGTCATCTGGAACATCGACAGCCTCGATTGGGAGCTGCCGGGCGCCGAGGCGATCATCGCGAACTGCACGACCGGCGTCTCGAGCGGCGACATCATCCTCATGCATGACGGCGGGGGAGACCGCAGCCAGGACATCGAGGCGCTGTCCCAGATCATCGACAAACTCCGCGAGCAGGGCTTCGAGTTCATCACCGTTTCCGAGCTCATGGCCTCGGACTACCGCATCCCCGAGGAGGTGGCGCGCCAGTACGCGCCTATGCCCGAGGGCTACGAGTGGCCCACCGAGGTCGCGGAGTGACGGCAGTCCCTGCTACAGCGCCTCGATTCAACAGCGGTAGTAATCGTGGCGCACGCCGTCGTCGCCTGCGCCGAAGGTGAGGTATTCGGCGATGGCGCAGCCCGGCTCATGGCCCAGCTTGCGCAGCTCGCCCACCAACGCGTCGAGGTTGTTCTGGTCGGGTAGGTCGTAACCTGTTTCGAGCAGGCATTCCATCCACGGACCGGAGCCGCGCCTATACGTCCACGTCGGCTCGTCCATGCTCGCGGCGATGGGGACGGCGGTTCCGTTGAGATAGCCCTGATCGGGATTGCAGGCTGCAGGGAAGAAGACCGAGAAGCGCGCCTCCTGAGGAGTCTGCAGGTATGCGGAGATGAACCCCTTATCTTCGAGGTCGTATGCATACAGCGCGTTCATCGAGGGCCGCTCGACCAGATGCTGCCCCGCCTTCACAGTTTCGTGGTATGCACGGATGATCGTCCTACCTGCCCATGTTCCCGGCGTTCCTCAAGCTCCGCAAGATGGATCCCGACACCGAGCGCCCCTACAAGGTTCCCGGTGGAGAGGGCGTGCTCAAGGTCATGGCCTGGCTGCCCTTCATCCAGATCGTGCTCTGCCTGATCCTCACCTGCGTGCCCCTGGCTTTCGATGCCGAGACCCTCGCCGGTACGCTGCCCATCACCATCGGCGCGATCCTGATCATCATCATCGATGAGGTCTACATCCGCGTTAAGGGCACACCAACGAGCGCGCCGACCTTTCGCTTATCCACGCCGCCGCCGAAGAGGACGCGGAGTAGGGTTCGCAACCGCGAAGCCCTTCTTTTCCATGGGCCCCGCCGAGCAGTCACTCGACGGGGCCTTTTTCAATCACGAGAGGAGCATGTCATGCGGAACAGCAAGCTTTTGGCCGCTGGTTCGGCCATCCTCGTTTCCTTTGCCGTCGCTGTGGCCAATGCCATCGCGTCGGGGGAGCGGATCGGCATGCTCCCCATCATGCTCCTGACCCACGTCGTCCTCGCGGGTGGCTACATGATCTTCTCGGCATTGACGGAGCAGCCCGAAGCTGCGTCGGAACCTCTCGACGAGGCTGCCGCATCGACGGCGTTGCCCGACGCTACGAGCTTTCCCGCCGTGAGCAGGAGGTGCTCGCCACGTACGTGCGCAACCGCGACATCCGCTCCAGCGCCAACGAGCTCTTGCGCCTCTGCGATAGCTATTCCGGCTGAACATCGTTCCGGGTTGACAGTTTTGCTCGTAGCCCTTTTGTCAACTTTTTCGCTCGAAGCCCGCAGGGATGAAAGGCAACCGGAAAAGTTGACAAAAGGGCTACGAGCAAAACTGTCAACCCTTCAATCTTACTTGCTCAACCACAACCACGCGGCCTGTGGAGCCCACGAGCCTCGCCAGCTCCTCGTAGCTGCGCACGCCGCACTTGGCGTACACGCTGTTGAGGTGCCGCTTGACGGTATTCTCCGAGATGAAGAGCTCGCCGGCCAGATCGCGCCGTGCCACGCCTAGGCTCACCTTCGCCGTAAGCTCGGCTTCGCGCGGGGTGAGGTGGTAACGCGTTGCCAGCTCGCTGCCCTCCGCAGACAGCTCACCGCTCTGCAGCCCCTTGGGGAAGAGGTTCGCGAAGCACGTGCACAGATGCTCGTTCACCACGCCCAGCACCGCCATGTCCAGATCGGTGAAATCGCCCTCGTCAAACGACCGGTAGATGGCAACGTTGCCATAGGCGATGCCGTCCTGCGCGATGTTCAGGCCTGCGCCGAAGTGCGCGCCCACGGGTTCCAGCCACTCGCGCATGAACTTCGAGTTCGAGAAGAACGGCTCGGCGATGATGTCCGACTGCCGAAACTCACGCCGCTCAGCCTCTGCCGAGTACCACAGGATGAAGTCGTAGTAGATGTACTTGTCGCGGTAGGCCGCGAGGTGCTCCTCTGGCATGTCGGCGCTGCGGTACTCGAAGAACTCCACCTTCTCGCCCTGCCCGCCGATGAGGCATGTCATCGAATGCGAGAACGCCACGATCTCGCGTAGCCGCTCTACAACCATCGCAAGGTCTGGGAAACCCGTCGTGCGGTAGAGCTCACCCACAAGCGCATTGATCTTTCGCCATGTTTCCGCAGGTATCTCGTGTTTTTGCATGAATAACACCTACCTAACACTTTAGCGCCATTGCAGAAAATCATATCTTGCGCTAATGGAGGTCATTATGCCACACATGGGACACTCGCATCGTACGTGTTAGAACCCTGCCGCACGGCGGCGCAAGGAGGAGGGATCAACCATGAGCATACCCAAAGACTACATCGAGTCCATCGACCTCACCAAGGAGCAGATCCTCGCCATCGAGGAGCTCGCCATGGCCATGAAGGCCGCCATCAAGGAGGACGGCTTCTATCCGCACCTGCTGCGCAACAAGAGCCTCGGCATGATCTTCCAGCAGGTCTCCACCCGCACGCGCCTCTCCTTCGAGACCTCGATGACCGACCTCGGCGGCCATGCGCAGTTCTACGGTCCCGGCACCATCCAGCTGGGCGGCCACGAGTCGCTGGGCGATACCGCCCGCGTCATGGGCGACCTGCTCGACATCATGATGGCCCGCGTCAACCGCCACAAGGACGTGGTGGGCCTCGCCGCCGGCGCCGCCTGCCCGGTCATCAACGGCATGTCCGAGTACAACCACCCCACCCAGGAGCTGGGCGACCTGCTCACCATGCTCGAGAACCTGCCCGAGGGCAAGAAGATCGAGGACTGCAAGTTCGCATGGATCGGCGACGCCACCCAGACCTGCTTCTCGCTCATGTGCATCTGCACCATCATGGGCATGGACTTCGTGCAGTTCGGACCCAAGGGCCACCAGCTTACCGACGGCGCGCTGCAGGTTGAGAACAAGGTCGATCTGCTCGAGATCGGCAACAAGCTCTGCGCGGTCTCCGGCGGCACCATCACCATCTCCGACGATATCGAGTGCATCAAGGGCGCCGACTTCATCTACACCGACGTGTGGTACGGCCTCTACGACGACGAGGTCTCCGGCACCTCCTACATGGACGTGTTCTATCCCAAGTACCAGGTCACCATGGACATGATGAACTTCGCCGGCCCCGATGCCAAGTTCATGCACTGCCTGCCCGCCAACCGCGGCGAGGAGGTCACCGACGAGGTCATGGACGACCCCGAGCGCTCCATCTGCTGGGTCGAGGCAGAGAACCGCAAGCACTCCATCCGCGCCATCTTGGCCACCTTCGGTCCCCGCACGCCGCTCAACGACGAGGGCGTCGAGTATGCGAGCAAGGAGCGCCTGCATGCCGCCCTCGCCAAGATCGAGGAGCTTCAGGCCTAACCTAAACCTGGTCTAGCTGCTGAGATTCTTCCAGCCCCTTCCCTGCGAAAACACAGCAATAGCAGCGCTCCGGCAGAGAAGCATCCGATGCCCATACGGCCCGCCAGACCTCCTAGCTGGCGGGCCGATCTCTGCATTGGCATCGAAGGCTCGGGTCATGCGACAGAATCGGTTGACAATTCTCCCCGGGTTGACAAATCTCCTCGTAGGACTTTTGTCACCTTTTCGATGACAAAAGTCCTACGAGGAGATTTGTCAACCCGGGGAGAATTGTCAGGCGGGGAGGAGCGTCAACCTCGAGGTGTGCCATCATTGCCTTGAACCGGTCGATCCAAGGAGGTCTCCCATGCTCGGCGATTTCACCCTCACGCTCCCCACGCGCGTCCATTTCGGCTCTCATGCCCTCGACGCCCTGCCCGAGGAGCTCGCCCGCTACGGCTCCCGTGTGCTGCTCACCTACGGCGGCAAGTCCGCCAAGGCGACAGGCCTCTACGACCGCGTGATCGCTGCCCTCGCCGACGCGGGCAAGGAGATCTGGGAGGTCTCCGGCATCACCGCCAACCCCACGTTCACCAAGGTGCTCGAGGTTGCGCATGCCATCCGCGAGCACGACGTCGACCTCGTCATCGCCGTGGGCGGCGGGTCGGTCATCGACTGCTCCAAGGATGCGTCGGCGCTCGCGTGGCAGGAGGGGACGCCCGAGGAGCTCTGGGCGCGCTTCTACTACGATGGCGAGCAGGTCGCACCCGAGGACCGCGTCACGCCCGTGGGCTGCATCCTCACCATCCCCGCAACCGGCTCCGAGATGAACCGCGGCGGTGTCACCACCAACGAGGAGACCCGCGAGAAGCTCGAGATGGTCGGCGACGAGGTGCGCACCATCCCCGAGTTCGCGCTGCTCGATCCCACGCTCACCTACACGCTGCCGCGCTACCAGATGGTCTCGGGCTGCTACGACATCCTCTGCCACTGCATGGAGCAGTACTTCTCGGGCGACGACGACTGCGTGAGCGACTACCTCGCCGAGGGCGTCATGCGTGCGATCATCAGCGCGACGAACGCCGCGGTCGCCGACCCGATGGACTACGAGGCGCGCTCCAACATCATGTGGTGCGCCACCTGGGGCCTGAACGGCGTCATCGGCATCGGCAAGGACCAGGACTGGCAGCTCCACGACCTCGGGCAGTCCATCTCCGCGTTCACGGGGGCCACGCACGGCATGACCCTCTCGGCGCTCACGAAGGCCTACTACCGCCACGTCCTGCCCGCCGGCATGCACCGCTTCGCACGGTTCGCGACCGCCGTCTGGGGCATCCCCGCCGAGGGCAAGACCGACGAGGAGCTCGCCGCCGCCGGCCTGGACGCGCTCGACGCGTGGCTGCGCGGGATCGGCTGCGTCATGAACATCACCGAGCTGGGCGTCACCGAGGACATGATCGAGGGCATCGCCGCCGTCACGCCGCTCGAGGAGTCGGGCTACCATCCCTTCACCACCGAGGAGTTCGTCGAGGTCCTCCGCGAGAGCCTCTAGGGTCCGCAAATTAAAGGTTTCCGCCCTGCAACATGCCGCAATCATCGCGGCCAAACGGGTACACTTCTTATGGCGATTCAGCCCTACGCTCGTCATAAGGAGCACCCCATGACAGAGAAGACCCAGCACGCCGAACGGCCCGCGCTCACCTTGCGCGCCATCATCATCGGAGCCGTCGGCTCCGCGATCCTCACGGCGAGCTCGCTGTTCATCGCCCTGCGCATGGGCATGCTGCCGTGGCCCATCGCCTTCGCCGCCATCGTGAGCGTGCTCGCGCTGCGCGCGTTCGGCTCCAAGAACCTGCACGAGGCCAACGTCTGCCACGCCGCCATGAGCGCCGGCTCGATGATCGCCGGCGGCCTCGCGTTCACCATCCCGGGCCTCTGGATCATGGGCGTCGGACAGGATCTGACGATCCTCGAGGTGCTCGGAGCCTCGCTTGCCGGCACCGCGCTCGGCCTCATCGCCTGCTCGGCCATGCAGCCCTACTTCATCCGCGAGCAGCGCCTGGCATACCCGATCGGCAAGTCCGCCTCAGACACCCTGCGCGCCGCGGGCGACTCCGATGCGGCGGATGCCCCCGCGCTCTTCGGCGGCATGGGGTTCGCAGCGCTCTACGCATTCCTCCGCGATCAGCTCGGCCTGCTGCCCAGCGTGCTCTTCCTCAACGCCGAGGCCATCCCCGGCGTGGTGCTCGGCCTCTACAACTCCCCGATGATGCTCGCCATGGGCTTCACCGTGGGCATCGTGCCCGCAGTCGTGTGGTTCATCGGCGCCGTCCTCGGCCACTTCGGCATCGTGTGGGCCCTTCCCGCACTCGGGATCGTCGATCTGGCGACGGCGGGCGACATCCGCGTGAGCATCGGCCTCGGCCTCATGCTCGGCTGCGGTGCGGGCACCATCGTCGCGAGCTTCATGACCGCGCACAGAAACGCCAAGCTCCGCGCCGAGCAGGGCGGAGTCTCCGAGGACGACTCCTCGCACCGCCTCAGCATCCCCCGCGGCATCATCGCCTTCGTGACCGCTGCCGCAGCGCTGCTCATGACGATCGCGCTGGGGCTCAACCCCGCCGCGAGCATCATCGTGACCGTCGGCGCGTGGTTCTGCCCGTACCTCTCGGCGTGGCTCACGGGCACCACGGGCATCAACCCCATGGAGATCTTCGGCATGCTCGTGCTGCTGCTCGTGCGCTTCCTGTTCGTGGGCACCAGCACCAAGGTGCTCTTCCTCGTGGCTGCCGTCATCGCCGTCGCGTGCGGCATCGGCGGCGACCTCATGAACGATTTCAAGGCCGGCGACCAGCTCGGCACCAACCCGCGCGACCAGTACATCGGCGAGGTCGTGGGCGGCATCGTCGGCGCCGTGGTCGCGGCGCTCCTGCTCATGGGCATGCACCGCGTGTACGGCAGCGACGCGTTCGGCCCCAACGGCCAGTTCGTCGCCACCCAGGCGACCAACGTGGCCGCCATGGCGGGCGGCATCGCCCACGTGCCCGCCTTCATCGTGGGCATCATCGCTGGCTGCGTGCTCGCGATCCTCGGCCTTCCGGTCATCACGCTCGGCATCGGTGTGTACCTTCCGTTCGTGATGTCCTCCGGCGCCGCCATCGGCGCTGCCGTGCGCATCATCTTCGACCGCCTGCACAAGGACGATGCGCCCGAGGATGTCGCCGCACGCGCTGCGCGCGCGAGCACGGTCGCCTCGGGTCTTCTCGGCGGCGAGTCGCTCGTGGGCGTGCTGATCGCCCTTGTGGCGCTCGCATCGATGGTCATCTCCGGCTAGCGCGGGTCCCGTACCAGCAGCTTCCATAGATCCTTCACGGTCGCTCCGATTTTCCTTGACCTGCAATCAATGTGATATCACAATGATTCCTGACAGGGGCCGCTGGTCGCGATCCAAAGTGGCTCGCACGGCCTCGATCGAAAGGAAAGCAAGATGAGCACCGAGAAGAGGATCAATGCACCCAGCGGATGGGTCATGCTGTTCGTCACGATTGCCGCCTATCTGGCATCGTGCGGCCTGCTGGTGGCTGCGATCATAGCGTTGGGGTCCGCGAGCTCGCCCGTTTCCGGCGGCCTGCTCATGTTCGCCTACGTGATCGTCCTCACGTTCGCGGTCATCGCCAGCTGCGGCTTCTTCACCCTCCAGCCCGGTCAGGCGCGCGTTTGCGTCCTGTTCGGCGACTACAAGGGCACCGTCCGCGACGAGGGCTTCCGCTGGGCGAACCCGTTCTACTCCCGCAACCTGGGCGTGGTCTCCGACACCACCGAGCAGGCACCCGTCGAGCTGAGCGCCGGCGGCATCAAGCTGGGCGGCGGAACCCAGCGCGGGCACGGCTCCAAGATCTCGACGCGTGCGCGCACCTACAACGGCGACCGCATCAAGGTCAACGACAAGATGGGCAACCCCATCGAGATCGCGACCGTCGTGGTGTGGCGCGTGGTCGACACCGCCAAGGCCGTCTTCGACGTGGACGACTACGAGAGCTACGTCTACACCGTGACCGAGACCGCCCTGCGCCATGTGGCCAGCCTCTACAGCTACGACCACATGGAGGACGATGACGACCTCGCCAACACCATCACGCTGCGCACCAACATCGAGGAGGTCTCCGAGGCTCTGCGCGTGGAGCTCGACCGCAGGCTCGAGATCGCGGGCGTGGACGTCGTGGACGCGCGCCTCACGCACCTCGCCTACGCGCCCGAGATCGCCCAGGCGATGCTGCGCCGCCAGCAGGCTGAGGCCATCATCGCCGCCCGCAAGAAGATCGTCGAGGGCGCCGTCTCCATGGTCGACATGGCCGTCGAGAAGCTCGCAGAGGGCGGCAACATCGACCTCGACGACGAGCGCAAGGCCGCCATGGCCTCCAACCTCATGGTCGTCCTCTGCGGCGACTCCGAGGCCCAACCCGTCCTCAACACCGGTTCGCTCTACAACTAGGGGAGAGCCCGATGGCAGCACGGAAACAGTATCCGCTGCGCATAGACCCGGAGATCTGGGCTGCGATGGAGCGCTGGGCTGCCGATGAGATGCGCTCCTCCAATGCCCAGATGGAATGGATCCTGCGCGACGCCCTGCGCCGCGCGGGGCGTCTTCCCAAGAAGGGCCGGCCCGCGGGGGAAGATACTGGAGACGAACCCTGATTCGGGGACGGGATGCTTGATGTGCATCCCGTCCCCTTCGCGTTCCAGCCGCGTACAGGCCGCATATGGTAACGCATGACCGCTGATAGACTCCTCGGCTGCGTTTCGAGGCATTGTTTGCCCGGTTGATCGTCAGCCGTTTCCGGATTGGAGCCGAGAGCGTTACCATATGCGGCCTGTACGCGGCTGGAACGCGAAGGGAGCCGCTCCGAAAGGGGCGACTTCCCCTTTCCCGACGCCCGCAGAAAGATGCGGGCGCGCCATGCCATAAGCTGCTATCCTTATATGACGCAGAAAATCGCTGTTTCACAGCGTGAAACCTCAGAAGGAGGCATCATGGCGGCAAAAGTTGAGAAAGTGAAGAATGTTGTCCTTGTAGGACAGGGCGGCGTCGGAAAGACCATGCTCGCAGAGGCGATGCTGCACCTCACCGGGCGCACCAACCGCCTGGGCGGCCATGCCGGCACCAAGCCCACACTCGACTACGATACGCAGGAAGCCGCCCGCGGCATGTCCGTCTCCACCACCATCGCCCCCGTCATCTGGAACAAGACGCGCATCAACGTGCTCGACGCGCCGTGCTATCCCGACTTCGTGGGCGATGCCTACGCCGCCCTCTCCGCGTGCGAGACGGCGATCTTCGTCGTCGACGCCGCCTCCGGCCCCGGCACGACCGCCGCGCGCCTGTGGTATGCCGCCGAGGAGATCGGCGCCGCCCGCGCGGTCTTCGTGAACCGCTTCGACCGCACCGAGACCGACTTCGACACCGTCCTCGACCAGCTGCAGGACCGCTTCGGCAGCCGCCTCGGCGCCGTCACGCTGCCCAACGGCGTGGGCGAGCAGTTCCACGGCATCGTCGATGTCGTCCACATGAAGGCCCGTCACCTCGCCAACGGCAAGGTCGTCGAGGAGGACATCCCCGCCGACATGGCCGACGCCGCCGAGGCTGCCCGCGAGGCCCTCATCGACCTCGTCGCAGAGGCCGACGAGGAGGTCATGATGGCCTACCTCGAGGGCGAGGAAGTCACCCAGGAGCAGCTCGAGAGCTGCCTCGCCGCCGCTGTCCGCCAGGGCCTCTTCATCCCGGTGTTCTCCGGCTGCGGCGTCCAGGAGGAGGGCATCATCTCCCTGCTCAACGCCATCGTCGCCTGGTTCCCGACGCTTGCCGACCTCGGCGGCGTGCCCAAGGTCAACGGCGAGCCCATCAACATCGAGGAGGGCGACGACCGTCCCGTGGCCTTCATCTTCAAGAGCCTCAACGACGCCCAGAAGGGCCGCCTCTCCTTCCTCAAGGTGCTCGCGGGCACGCTCACCACGGGCATCGAGCTCGGCAACGCCCGCACCGGCAAGTCCGAGCGCCTCGGCCACCTCAACTACATGATGGGCGGCGAGACCGAGGAGGTCGACGCCGTCTCCGCGGGCGATATCTGCGTGGTTCCCAAGCTCGAGGCCCTTACCGGCGACGTCCTCTCCGCCACCGGCAAGGTCGAGGCCAAGTACTTCAACTTCCCCAACTCGCTCTACCGCATCGCCATCGAGGCCGACGCCCGCGGTACCGAGGGCAAGGTCTTCGACTTCCTGCAGAAGTCGTCCGAGGCCGACCCCACCCTCAAGATCACCCGCGACGAGGAGACAGCGCAGACCATCGTCTCCGCCATCGGCGAGGCCCAGGTCTCCGTCCTGCTCGACCGCCTGAAGGAGCGCACCAACGTCGTGGCCCACACCGTGCCGCTGCGCATCCCGTACCGCGAGACCATCCGCAAGAAGGCCGAGGCCCAGGGCCGTCATAAGAAGCAGACCGGCGGCGCCGGCCAGTTCGGCGACTGCTGGCTGCGCCTCGAGCCCAACCCGGGCAACGGCTACGAGTTCGTCGACGAGATCGTCGGCGGCGTCATCCCGCGCGGGTTCATCCCCGCCATCGACAAGGGCGTCCAGGAGACCATGAAGGACGGCGTCATCGCCGGCTACCCGATGATCGACGTCAAGTGCGCCGTGTACTACGGCTCCTACCACCCCGTCGACTCCAACGAGATGGCATTCAAGACGGCCGCCCGCATCGGCTTCCAGAAGGCCGTCGACCAGGCCGATCCCGTCATCCTCGAGCCCATGGCTCACCTCAAGATCACCGTGCCCGACAGCTACGCCGGCGCCGTCATGGGCGATGTCTCCACGAGCCGCGGCCGCGTCGAGGGCATGCATGCCGCCGACGGCCGCCACGCCGGCGAGACCACCATCGAGGCCACGATCCCGTACGCCGAGGTCACCGACTACGCAACCCGCCTGCGCTCGCTCTCCCGCGGCACCGGCGAGTTCGAGCTCGAGATGAGCGGCTACGAGCAGGTCCCGCGCGACATCCAGATGCGCCTTGCCAAGGAGTACCAGGAGAAGCGCAACGCCGAGAAGTAAGCTCGGCTCAGACTGCTGAGGCGAAGGCCGCGGGTGCGATCAGCCCCGCGGCCTTCTCATATGCGCGCGTGGCCACGGCATGGCGAATGACCTGCAGATGAGCTGGGAATACTGCTACTATAATATGGTTGACCTGTTCCCGGCCAAGGAGGTTGCGCTTCCGCGCATGGACATAGTCGTCTCGCTCGTCGTCACGTTCCTGCTCACCCTTGCAAACGGTTTCTTCTCCGCCTCCGAGCTGGCGGTCGTCTCCGCGAAGAAAGCCATCCTCGAGCCGGAGGCCGAGGAGGGCGATAAGCGCGCCAGGCAGGCGCTCTCCCTCGCATCCGATTCGGGCGATTTCCTCGCCACCATCCAGGTTGCCATCACGCTCGTGGGCTTCGCCGCATCGGCGTTCGCCGCAACCAGCCTGTCCGGTCCCTTCGGCGGCTGGATGGCTTCGCTCGGCCTCGATGCCGGCATCGCGCACCCGCTGGCAACGGTCATCATCACCCTCATCGTGTCGTACTTCTCGATCGTCGTGGGCGAGCTCGTGCCCAAGCGCATCGCCCTGGCGGACGCCGAGGGCGTGGCCAAGTCGGTCGCCGGCCCGGTCAGCGCGTTCATGGTCATCGCGAAGCCGCTCGTGGCGCTCACGGCGCACTCCGCTGGGGGCCTCTCCAAGCTGCTTGGCATCGCCGACCCCGACATCGACGCCGGCGCGTCCGAGGACGAGATCAAGTACCTGGTCACCGACTCCGAGGAGCTCACCGAGGAGGAGAAGAGCATGATCCACGAGGTTATCGACCTCGGCGACACCGTGGCCTACGAGGTCATGGTGCCCCGCGTCGACATGACCGCCGTGGAGGACGACGCCACCCTCGCCGAGGTGCTTGACGTCATGCGCGAGACCGGCTTCTCGCGCGTGCCGGTCTACCGCGGCAGCATCGACCGCATCGTCGGCATCGCCCACCTCAAGGACCTGCTCGCACCCGTCCTCGACCAGCGCGCCGAGACCCACGAGATCGTCCGCTACATGCGTCCCGCGCGCTATGTGCCCGACACCAAGGACATCATGCCGCTGCTCTCCGAGATGCGCGCCACCCACGACCAGATGGTCATCGTCATCGACGAGTACGGCGGCACCGCGGGCCTCATCACGCTCGAGGACATCGTCGAGGAGGTCGTGGGCGAGATCGAGGACGAGTTCGATCCCGACAACAAGTACCTCACGCAGATCTCGGAGCGCGAGTGGATGGTCGACGGCCGCTTCTCGACCGACGATGCCATCGAGCTCGGATGGCCCGTCGAGGACACCGAGGAGTACGAGACCATCGCCGGCTTCGTGCTCGAGCTCGCCGACAGGCTCCCGCGCCCGGGCGATGTGTTCGAGCACGAGGGCTGGCAGTTCCGCGTGCAGTCGATGCGCGGCCGCCGTGTGTCGATGCTGCGCGTGATCGCGCCGGAACCCGCTCACGACGATGAAGAGGACGGCCATTCCTCTACAATGGATTAAACGCTTCAGCGTCCCTCGATGAGAAAGGCAAGATCGTGGCTCAGCTTATCGATATCCGCAAGGTGACCATCAGCCCGCGTTCGCTCACCGCGGAGGTCCGTCTCTCCGCAGACGCGCCGCTCTTCACCGCCGATGACCTCGAGGGCACCGATCGCATCATCGACCTCATGCCCCAGATGCTCGACCACGCGTGCTACGGCGATGGGGGAGAGACCTTCGGCGCCGTCGTCGACGATACCGAGATCGCCCACCTGCTCGAGCATGTGACCGTGGAGGTGCTCGCCCGCACCAAGCGCGCCGGCGCCATCTCCGCAGGTCAGACGCGCGAGCTCGATGCCCGTCGCCGTGCATGGGAACTGCGCTTCGCCTGCCCTGACGATGTGCTCGTGGCGGGTGCGCTCTCGAGCGCCGCATGGATCGTCGAGTGGGCCTACACGGGCGGCGGGGATCCCGAGCCCGACCTCGACGCCATCGCGAACGGCCTCGTCGCGCTCGTCGACGGCATCGGTGCCGAGGATGCCGCGTCCGATGATGACGAATTCGATGCCGACGCCACGGTTGCCGCGGCGCCCCTTCTGCTCGAGGACGCCACTGCCGAGATCGCCGCGATCGAGGTCGAGGCTGTGCCCGAGCCCCTGGCTGCCAACGCTCCCGAGCCCGAGCCCGCACCCGAGCCCGAGCAGGAGCCTGTTGCAGAGTCCGAATCCGTTCCCGAGGCAGAGATCGTACCCGTCGAGGAACCGCAAGGCGAGCTCACCCTTCCGCGGTTCGAGATCTAACAGGAAAAGGAGACCATCATGGGTAAGAAGTTCAGTTTCGTCCTGGGTGCCTTCCTCGGTGCCGCCGCCGGTGCTGCTGCCGGCATCATGCTCGCCCCGCGCGCCGGCGCCGAGAGCCGCGCCATGGCAGCCGATGCCATGAACGACGCATGGGATACCGCCGTCGACGGCTACGAGCGCGGCACCAAGACCGTCGCCGACAAGGTCGCCGAGGTCGCCGCTGCCAGCGGCATCTCCTCCGACGAGCTCCGCGAGAAGGTCGACGCCGCCCGCGTCCGCATGGACGAGCTCCGCACCTCCCTCTCCGACGCCGTCGCCACCGCATCCGCCCAGGTCGTCGATGTGATGAACACCGTGACCGAGCAGGTCTCGTCCATGGCAGACGCCGCCGCCGATGCCAACGGCACCCCCGCCGAGGCCGTGCGCGTCGAGGTCGTCGAGGACGTCCCCGCAGAGACCGACGCCGAGTAGGCTCCCGTGCTCAAGATGTCGCAGCTCGTAGGCCTGGTGGTCTACGCGCCGAAGGGTCGTCGCAAGCGCGACGACGAGGATGTGCCCATCAAGAAGATCGGCAAGGTCCGCAACGTGGTCTGCTCCCCTTCGGGCAAGCGCGTCGTGGGCCTGATCGTGCACCAGCGCGATATCGCCGGCATGATCGCCCAGCCCGACCTCTTCGTGGCCTACGATGCGTTCGAACCCTACGACAAGGGCATCGTCATCTCGCGTCCCGATGACGGCGTCGACAACGCCGCCCGTGCCCGCCTGGGCCTCGACTGGGATTCCTGCATCATCTGGAACGGCATGGATGCTAAGACCGAGGACGATCGGCAGCTCGGGTACGTGGCGGACATCGAGTTCTCCGCCAAGACGGGCAAGGTCAGATACTTCCACCTGGGCGATGGCAACATGTCCGAGTCGCTCGTCGGCCACGTGGCCGTCCCCGGCTCGATGCTCATCGGCTATCAGGATGGCTGGATGATCGTCGATCCCGAGGCAGCGCACCTCGAGCTCTCAGGTGGCGCCGCCGCGAAGGCGGGCGAGGGCTATGCGCGTGCCAAGGAAGGCGTCTCCAAGGCCACGAAGAAGGCCGGCAAGGTCGTCGGCGACGCCGTCGACAAGGGCTCGCGCAAGGTGGGCAAGGCCCTCGGCAAGGCCAAGCGCGCCGTGGGCAAGGACCCCGGCAAGAAGGCCAAGGAGCACATGAAGGGCGTCACCTCGATGTTCGGCGAATTCGCCGCGGAGTTCAAGAAGGCCAGCAAGTAGCCCGTGGCTTATAGGACAAAAAGTGTGTCCGATTTTGGGGCGTTGACGCAGGTCAGTGCCCCTTTTTTGACCGTTTAAATTTGCCCGGCCAATTTAACCACTCG
>CADBJR010000038.1 GCA_902795065.1 uncultured Coriobacteriaceae bacterium
ACGCGATCCCCGCCGTCAGGAAACAATGTCCCATATCCGGTTGCCCGCATTACAGGACGAAAGTCGCCGGGAGGCGACGATTAAGAGAATAAGAGGACATCATGTGGACCAGGAAGGAACTGAAGGACAAGGCCAAGGCCGCCCTCAAGATGAACTACTGGAAGACGGTGCTCATCGCGCTGGTCTTCTCGCTCACCGCGGGCCTGATCGGCGCGGGGTCCGGTGCCAGCGCCGGCGCAAGCGCGGGCGCAGCCGGCACCTCTGGCGCGGCATATACCTATAGCATCGACCCCGGCTCGCGCGTCGTCGAGACCGAGCAGCTGACCGACGAGGAGATCGCCGAGATGTTCGCCGAACCCTACGACTCCGAGGCGCTCGACGATCCCAACATGTCCGTCGAGGAGCTGATGGAGCAGACCGGCGTCGAGTTCACCGACGAGAACGTGCCGTCCATTCCCCCCGCGGCCATCGCCTTCGGCATCTTCGTCCTGCTCGGGCTCATCGCCGTCGCGCTCGCCGTCGCGATCGTCATCGACGCGTTCCTGATCAACCCGCTGGCCGTGGGCGCCTACCGCTTCTCGGTGTGCAACCTCAACCAGAAGGCGCAGGCCAAGGAAGCCGCCTACGCGTTCGACTCCGGCAACTACCTCGAGATCGCCAAGACCATGATCCTGCGCGACGTCTTCATCGCCCTCTGGAGCCTGCTGCTCATCATCCCCGGCATCGTGAAGGCCTACGAGTACCGCATGATCCCGTACCTGCTCGCTGACGACCCCACCATGACCAAGGACCGCGCCTTCGCCGAGAGCCGCGCCATGATGCGGGGCAACAAGTGGCGTGCGTTCGTGCTCGACCTCTCGTTCCTCGGCTGGCACATCCTCTCCGTGTTCACGCTGGGCATCCTGGAGCTCTTCTACGTGGCGCCGTACGAGTTCATGGCCGACGCGGCGCTCTACGAGAGCCTCCGCTACGGCACCCCCGCCCTCGAGCAGGTCGCCTACACCAGCGCGGCGCAGGTTCCCGTGCCCCCGTTCGCGGAGGATGCCGGCTTCGCCCCCGAAAGCCCGACGGCATAGTCTAGTATCGAAGGTGGAACACAGCCCGAAGCGGTGCGGCGGCCCAGGTCGCCGCACCTTCGGCACACGGAGGGGCGAGACGTGGCGTACAGGATCCTCATAGCCGACGACGAGAGCGACATCCGCAGCGTCCTGCGGCTCTATATGGAGGACGCGGGGTTCGAGGTCGTCGAGGCGGCGGACGGCCGGGAGGCGCTCGACGCGCTGGCCGCCCAGCAGATCGACCTCTGCCTGCTCGACATCATGATGCCCGTGCTCGACGGCTACCACGTGCTCAAGCGCATCCGCGAGACGAGCGACCTGCCGGTGATCGTGATCTCCGCCAAGGGGCAGGACCCCGAGAAGATCCTCGGCCTCAACCTCGGCGCCGACGACTACATGGTGAAGCCCTTCAACCCCCTCGAGGCGGTCGCGCGCGTGAACGCGACCCTGCGGCGTGCGCGCGGAACCGCGGCGCAGGCCCGGCCCTCCGACGTCCTGAGGTGCCGCGACCTCGAGCTCGACCTCGACGCCTGCACGCTCACCTGCGCCGGCGCGCCCGTGGAGCTCACGCCCGTGGAGCTGCGCATCATGACCCTGCTCATGGAGCACCCCGGCCGCGTGTTCACCAAGCAGCAGCTCTACGAGGCGGGCTGGGAAGAGGACTACGTCGCCGCGGAGAACAGCGTGATGGTGTGCCTCAGCAAGCTCCGCGCCAAGCTGGGCGACGACCCGCAGGCCTACATCCGCACCATCCGCGGCATCGGCTACCGGCTGGAGAAGTGACGCCCATGGCCGAGCGCGGGAACACGGCGGCGGACCTCTCCACCGAGAAGGGCACCAGCGACCTCATCGCCTATCTGGTTGTGCGCTTCATCCTGGTGCTGCTCGCCGTGATGGCGGTCGAGCAGGTCGTGGTGATGGGGGAGGGCCTGGTCATCCCCGCGCTCGAGAGGTTCGCCGGCATGCCCGTCGCGGATGCGCCCCTCGTTGGGGAGTCGTTCTTCGCAGTGCTTGCGCGGCTGCTGAGGCTGCTCGGAGACGCCGTGCGCATCCAGCAGACGCTCGGAGCTGGACGCGCCGCGGCCGTGTCATCCGTCGTGCTGCTCATGCTGCTGACGCTGATAATCCCGCCGTTCCTCGGAGCATTGGTCTTCTCGCGCATGGTGGTGCACCGGGTGCGCGCCTTGCAGGAGCGCCGCGAGGCCGAGCTCGCGCAGATCGACCAGCAGCGCAGCCAGTTCATCACCGACATCGCGCACGATCTGCGCACCCCGCTCATGGCGATCTCCGGCATGTCGCATGCGATCTCCGACGGCGTGGTGCGCGACGAGGCCACGCGCGACGAGTACGTGCGGTCGATCGGCGAGAAGGCCGACAAGATGGGCGGGCTCGTGTCGTCGGTCTTCGAGTACACCAAGCTGGGCGGCGGGTCCTTCTCGCTCGAGCGCGAGGACCTCGAGCTCCCCGAGCTGCTGCTGCGCGAGGCCGCGGCGGTCTACACCGACATGGAGGACGCGGGCATGACCTTCTCGGTGCAGGTGCCCGAGGACCGCTGCACCGTGCACGCCGACCCCGTGCAGCTCGCGCGCGTGGTGGCGAACCTGCTCGTCAACGCGCTGCGCCACAACCAGACGGGTGCGGAGATCGCCCTCATGCTGGTGAGGCGTGCCGGTGTCGCCTACGTCATCGTCGCCGATACGGGCGAACCCATCCCGGGCAACCCCGACGACCTGTTCCAGCCGTTCGTGCGGGGGGATGCCGCGCGGCGGTCGACCGGCGGCAGTGGCCTGGGCCTCTCGATCTGCAGGCGCATCGCCGAGATGCACGGCTACGACCTCTCGCTCGTGCAGCCGTACGGGCGGTTCGCGAAGGCGTTCGTGCTGCAGTGCGCCGTCGTGTGACAGCGCGCGACTGCCCTACAATGGGTTAGGCAGTAACACAACTTCAGAAAGCGCGTCATCCATGGGCACCCAGAAATCCGGCATGCTCCGGAAGTTCCTCTCGTACTACAAGCCGCAGCTCCATCTCTTCTGGATGGACACGTTCGCGGCCATCATCGTTGCGGCCGTCGACCTTGCGTTCCCGCAGATCCTCCGCCATCTCACGGGCGGCCTCTTCACGCAGGGCGCCGACGTCATCCGCTCCGTCATCGTCTATCTGGGCATCGGCCTGTTCGCGATGTACGTGCTGCGCTTCTTCTGTCGCTGGTTCGTGACCGGCTGGGGCCACGTCATGGGCACGCGCATGGAGGCGCGCATGCGCCAGGACCTCTTCGATTCGTACGAGCGGTTCAGCTTCTCGTACTTCGACAGCCACAACACCGGCGACCTCATGAGCCGCGTCACCAACGACCTCTTCGACATCGCCGAGTGCGCCCACCACGGTCCCGAGTGGCTGGTGATCTGCTCCATCGAGATCGTGGGCTCGTTCGTCATCATGGCGTTCATCAGCTGGCGGCTCTCGCTGGTGCTTGCGGCGATCACCGTCGTGCTGCTCGCGTACGGCGTCTGGGCGAACGGCCGGATGGAGGAGTCGTTCCGCGACAACCGCCGCAAGATCAGCGCCGTGAACTCGCAGCTCGAGGACTCGCTCGCCGGCGCGCGCGTGGTCAAGAGCTTCGCCAACGAGGACGAGGAGAGCCGCAAGTTCGCGCGCTCGAACGAGGCGTACCTCGCGAGCAAGACGCGCAACTACATGCTGATGGGCCGGTTCTTCGCCAGCCTCGGCGGGTTCACCGGCATCCTCTACGTGGCGATCGTCGTCGTCGGCGGCCTGCTGATCGCCGACGGCCAGCTGCAGCCCGTCGACCTCGCGACCTACGCGCTCTACGTGCAGACGTTCCTCTCGCCGATCATGACGATCCTCGACTTCACCGAGATGTTCCAGAAGGCGAAGGCGGGATTCGAGCGCTTCTACGAGGTGCTCCAGACGCGGCCCGACGTGGAGGACAAGCCCGGCGCGCCCGACATCCGCGTGACCGCGGGTCACGTGGTCTTCGACGACGTGCGCTTCTCCTACGACGGGGAGGGTGACGTGATCCGCGGGCTGTCGCTCGACATCGCGCCCGGCAAGACGGTTGCGCTCGTGGGTCCGTCGGGCGGCGGAAAGTCCACGACCTGCGCGCTGCTTCCGCGCTTCTACGACGTGGGTTCCGGTTCGATCTCCATCGACGGGCAGGATGTGCGCGACGTCACGCAGCGGTCGCTGCGCCGCGCGATCGGCGTGGTCCAGCAGGACGTCTACCTCTTCGACGGCTCAATCGGCGAGAACATCGCGTACGGTCGGACCGACGCGACCTTCGACGAGATCCGCGCCGCGGCAGAGGCCGCCAACATCGCCGAGTTCATCGAGAGCCTGCCGGACGGCTATGAGACCGAGGTGGGGGAGCGCGGCGCTCGCCTCTCAGGTGGACAGAAGCAGCGCGTCGCGATTGCGCGCGTCTTCCTCAAGAACCCGCCGATTCTCATCCTCGACGAGGCAACGAGCGCGCTCGACAACGAGAGCGAGCAGGCCGTGCAGGATGCGCTGGCCTCGCTGGCGCATGACCGCACGACGCTCGTGATCGCGCATCGCCTCTCGACCATCAAGGACGCCGACGAGATTGTCACCATCGAGGATGGGCGCGCCGTCGAGCAGGGCAGCCACGACGAGCTGCTCGCCCGCAACGGCACCTACGCGCGCTACTACCGCATGCAGTTCGGCGCGTAGGAGCGCCTCGCGCGGATTTTCTCGTCCGAGTGGCGTTTTTCGGGACTTGTCGGCGGTTTTTGCGCCCCGATCGTCCATCGGGGAAATACCTGACCTCTGTTTGCACAGGTAGGAGGCTCGATTCTCCGACCCCGTTTTTCTCGATACCGGAAAACCGCCGACAAGTCCGGAAAAACGCCACTCGGACGAGAATTAACGCGTGGAAAACGCCGTGCGTTCTGATAGAATCGCCTCCACACCAGCAACAGAAGCTCAAACGGAGCCGACATGGCCATCTATCTCGCATACGAGACCGCCGTCGAGGCGATTGCCTACTTACGCACGCGCGGCGACAACGATACCAGCTGGAATGTGCCTTGCCGCAAGGAGAGCATCAGGGATGCGATCCACACCGCACGCGAATTCAAGGAGCTTCCGACCAGGTCGTATAGCGTGCTCGATCAGCTGACGCGACCGCTCCACATCCTCGTCCCGGACCGGAATCAGGGCAGGCCGACAGCCGACCTCCGTCCGCACGTCTGGTCGGGCCCCATCCCATCTCGATCGTTCATCGAGCTTGAGCCGGGCGTCTTCCTCAGCACGCCGGCATTCACGTTCCTTCAGATGGCAACCGAGCTCTCGCTCATCGAACTCGTCCAGCTGGGTATGATGCTCTGCGGATTCTACTCGTCCGATCCGTCCTTCGGCCGCCGCGCGTCGAACGGCACCCTCGATACGCCGCTCGTCGAGCTGCATCGCCAGATGGTCGCGAGCGCCACCTATTTCGAGATCGATCCCGTGTGCAAAACGTCTGGGCTCAAGACGTACATCCGGCGCGCGAAGGGTTGCCGCGGCGCCGGACCCGCCGGCGAGGCGTTGAAGTGGGTGCGCGACACGGCTGCTTCCCACATGGAAACGGCCTTGTACCTGCTGTTGTGCCTGCCTGTTCGCATGGGTGGATACGGTCTGCCCAAGCCGGAGCTGAATCCCGAGGTCACAGTCATGCAGGCGAGCGGTTCGAAGATGCTCTTCCCGGACCTCTATTGGAGCGGGCCCTCGATCGACGTTGAGTACAACAGCGATACAGAGCACAGCGGACCCAGTGCCAACTACCGCGACTCGCGCCGCATGGTTGCCATCGTCTGCAACAAGATTACGTACCTCTCCATCGCGACGGGCCAGCTCTATCGGGCGGATGACCTCGACAATGCCGCCCGCGGATTGGCTCGGATGCTCAAGCACAGGATCCGGGTCGATGCCGATTGGCGGGCACGCCGCGCACAGCTCCGGAGCGAAGTGCTGCCGCCGATCGATCGCTACGAAGGGCTCTAGGCGCGGAGTTTCTCGTCCGCATGGCGTTTTTCCGGACTTGTCGGCGGTTTTCCGGTATCGAAAAAAACGGGGTTGCAGAACCGAGCCTTCTACCTGCGCAAACAGGGGTCATGTATTTCCCCGATGGGCGATTGGGATACGAAAACCGCCGACAAGTCCGGAAAAACGCCATGCGGACGAGAAACTCCGCGTGAGACGTGAGGACCTGCGTTGAAATCGCCAGAGATCGGCGCGATCAGTTCTTGAACGAGTGCACCGGCGCGGGGATGCGGCCCGTGCGGGCGATGAGCGCGTCGCACGAGAACGGATTCACCGCCATGATCGGCGCGTGGCCGAGCAGACCGCCGAATTCGACCGTCTCGCCGACGCCCTTCCCGATGACGGGAATCAGGCGCACCGCGGTGGTCTTCTGGTTGATCATGCCGATGGCCATCTCGTCCGCGATGATGCCGCTGATCGACGACGCGGGCGTGTCGCCGGGAATCGCGATCATGTCGAGGCCGACCGAGCACACGCAGGTCATGGCCTCGAGCTTCTCGATCGTGAGGGCGCCGGCGTTGACCGCGTCGATCATGCCCTGATCCTCGCTCACGGGGATGAACGCGCCGGAGAGCCCGCCCACGTACGAGCTCGCCATGATGCCGCCCTTCTTGACCTGGTCGTTGAGCAGGGCGAGCGCTGCGGTGGTGCCCGGCGCGCCGGCGTGCTCGACGCCGATCTCGTGGAGGATGTCGGCGACGGAATCGCCGATGGCGGGGGTGGGGGCGAGCGAGAGGTCGACGACGCCGAAGGGCACGCCGAGCCGCTGCGACGCCTCGCGCGCGACGAGCTGCCCCACGCGCGTCACCTTGAACGCGGTCTTCTTGATGGTCTCGCAGAGCACCTCGAAGCTCTCGCCGCGCACGGCCTCGAGCGCGTGCTTCACCACGCCGGGACCGGAAACGCCCACGTTGATAACGCAGTCGCCCTCGGTGACGCCATGGAACGCGCCAGCCATGAAGGGGTTGTCGTCGGGTGCATTGCAGAAGACGACCAGCTTGGCGCAGCCGATCGAGCCGCGGTCGGCCGTCGCGTGCGCGGTTGCGAGGACCGTCTCGCCCATGAGGCGTACGGCGTCCATGTCGATGCCCGTGCGCGTGGAGCCGAGGTTGACCGAGGAGCACACGAGTTCGGTGGTCGCGAGCGCCTGCGGAATCGAGCGGATGAGCAGCTTGTCGGCGGGCGTCATCGCCTTCGAGACGAGCGCCGAGAAACCGCCGATGAAGTTCACGCCCACCTCGTGCGCGGCGCGGTCGAGCGTCTGCGCGAGCAGGACGTAATCCTCGGGGGTGCGGCACGCCGAGCCGCCGACCAGCGAGATCGGCGTCACGGAGATGCGCTTGTTGATGACCGGCACGCCGTACTCGCGCGCGATGGCCTCGCCCGTCGACACGAGGTCGCGGGCGCGCAGGCAGATCTTGTCGTAGATGTTCGCGGCGAGCGTCTCCACGTCGGGCGCGGCGCAGTCGAGCAGGCTGATGCCCATCGTGATGGTGCGGACGTCGAGGTTCTCCCTCTCGATCATCTGGTTGGTCTCGATGACCTCGCTGATGTTGATCACGGCCGACGCACCCCCTAGATGCGGTGCATGGAGTCGAAGATCTCCTCGCGCTGGCACTTCACCACGACGCCGAGGTCCCGGCCGCACGCCTCGAGCTCGGTCGCGAGCACGTCGAACGGCGCCGTCGCGGCGGCCGTGTCGACGATCATCATCATGTTGAAGAACCCCGACACGATGGTCTGCGTGATGTCGAGGATGTTGACGTTGTGCTCGGCCATGTAGGTGCACAGGCGGGCGATGATGCCGACCGTGTCCTTGCCGACGACCGTGACGATGACGCGCTTCATGGGGAGGTCCCTTCTCGAAAGTGGCCCCTCAATAGTAGCCGATGGGCGCGGCCGCACGCGCGTCCGCTACAGGACGGTTACTTGCCCGGCGGCGCAATCGGCGAGAAACTCCGCGGAAAGCCCGCCGTCCGACACGACCATATCGACCCGAGAAAGCGGGCAGATGGGGAACGTCGAGTGGCGCCCCTCCTTGCCGGAATCCATGAGCGCGATGCACTCATCCGAATGGCCGATCAGTGCGCGCTTGAACACGGCCTGGTCGTCGAGGCCGCATGTGAAGCCGCGCCCGCGCTCGTAGCCCGTGACGCCGAGGTACAGCTGGTCGAAGGAGAGCGAGCTCACGGCCTCGATGGCGGTGCCGCCCGAGGTGCACATGGAGTCGCGGTTCACCTGGCCGCCGATGAGCATGACCTGCACGTTCTCGCAGCGCGCGAGCTCGTTCACCACGGTGATCGAGTTCGTGAACACGAGCAGGCGGACGTCGGGGATCAGCGAGGCGAGCATGGTGGTGCTGCTGCCGGAATCGATGAAGATCGCGGTGCCGGGGCGGATGAGCTGGGCAGCCTTCTGGGCGATCGCGTATTTGGCGGGAGCCTTGCGGGTCATGCGGCGTGCGAACAGGTCGTCCGTTCCCACGGTGAAGCTGATCGACTTCGCCCCGCCGTGCACGCGGACGATGCGGCGCGCCTCATCGAGCGCCTTGAGGTCGGTGCGCAGGGTCATTTCGCTGACGTCGGGGAACGACTGCTTGAGTCGCGCGAACCCGATGCTGCCCTCGGCGTTCACCAGCTCGACGATCTTGTCGCGGCGCTCGTCCATGGTCATGGTGCGCGGCCTCCCTCTAAAGAAGAGGGGACGGGTGCGCGAACACCCGTCCCCCATGCGTTCACGTATCTATTCTACGACCAGTTGGCAAGCAGGTAGCGCTCGGCTGCGGGAGACCACAGGCCGTTGTTCGCCTCGACGATGTCGGCGAGGCCGGCGTATCGCGGATCCTCGCCGGCGAGGTCGCGCAGCGAGTCGAGCGCCACGAGCGGCATCTCGATGTGCGTGTAGATGAGCTTCTTGCCGCCGGGGATGTTGGGAAGGTTGCAGGTGGTCTCGGCTGCGGCGTTGAGGCCGCCGACGTGCGTCACCATGACGGCGGGGTCGATGCGCCCTGCGGCCATGAGCTCGAGGGCCTCCTTCATGTCGTCGATGTTGCCGCCGGTGGTGCCCATGACGTGCGCGGCGTTGTAGTGCACGTCGTAGAAGTTGATCGGAGCCGAGAACTGCGAATCGGTGGGGCCGGCGAAGAAGTTGAGGCATCCGTCGCGGCCGAGGATGGCGCTGGACTGCGTGACGACCGCGGCGACGGGAGCGTAGCAGAACACGTCGTCGTAGCCGGCGCCGCCGGTGAGTCCGCGCAGGTACGCGACGGGATCGTCGACCGTGGCGGTGTTGACGAACACGACCTCGACGCCCGTCTCGGCGAGCATCTGCTCGGGCGGGAAGAGCTCGGCGGCGCGGTCGAGGCGCGCCTGGTTGATGTCGGTGACCACCACGCGGACGGGACGCACGTCGCGATGGATCGCGTAGGTGAGCGCGCCGAGGCCCATCGGGCCCGCGCCGGCCATGATGGCGAGGTTGCCGCCCTCGCGGATGCCCATGCGGTGGATGTAGTCGGTCATCGAGGTGTGGTAGGTGGCGTGGAACGCGCCGACCGAGCAGCTCACGGGCTCGATGAGCGACGCCTGGTAGTAGGCCTCGCCGTTGTAGGGGAAGAAGCAGTCGGCGTCGAAGACCTCCATCGGGAGGATGCAGTAGGTGGCGTCGCCGCCGCAGAACTCGTAGGAGTAGCCGGGCGAGTCCATGGAGCCCTTGTAGTTGAGGGCGGGCTGGATGGTGAACTTCTGGCCGGGCTGGTAGAGGTCCTTGTACTTGGCTCCCACCTCGACGATATCGCCGGCGAACTCGTGGCCGGTGATGACCGGGTGCTCGGCGATGTTCTCGGGCACGCGCTTGTGCTCCGCTCCGAGCTTCGCCATCTTGTACGTCGACATGCAGATCGAGTCGGACACGATGCGCACGAGCATCTCGTCGTCCTTGATCTCCGGGAGCTCGAACTCGTCGATGCGCAGGTCCATCGCGCCGTGCATCCTGACTGCCCTGGTCTTCATGCTTGCCACCTTCCCGTGAGGCTTTCGGTTCAATACCAACTGACTGTTATTTTAATAGTTAAGCGCGTTGTGTCAACAGGAAACAGAAAAGTCGATAAATCCAAAAATATCTGCACAAATGACTTGCAATAGCGCGAAACACCCGTATAATCAAGGTAACGCGAGGTTGTTGTTTCAAAAGTATATCAGGGTCAGGTACTTTAGAAACAACAACTTGACCAGTATCATATGCCAACACTCGGAGGGGAGATCTAATGGCATCCGTTCGCGAATCCGTTTCAAGGTTCGGCAAGTTCCTCAGCTCGATGGTCATGCCCAACATCGGCGCATTCATCGCGTGGGGCTTCCTGACCGCCCTGTTCATCGAGACGGGCTGGCTGCCCAACGCAGCGTTCAGCTCGATCGTCGGCCCCATGCTCAGCTACCTCATCCCCATCCTCATCGCAGGGCAGGGCGGCGAGATCGTGGGCGGCAAGCGCGGCCGCGTCATCGCCTCGATCGCCATCGTCGGCGCCATCGTCGGCTCCGAGTACACCATGCTCATGGGCGCCATGCTCGTCGGCCCGCTCGCCGGCTGGATCATCAAGAAGTGGGACGCCTGGTCCAAGAACTGGACGCCCGCCGGCTTCGAGATGCTCGTCGACAACTTCTCGCTCGGCATCCTCGGCCTGCTGCTCACGCTCTTCAGCTATGTTGCCATCGGCCCGTTCATGGGCGCCATCCTCACCGTGCTGACCGCCGGCGTCCAGGTGCTCACCAACCTCAACCTCGTCCCGCTGCTGGCCATCTTCATCGAGCCCGCCAAGGTGCTCTTCCTCAACAACGCCATCAACCACGGCATCTTCACGCCCATCGGAACCACCCAGGTCGCCGAGATGGGCAAGTCCATCATGTTCATGCTCGAGGCCAATCCCGGCCCCGGCCTGGGCGTCCTGCTCGCCTACATGTTCTTCTCCAAGGATAAGACCACCCGCCAGTCCGCCCCCGGCGCCGTGATCATCCACTTCCTCGGCGGCATCCACGAGATCTACTTCCCGTACGTGCTCATGAACCCCGCCGTCATCATCGCTCCCATCGTGGGCAATATCGCGGCCATCTTCTGGTTCTCCCTCACCGGCTGCGGCCTCGTCGCCCCCGCGTCCCCCGGCTCCATCGTCGCCTTCATGTCCATGAGCGCCCCCGGCACCCAGATCATGACCCTCATCGGCGTCGCGATCGCCGCCGCCATCTCGTTCCTGATCGCCGCTCCCATCGTGCGCCGCGCCGACGTCAAGGATCTCTCCGCCGCCCAGGCCGAGGTCTCCGGCATGAAGGCTGCCGCCGCTGGTACCGCAGCCGCCGCCGTCACCTCCGGCTTCGGCGATAAGATCATCTTCGCCTGCGACGCCGGCATGGGCTCCTCCGCCATGGGCGCCACCCGCTTCCGCAACCGCATCAAGCTCGACCGCCCCGACTGCATCGTCGAGCACTCCTCCGTGGACGAGGTCCCCGCCGACGCCAACATCGTCGTCGTCCAGCGCAACCTCGCCGCCCGCGCCCAGGCCTGCGCTCCCAACGCCCAGTTCGTCATCATCGACAACTTCCTCGCCGATCCCGCGCTCGACCAGCTCTACACCGACCTCGTCGCGCAGTCCGCTGCCGCCGGCGTGGGCGAGATCGCCGACGGGACCGCACCCGCGAAGGCCGAGACCGCCGCTTCCGCCATCGCCATCGACCGCGACGGCATCAAGCTCGGCTGCCCCTCGGTCACCAAGGAGGAGGCTATCCAGGCATCCGGCGAGCTGCTCATGGCCCACGGCGCCGTCGACGCCGACTACGTGGCCGCGATGCAGGAGCGCGAGCGCGTCCAGACCGTCTACATGGGCATGGGCGTCGCCATCCCGCACGGCACCAACGACGTGAAGGATTCTGTCAAGAAGACCTGCGTCACGCTGCATCAGTACCCCGACGGCATCGAGTGGGGCGGCGAGAAGGCCTACCTGGTCTTCGGCCTCGCCGGCGCCAACGGCGAGCACCTGCAGGTCCTCGCCAACATCGCGAAGGCCCTCGAGGACGAGGACGTCGTCGAGAAGATGAAGACCACCACCGACGTCGACTGGCTGCTGAGCGTCCTCTCGTAGCCCATCGCGACGGTCGCGCTTCCCGAAGCCCCGCTCCTCCTCCCAGGGAGCGGGGCTTCCCGTATTTTCGGACTATACCGAGCGGCCCATCAGTCCGAATCATCTGCCGGACCTTAGAACAGCCGCGTAGAGTCCCCGAATGGGCGGATCATATTAAAATCAACGACAGAAACTTTGGAAGCGTAGCCTTCCGTTCTGAAAAATGGGCGGCTGCATCGCTGACGATTCCTCAAGGCC
>CADBJR010000039.1 GCA_902795065.1 uncultured Coriobacteriaceae bacterium
CAGCCGCTCGCGGGCATCCCCTGCCATGGGTTCGGCGGAGGCGTCGCGGAAGTCGTCCATGGAGCGGATGTCGAGGTCCTCGCAGAGGTCGAGCATGTCCGCGACGTCCTTTGCGGTGTACCGCTCGCCGTCGATCATGCCGAGGACGGACGGCGCGGTGCCGCCCGCATCGATGGCGGAGGCGATGGCGTCCCTCATGAGTCCCGCGGCCTCGGCGCCGACCTTCCTTTCGAGCGCCCTGTCGCTTGCGAGCCAGCGCTCGATCCCGAAGCGCGAGTAGTCGAAGCCGATCCTCTTGCCCGAGACCCGCCATGTCGGATGGCCGGCGAGCGTGTAGACCCATTCGCAGGAGAGCTTCACGGCGCACCTCATCCGCTGGCGGATGTCCTCCTTCCAGGAGTAGCCGCCGGCGTCGACGATGGCCTGCTCCCCGCGCGTCCGAGCGATGTCCTGGACGGTCGCCGGGACCGGGCCGCCCTTCCGCGCCGCAGCCCTCGCGGCGGTGCTCTCGAAGGCCCTGAGGCCCAACTTCCGCGCTGTCTCCTGCAGGTCAAGGTCCATCCTGCGGTAGGACCCCGCTGCCAGCTTCGGGGCGATCCTCCTCCCGTCTACCAGGTTGACGTTGTTGACGACGATGTGGGCGTGGGGGATGCCCTTGCTGTTGTCGTCGTGGTAGTAGATGGCCACCTCGTAGTCCCCGAAGTGCCTCTCTGCCCATGCGGTGGCGAGGCTGCGCAGGGTCGGGAGGTCGACGTGGTCCCTCGGGTCGGGGGAGACGATGAGGTGCTCGAAGGAACGCAGCCTCCCCTTCGGGGAATGGATGTCGGGCCTGTCCGTCCCGAAGATCCTGCGGGTATCGTCCATCTGCCTCCAGACCTCGCGGCCTGCATCGTCGATCTCGGCGCAGTTGATGAAGTCGGCACCCAGGGCCCGCCCATCCCTCGTCAGGTACGCGATGCAGCCCCTGACCGATCTCGAGCTGCCCGCCTTAGCCTTGAGCTGGGGCATGGTGCCACCCCCTGTCGATCTTGACCAGGGAATCGAGCGAGAGGGCCCTCCTCACCTTCGCCTCGAGCTCCAGGTTCTCGTCGAGGAGCACCGCGAGGTCGCTCCTGACCTCCTTGAGCGTCCTCGAGAACTCGTCCATCTCGTCAGCGTCCGGCCTGGCGACCCTCAGATAGGGCCCGACGGTCCTCGCGAGCGTGTTGCACGCCATCGCCGCCTGGTTGAGGTTCACGCCGTGGCGGCGGAACTCGAGCAGGATGCGGCGCCACGTCTCTGCGTCGATGTAGGTGATGGAACGCGACAGGGGGTCGCGGTCCTCCCGCGGGAGCACCGCCTGGGCCGCGAACCGCATGTACTCGCTCCGGGTCATGGAGAACGACTCCGCCCGCATGTCGATCTCGTCCGCCTCATCTGGCGTGAGCCTCAGATGAAGGTCGACGGTGCGTCTCGAGCTATCAGCGCCCATAGGGGCTCCTCTCGTACGGCCGGCGCCGAAGGTGGAAGGAGCGCCGCTGTCGGATCCATCGCATCACGCATTCCGGGTTAGGGGCCGCGGGGCATCCCCTGCGAGACGGGGCCGTGCTCGGCGGGCCCCGTCTTCGGCCCTTCCCATCTGCCGGCATGGGCTGGGGGCAGGTGGCTTGTGGATACGAAAAACAGCGTTTGTATCCACAAGCCACGATACTTGCTGCATCCTAATTCGGCGTCCGCCTCATGCCCTGCCCGGTCAGAAGAACAGGTGGTGCGCCGGCGCATACGTCAGGGTCACGCTCGACCCCGCGACGCCCTCGCGCCATTTCTCGAAGAGGAGCCTGACGGTGCGGAACTCGCCGTTGTCCTCGTCCTCGATCATCTTGAGGACGATGTCCGCATCGTGCTGGAGCATGGAGCTGCCGCGGATCGAGCCGTCCTTGCCCACGGCGGATATGGCGATGACGGGGACCTGCTCGGTGTGGGCGATCGAGGCGAGGCACCGCGAGACCTTGTCGATGTGGTCGGTCGCCGTGAAGCACGATTCCTCGAGGGAGAGGAGCTGCACGTAGTCGACGACCACCAGGACGTCCTCGCCCCTCGCGCGCCGCTGGTGCACGGCCCTCCTGAGCTCCTCCACGGTCCTGCCCGTGAACTCCCCGGGCGTGAACGCGTCGTCGACGATCGACAGCGAGCAGCACGTCCTCCTCGTCTGGGCGACGATCTGCTGCACGTACTCGCGGCGGATAGGCGGGAGCAGCTCCATCTCCGTGAACTCCTCCGCGTCGATGCGCGAGTCGTAGTCGTTCAGGGCGGACTCCAGGGGCAGCAGCCGCCTCATGATCGCCTTGCTCGAGAGCTCGAGCGACATGTAGACCACGCTCGCCTCCGCCAGGGCCCCCAGGGCGATGTTGAGGCCGAGGTCCGACTTGCCGATGCCCCCGGGGCCGTGGACGAGCACGAGCTCGTCCCTGAGGCCGTGGAGCGCCTGCTGGAGGGGGAGGGGATGGATGGGGATCCTGCCCTTGTCGCCCACGAATATCGAGGGGAGGTCGTCGAGGAGGTGCTCGACGCTCTGCAAGTACGCGGAGGGGAGCGGGGCCGCCATCACGCCTCCCCGCCTCTTGCGATCTGCCCCCTGAGGAAGTCGTAGAACGCCGACTCGAAGACGAACTTCTGGTTCCTGAGCATGAACGCCCCGCCCGTCTCGTTCATGAGCTCGGAGGCGACCCTCGAGCACATGCCGGTGATCTCCTCGACGTCCTTCAGGCTGAGGAGCCTGTCGTTGCGGATCTCCTTCCGCGGAGGGGTGCTCTGCACCGCCGCTGTCTCGCTCATGGCATATCCGATCTGTTCGTGGTGTCGGCCAGCATCCCCGCGCTGTGCGGGGTTGCGCCGGACATAACGGCTCCGTTCGGCGCAACCTCAGTGTATAGCGATGAAAAACGCCTATTTACCTGCGAAAACGAGGTGTGTAACAGCTTTCGTCTATGATCTTCTGTATTCATCTATAGCCGTAAAAAAATGTGGAGGAATTGTGTTGCGCTGGTGGCCAATCCCCGTTCCGCGGCTTAGGCGCGAACCTCGGATGCCATCAGCCGAACGCGATCCTCAGAAAAATTTGTGTCAAAAGTAATTCACATACGATATACTTTTGCCATGGCTATTATCGATGACATATACGGGAACGTTGACGACTTCGGCCTCATCACCTCCGCCGAGGCGCGCGAGCTCGGCGTCTCCAACAAGGAGCTGGTGCAGCAGGCGAGGCGGGGCAAGCTCGTCCGCGTGGCGCGCGGCGTCTACAGGATGCCCGTCTGGCCCTACCAGGAGGCGGCGCCCTACGCCATCGCGGTGCGCGCGGCGGGGGAGGGCGCGTACCTCTACGGCGAGTCCGTCGTGGCCCTCCTCGGGCTGGCGCCGACCGACCCGACGCGCATCTGGGTTGCATCCCCGGGCAGGGTCAGGCGCAGCATCGGCGACGGGGTCACGGTGCTCGGCATGCAGCCCGCCGGCCCCACTGACTTCTACGAGGGCGTCCGCTGCCAGCGCGCATCCGACGCCATCCGCGCCGCCGTCCCGAGGATCGGCTTCGAGAGGGCGCGCGAGGCCGCGGGGGCGGCCCTCCGCGGGGGGTTCATCACGAAGGCGGAGCACGAGGCCCTGGAGGGGGAGCTGCGATGACGGTGAAGAGGCCCAACAGCATGCGGCATCTCGACGACGCGATCCGCAGGGAATGCGGCGGGGACCAGGGCGCCTACGTGAGGCTCAGGACGCTCATGGCGAACGCCGTCGTCGCCCAGATGCTGCCCGACGGGGTGGTGAAGGGCGGCAGCGCCATCAAGATGCGCTACGGCAACGCGCAGACGAGGTTCACGACCGACCTCGACACCGCCACCGCCAGCGATCCGTCCGCCTACGCGGAGGCGCTCGGGGAGGCGCTCTCGCGCGGCTGGGAGGGCTTCACGGGGCGCGTCGTCCCGAGGGAGCCGGCGCATCCGAGGGACGTGCCGGAGGAGTACGTCATGATGCCCTTCGACGTCAGGCTCTCCTATCTCGGGAAGCCGTGGTGCACGGTCCCGCTCGAGGTCGGCCATAATGAGATTGGGGATGCGGACGAGGCCGACTGGACGGAGCTGGACGATGCCGCGGAGGTCTTCGGGAGGCTCGGGTTCCCCGCTCCCGGCCGGGCGCCGCTCATGCCGCTCGAGCACCAGGTCGCGCAGAAGCTCCATGCCGTCACCGGCGCGGGAGACAGGGTCCGCGACCTCATCGACCTGCAGGTGATGTTCGCGAACAGCGACGTCGACCTCGCGGCCACGCGCCGCACGTGCGAGCGCCTCTTCGCATACAGGAAGGCGCAGGACTGGCCCCCGACTGTCTCCGCCCGCGAGGGCTGGGAGGAGCAGTACCGGTCGCTGGCCGGCGGACTGCGGGTCCGTCAGAGCGTCGGGGAGGCCGTCGAGTGGGCTAACGGCCTCATCGGGAGGATCGCGTCGGCATAGCGATAGGCGGCGCGGCTCGCACCCGGCTCTATCCCGCAGACGCACTCAGCAGCTCGTCGAACAGCTCGGTCGCCGCCTCGTCGTTCTTCGAGAGCGCCCGCGTGTACTGCCTGAGCGTCAGGCTCGGGTCGCTGTGGCCGAGGCGCGCCTGGACCGTCTTGACGTCCACGCCGTTGCCGATGAGCAGCGTGCCCTGGGTGTGCCTGAGCGAATGGGGCTTGATGCCCTCGTAGCCGTTGCCGCGAACGATCGTCTTGCCGGCCCGCTTGATGGTGCGGACATTCCTCGTGTACCTGCCGAAGCCGTTGTCAGCGCAGAAATTGTAGAACCAGCGGTTGAGGTTGTGGGGCTCGATGAACGTCGCCCTGGGCACCCGGATCTGCTCGCCGTCCTCCTCGACGTACCCGAACGTGAAGGCGTGGGATACGAAGGCGTCCTCGGTCCACTCGACGCGCTTCTCCTCGAAGAGCTCCATCTGCCGCTCCCTCCAGCGCTCGAGGGTCCGCACGGTGGATTCGCTGATGGCCAGGATCCGGTTGCTCATGGCGGACTTCGGCGCGGTGACCGCCAGCTCCTTGGTCACCTGCTGGCAGATGACGATCTTCTTCTCCGAGAGCAGGACGTTCCTCCACTGGAGGCCGAGCGCCTCGCCGCGCCGGCATCCCGTCTCGAGGAGGATGAGCGCCGCGATGGGGTACGCGCCGAGGGGGAGCGCGAGGAGCTTCGACTTGAAATCCGCCGCCCGCTCGGCGGTGAGGACGGGCTTCTCCTCGTAGACGGGCTTGGGGGGCTTGACGCCGTCGGCGGGGTTGGTGGACATGATGTTGTCGTAGACCGCCTGCTTGAAGACCTTCCTCAGCAGCTTGTTGACTTCGAAGACCTCGCTGGGGGTGATGGCGTCGTTCGCGAGCGCGTTCGCGTAGACGGCCCGGAGCACCGAGGGCACCACCTCGGAGAGCCGATGGCGCCCGAGCATGCTCTTTGCCTTCGCGATGCGCTGGCCCTCGCGCTCGTAGGTCGAGGCGCGCACCGCCCCAAAGCGGCCCTTGTGGTAGGAGTCGAGGAGCCTTCCGACCGTCATCGTCGCAGGCGCCGAGATGACGCCCTTCTCGTTGAGCTCGTGCTTATACAGGTCTGCGAACTCGTCGACCTCGCGCTTCTGGGCCTTGCGCGAGACGGAGGTCGTGTGGATCGTCCTCCAGGGGGAATAGATGTACCTGCCCGTCACCAGGTCGCGGCCCATGTTGTGGCGCACCCGCCAGACTCCGGGCGCGATCTCCTCCTTGGAGCCCTTACCGATGACCGTTCTTCTTCCCTGAGTTGGCAAACGTTCGCCTTTCCCGTCGGGTACCCTTGCCCTGCCTTTCCCCTAAAGGCTTAGGGCAAGGGTACCCGACGGGAAAGGCGAATGCAAATCAATGGGTAGAATTTTGGGTAGAATCCGTTACATGTCTTTGAAATGCAGTTTTGCAAAAAATGACCATTTACCTGCGGATTTAAGGAAGAAACAGAGGGGTAGAAAAGACACAAAACCCCATGATTGACTGTCCTCCTAAAGCGGGTGTCGGCCGTTCGAATCGGCCCGGGGGCACCAGAGTTTCCGCAGGTCACAGCCACAATTGCTGTGACCTGTTCGCTTAAAAAACGTGTTGAAAAGTGCCGTAGGGTCTAAAAAAGGGTCTAATTGCTTCACAAAAACCACGTTTTTCTAGGGGCATGTACGCAGGCAGCTTTTGGAAGCACTAGATTGCATCAGCTCTCTTTTGGAGTTGTTTGCGACCTCTCAGGCCATCTCTGGAGGCTTATGGCCATCTGAACGTGATCCGTTTCGCTTTAGAGCATTTCTGTCTCGCATCACTGCGATAATTGAGGGGTCAATCAGACGGTTGGGAGTTTTCATGGCTGGAACCAAGAAGGAACTGCAGGAGTTCGCCAAGCGATGGAAGGATCGCGGCTATGAGAAGGGGGAGTCGGTCCAGTTCTGGATAGAGCTGCAGGACGCCCTGGGCTACCCCTATGTCCATTCGACTGTCTACGAGCATCATCTGGACAACGGCGGATTCGTCGATGCGTGGTTGCGCGACGGGTCGACCATCGTCGAGCAGAAGTCGCTCGGCGTCGACCTCGACAAGCCCGAGCCGAGGCAGGGGAAGATGAAGACCCCGCTCGAGCAGGCACTCGACTACGTCGACGAGCTGAAGCCCATCGACCAGCCGCGCTACGTGGTCACCTGCAACTTCGGAACGTTCCGCGTGTACGACCGCAACGCATGGTCGCGCAGCCAGCTCGCGGCGCATCCCTTCGAGTTCTCGCTCGCTGAGCTCGTCGAGCATCCCGAGTACCTCTCGTTCCTCACCGACCCGGTAAACGCGCGGCTCGAGAAGGAGCGCGACATATCCATCAAGGCGGGCGAGGCGATAGGGCGCCTCTACGACCGCCTTGCCGCCTGCTACATCGACCCAGAGTCCGAGGAATCTCGCCATTCGCTCAACGTCCTCTGCGTGCGCATCGTGTTCTGCCTGTTCTGCGAGGACGCCGACCTCTTCGATCGCAACGCCTTCTACAACTACCTCAACGCGTTCCCCGCATCGCAGATGCGCGGCGCGCTCAAGAAGCTGTTCGCCGTCCTCGACACCCCGCTAGACGAGCGCGATCCCTACGACACGGACGTGAACGTGTTCCCCTACGTCGATGGAGGCCTGTTCCGCAACCCCGTCGAGATCCCCAACTTCGACGACGAGACACGCCGGTTCCTGCTCGAGGACATTTCTGCCGGCGTCGACTGGTCGCAGATCAGCCCGACCATCTTCGGCGGCATCTTCGAGTCGACCCTAAACCCCGAGACACGCCGCCAGGGCGGCATGCACTACACCAGCCCGGAGAACATCCACAAGGTCATCGACCCGCTTTTCATGGACGATCTGGAGAACGAGTTCGCAGCCATACGTTCCGACGCATCCCTCACGCCGCGGCAGAAGAAGAACCGCTACGCGAGGCTGCACGAGAAGATCTGCGGGCTCTCGTTCCTCGATCCCGCCTGCGGCTCCGGCAACTTCCTCACCGAGACCTACCTGTGCCTGCGCCGCCTCGAGGACTCCATTCTGCGCGAGCTGCGCCAAGGCCAGACGGCGTTCGCCTTCGCGGACGAGGAGGAGTCTGGCAAGCGCGTGAGCCTGTCGCAGTTCCACGGCATCGAGATCAACGACTTCGCCGTGACGGTAGCCGAGGCTGCGCTGTGGATCAGCCGCCTCAAGGCGAACGGCGAGACGATGATGATGCTCGACGCCGACAGCGGCGATTTCCCGCTAGAGGAGTCGGCGCATATCGTCCATGCGAATGCGCTGCGCATGGACTGGAACGAGGTGCTGCCTGCAAGTCAATGCGAGTACATCATGGGTAATCCGCCGTTCTATGGCGGGATGTTCATGAGCCAAGAGCAGAAAAACGAGATTAAGGACGTTTTTCATAATCTCAGTGGCGTAGGCGAGCTTGACTATGTCACCGCTTGGTACGTGAAGAGCGCGGAATACGCTAAGGGGCTGCCCATAAAGTGTTGCTTTGTTTCAACCAACTCTATCTGCCAAGGTCTTCCGGTGGGGATCTTTTGGCGGTATGTCAAAGAGGATCTTGGATTCGAAATCGATTACGCCTACAAGACATTCGTTTGGGGCAACGAGGCATCGGATCAGGCGCATGTCCATGTCGTGATTATTGGTTTTAGTGACAGATATTTTGCAAGGAAAGAAAAGTGGCTGCTGTCGTCTGACGGTGAATTGGTCCAGTGCAGCCACATCAACGGGTACCTCATGCCAGGCCCTGATGTGTATGTGACAGAGATTTCGGACCCCCTCAGCGATGTGCCTCCCATGCGCTTCGGGTCGATGCCGAGGACCAAGGGATTCACTTTGTCCCCGCAGGATAGGGAACGGTTCATTATCGAGAATCCTCTTTGTGAGAAGTGGATTCATCCCTACTGGGGCGCAGAGGAGTTCCTGAATCGTAAGGAGAGGTACTGCCTTTGGCTGGTTGGCGCTGACGATGATGAGATCGCGCAGTGCCCGCTGGTGGTCGAGCGGATTAATCGGGTCCGTGAAGAACGCTTGGCGAGCAAAGCAGCAGGCACTCGCAAATTCGCAAACACGCCAACACTGTTCGCTCAGATTGCACAGCCAGAAGGTGATGGGACGTATCTGCTGGTTCCTCGTGTGTCTTCAGAGCGCCGTGACTACATTCCCATTGCATTTGTTAGTAACGAAGTGATTGCAAGCGACCTTGCCTATCTTGTGCCGTCAGCTAGCATGTACCACTTCGGCGTAATGTCTTCGAAGTTCCACAATGCATGGGTGCGTATGGTTGCCGGACGCATGAAGAGCGATTATCGCTATGCGAAAGACCTCGTGTACAACACGTTCGTTTGGCCGGAAGCATCACAAGAACAACGGCACAAGATCGAATCATGTGCGCAGGCGATTCTTGACGCGCGCGATAAAAATGGCAGCGAGAAGATAGGTGATATTTACAAGCGCGACAAGATGCCGGCCGATCTGCTAGCAGCCCATAACGCGCTGGACGCCGCGGTGGAAGCCGCCTATGGCGTCGATTTCAACGGCGACGAGGAGAAGATAGTCGCGCATCTGTTCAAGCTATATGCGGAGGCGACAAAAGAGTCGTAAAACACCGATGCTCGGATGAAAGGCGTTCTGTGCCCAGACGATATAGCAGAGGCGGTACATCGCAAAGAGGCGCCCTCATCGCCTCGGCAGTTATGCTTGCGGTATCCGGCGTCTTCGTCGCCATCATGGGTGCGACGACGTTTCGCGATAGCGCAGAACGCAGAGCGCAGCTCACACGAGGCAATTACCCTGTAATCCAGGCGCCGGATTACTCGAATGCCGACATGTTTGTGAGGCTGGGAATCGCCGTCTTTCTCCTCAGCATCGTCATCCTCATCTTTGCCCTGCTCTAAGGCAGGAAGACACGGAAAAGGATAAAGGAGCTTGCATCCACCGATAACGGTCTCTTCTCCGAGAGCGGTGCCCTTACCGCTTTGAGCTTCCTGTCCCTCGATTCTTCTTCCCTCGCAGAGAACGAGTTCACAGGCGTGTACATACTCCACAACACCTCGAAGGACCTTTACTACGTAGGGCAATCGGTCCGCGTCTTCTCACGGGTGAAGCAGCACTTCACCGGGCATGGAAACGGCGACGTCTACGCTGATTTCAAGTACGGGGACTCGTTCACCATCAAGACGATCCCTCTCGCCGGCAGCGGCTACCAGAGCCTCAATGATCTCGAGCGGGATGCAATCGAAGCCTTCGATGCATACTCCAAGGGCTACAACATGACGAAAGGTAACCGCAGGTAGTTTCTGAGGAGCCAACCATGAGGACTCACTGGCACGACCGCGAAAACCGGGTGAGCATACCGGCACACGAACCCGACCTTCCAAAGTGGGCATGGTGTCTCGTGGCCAACATCAGGAAGGAAGGATTCCCCGGCGCGGGACCCCTGAACAGCCGCGGTGGCACCAAGCACTTCGCGCCGGGTGCGAGGGTCTACGTCTTCCCCGACTATCGGACCGGTTGGTGGGACCGCGGACCCGTGGTTGGCAAGGAGAAGGGCTCGGGCAGGTACGTCAGGAAGGTCATGGACTGGAAATGGCTCGAGAACTTCCGCTGCAAGAGGGTCTACTCCCCGACCGTCATCAGCTGGATGATGGGGGCTCGGAGCGAAATCAAGAATTTTGAGAGCCCATATACCAAGCACGGCGACTGGATCGAGGGTTGGGGCTGTCCCGAGGACTACGAGGGCGGTGGCGCCCCCTATATCAGGGAGGAAATCGAGGAAACCGTCAGAATCTTCCAGGAGCGTCGGCGCCGCGAGGATGCAGGGCGGACTGCGGATCAATGAGGAGGAGATTGATTCGGGGAACGGAGAGTCATCTGGTAATAGATGCGGGCGCATCCCCGAGAGGATAGCGCCCGCGCGTCGCCGGTTGCCCAGCTGACGCCACCCAAGAGGGCTGGCCTTTACGGCCCCGGCTCTGAACCGGCAAATCGGAGTGGAATAAGGATACATCAGCGCTGGCCATGATTGCACCCATGATGTCTGGCAACAAGCAGATTTAGACCGCTACGAACAGGCCTCGCGTTATGTCGCCGTGATCGCATCGTGCAGTACTAGCCCAAGATTGGTGCAAATCCACGATATCTAGGTCGTTTCCAGAAAGATAGAGCCTCAGAACGGCTTAAAACAAGCCGTTTACCTGCATAAATGCGTTTCGATAGCGGTTTTGAACCCGTTTACCGCCTGCTGCCCGATCCCGACGCCTCGTCGCTCATAATCCTCTCCCATGCCTCGAAGGGGAACCCGCAGAGCTCGGCGATATCCTCGTCCTCCCAATCCCTGTGGGCATGCCTGATTCTCTCGTCCAGCAGCGCCACGCGCTGGACGATGGGCATGCCCATCCCCTCCGCCCCCAGCCAGTAGAGGGTCTGGGCGTCGAGCCTGGTCTCGTTCACGAGCGCGTCGCCGTAGCGTCTGATCCGCCACCTCCGGTCGACGGTTATCGAGACGACGTCGCCGAGCTGGTCGGCGTCGAGGAGGCGCAGCACGCGCCCGGGCTCGAGGTTGAGGTTCGGGATGTCCATGCCCTCGCCGATGTCCCCCGGCCCCATCCTGGTCGACGGGGTGTAGCGGTCTCGGAAGGCGGAGTATCCCCAGAAGTCAACGCGCAGGCCCTCCTCCTCGAAGAGGTCGAGGCGGGCCCGCGCCATCACGGCCGCCGGCCTCGCGCCGGAGCCGAGCGCCGTCTCGGAATCCGAGTCGATGAGGCCGTCCCTCCACTCGATCACGATCTCCATCTATCGTTCCCCGATCTCGTCATGGTCGCGGTTCTGCGCGGTAATGCTCTGGACGCTCACATCCCTGCGCGGCTGCCGTCCGCCGTCGCGGTGGCCGCGCATCCTCTCGAGGCGCTTCCCGTCGCCCCTCTGGCGGTGCTCCGGCAGGTGCCCGAGGCTCCGCGCGAGCCTCCACGAGGCCCTCAGCCTCTCGCGTGCATCGGCTGCCATGGGTCCGGCGGATGCGTCGAGGAAGTCGTCCATGGAGCGTATGTCGAGATCCTCGCAGAGGTCGAGCATGTCGGCGACGTCCTCTCCACGAGGCCCTCAGCCGCTCGCGGGCATCCCCTGCCATGGGTTCGGCGGAGGCGTCGCGGAAGTCGTCCATGGAGCGGATGTCGAGGTCCTCGCAGAGGTCGAGCATGTC
>CADBJR010000040.1 GCA_902795065.1 uncultured Coriobacteriaceae bacterium
GGCAGGATCAAGCGCTCCCTGGGCTGGCTGAGCCCGGCGGAGTACCGGAGGAAGCTTGGATACGCCGTCTAGGCGGTCCAAGAAAATGTCCGCACCCCCTTGTCGGCGGTTTTGGGGTTTCAAAACGCCATCGGGGAAATACCAGACCTGTGTTTGCGCAGGTCAGAGCTTCGAGAATGCGAACCCGTCTTTTTCGATACCAGAAAACCGCCGACAAGTGCGAATTATTGCCACTTCGACGAAGAAATCCGCGTGGGCGTGGTGCCTCAGAACTCCTAGGGGTGCTTTGGACGCAAGGGCTAGACGCCCGACTCGCGCCGCGTCGTGTGGACCTCCTTGCGGAACAGCGCATCCTCCCAGTCCACGAACTCCTCGGCCTTCGTGAGCGCGAGGCCGTAGGGGACCACGCAGGGCCTGCCATCGTCGTCCACGCAGACCTCCGTGAGGAACGCCCTGTTGATGAGGGCGCGGGTGCCGCTTGCCGGGTCCTCGACGTAGGAGTTCACGCGCACCTCGAGCGAGCTCTTGCCCACGTAGGTGACCTCGGCCTCGATGACCACGATGTCGCCGAGGAATGCGGGCGAGCGGAACTCGAGCGTGTCGACGCACGCCGTGGTCACGTAGATGCCGCAGTGCCTGATGGCAGCCGTTCCCGCCGCATCGTCGATCCACTCCATGAGGCGGCCGCCGAAGAGGCGGTTCGACCCGTTGATGTCCTCGTGGCGGAGAAGATGCGTGGTCACGGTGGCCGATGCCGCGCGGGTCTTCGTGCCCTTGGGATGGGCGACGGCCTTCTTCTCCATGAGCTCGCGGGCGTGACGGGCGGCCTTCCAGTCCTCGGGGATGATGTCGTAGACGTCCACGTCCACCACGCCCCGGTTGTTGCGCATGGCGCGCCGCTCGGTTCCCGCGTAGGTCATGCCGCAGTGGCGCATGACGCCGCCGGAGTTGGGGTTCTCCACGTCGTGTACGGAGCGGATGCGCTTGACGCCCACCTCGCCGAACAGGAAATCGATCACCGTGGCCAGCGCCTCGCTCGTGATGCCCTGATGCCACCACGCGCGCCCGATGCAGTAGCCGATCTCGGCGCAGGAGCCTGCGAGGGACCAGCCCACCACCGAGATGGTGCCCACGACGTCGCCCGTCTCGCGCAGCTCGATGGCCCACTGGTAGAAGGCGGGGTCGTCGTAGGACGCAACCCACGAGGCGATGACCCGCTCCGTCACCTCGATGCTCTCGTGCGGCTGCCACGTGAGGTAGCGCGTGACCTCGGCGTCGGATGCCCAGTTGGAGAACATCGCCGGCGCGTCGCCCGCGCAGATGCGGCGCAGCTTGAGGCGCTTCGACTCGAGCGTGACCGTTCCCTTGTGCTCCATGGATGCTCCTTCCCTTGCCTGCATCCATTCTATGCGACCCGTCGGCTGCTATACTCTTCTCTTGTCACGACCTATCGGCACGAAAGGGCATCACATGGGACAGAAGGTGCAGGGAACCGAGGATCTGCTCGGCGGATACATGCGCGAGTGGGAGCACATGCTCGACGTCGCGCGCGAGGTCTTCTCGGCCTACGGCTTCGACGCCGTCGAGACGCCCGCGCTCGAGCAGGTCGACACCTTCGTCCACGGCATCGGCGAATCGACCGACGTGGTGCGCAAGGAGATGTTCCGCGTGGTGTCCGGCGCGCTGCTCGGCGACCTGCTCGCCGCAGGCACCGAGAGCCGCCTGAAGGCCCGCCAGCGTCTGGCGCTGCGCCCCGAGGGAACCGCGGGTTTCGTGCGCGCGGCCGTCGAGAACAACCTCGTGCCGCAGGGCGCCGCGCCCATGAAGGCCTGGTACGCCGGCCCGATGTTCCGCGGCGAGCGTCCCCAGAAGGGCCGCCTGCGCCAGTTCCACCAGGTGGGTGTCGAGGTGCTCGGCGCCTCCGACCCTGCGCTCGATGCCGAGCTCATCATCATGCTCGTCGAGTTCTTCGTGAAGCTGGGCTTCCCCGCGGAGTCCCTCTCGCTGCGCATCAACTCGATGGGCGACGCGGCGTGCCGCCCCCGCTATCGCGCGAGCGTGCGCCAGTTCATCCTCGACCACGCCGACGAGATGTGCGACGACTGCCGCGAGCGCGCCGAGCTCAACCCGCTGCGCGCCTTCGACTGCAAGAATCCCGCGTGCCGCGCCGTCATGGAGGGCGCGCCGCTCGTGACAGACAACCTCTGCGAGGACTGCGGCGCGCACTATGCGCAGGTCAAGGCCTATCTCGACGAGGCGGGCATCGCGTATGCCGAGGATCCGACGCTCGTGCGCGGCCTCGACTACTACACCCGCACGGTCTTCGAGGTTGACGTCGAGGAGGCGGGCGTCGGCGCGATCGGCGGCGGCGGACGCTACGACGGCCTCGTGGAGCTCGAGGGCGGCAAGCCCACCCCGGGCATCGGCTTCGCCGTGGGCTTCGAGCGCATCTCGCTCGCCCTGAAGGCGCTCGGCCGCACGCTCGAGACGCCGCCTGCGCCCTGCGCGTTCGTGGCCTGCACGCCCGATGCGCGCGGTGCGGCCTTCTCCGCCACGCGCCTGCTGCGCGCCGCGGGCATCCGCACCGAGCAGGATTATCAGGGCCGCTCGCTCAAGGGCCAGTTCAAGCTCGCCGACAAGCTCGGCGCCCGCGCGGTCGTGGTGCTCGGTCCCGACGAGGTCGCCGCAGGCGGCGCGACCGTCCGCGACATGCAGACGCACGAGCAGGTCCTCGTTCCGCTCGACCAGCTCGCCGCGGCCGTTTCCTCCAAGCTCTAGCGCATGAGACAGTTACCCATGAGACAGTTACCCGGTCGTTTGTCCCATATGAGACAAACGACCGGGTAACTGTCTCAAACGACCGGGTAACTGTCTGCTGTTATGGTCGGGCGGATCAGCTCGTGACGATGTAGGGCTGGATGGCGCTCGCGACGCCGGAGATGGGCATCGTCTGCAGCCAGATGCGGCCGGGGCCGGTGAGCACGGTGTTGAAGAAGCCCTCGCCGCCGAGCATCTTGTTCTTGAGGCCCGGGACCTGCTGGATCTCGATCTGGACGGACGGCTCGAAGCCCGCCACGTTGCCCGTGTCGACGATCATCTGCTGGCCGGGAGCGAGCTGGTACTCGACGAGCTCGCCGTCGATCTCGGCGAAGACCATGCCGGTGCCGGAGACGCGCTGCATGATGAAACCCTCGCCGCCGAAGATGCCCACGCTGGCCTTCTTGTTGAAGTGGATGTCCAGGTTGACGGTGGCCTCGCTCGCGAGGAAGGAGCGCTTCTGCAGGATGAAATCGCGGCCGGGCGCGAGCTGGATGGCCATGATCTTGCCGGGGAAGCTCGAGCCGAAGGCGATCATGCCGGGGCCGCCCGTCGCGGTGTAGCGGTTCTGGAACATGCTCTCGCCCGAGAAGGCCTTCGAGAACATCTTGCCGAGGCCGCCGCCGCTGGTCTCCATGTGCATGTTGGGGGTCATCCACACCATCGAGCCGCCCTCGGTGATCATCGACTCGTTGGGGTCGAGCGTGCAGATGACGACGGGGAACTGGCCGCCCCTGATCTCGTACTTCATCGTTCGGTCCTTTCGACGGGGTTTGCGTCCATAAAAAAGTGTAACAGGTGCGTCGAACGCGTCCTGAGCAGTATTACGCGTTCGGCGCCGCGTCCGTCTCAACGTTTTTCCGGAATCCGCCCGACGATCGCCGCTACTGGTACCTGAGCGACTCCACGGGGTCGAGACGTGCCGCGCGGCGCGCGGGATAGTACCCGAACACGACGCCGATGCCCACGCAGATGCCCGTGGCCATGCCCACGGCTCCGGGCGTGATGACGGGGGTGACGCCCTCGATGCCCGCGAGTCCGCTGGCCAGGCCCGCGAGCGCCCACGCGCCGCCGTAGCCTGCGAGGATGCCGATCACGCCGCCCGCCACGCAGAGCGTGATGCTCTCGAGCAGGAACTGCAGGGTGATGTCGCCGGCACGGGCGCCGAGCGCCTTGCGCAGACCTATCTCGCGGATGCGCTCGGTCACGTTGGTGAGCATCATGTTCATGATGCCGATGCCGCCCACGATGAGCGAGATCGACGCCACGGCGGTCATGAGCAGCTGGAACGACATCATCGTGGAGTCGAGTTGGCGCGTGACCGACGCCATCGTATAGACGTACACGTAGCCGTTGCCCTCCTCCTCGTCGATGTTGTAGAGCGACCGCAGGTAGCCGTCGGTCTTCTCGGCGAGCGCATCGGGATCGACGTCCTCGCGCGCATAGCCCAGGATCTGGTCGACGCTCTCGTAGTTGTTGACGCGCGTGTTGAGCGTGGAGAAGGGCATGTAGGAGGTGTTCGACGTCATCTGCGAGGCCTCGGTCACGCCGATGACCTCGAACTCGTAGTTGCCGATCTTGATGGCCTTGCCCAGCGCATCGCCCTCCGCGCCGAAGAGCGTGCGGGCGGTGGTCTCGTCGATCACGATGACGAGCGAGCCCTTGTCGACCTCGCGCTCGGTGTAGAAGCGCCCCTTGACCAGGTTGATGCCCATGGCGTCGAAGAACTCGGGGTAGGTGCCCATGATCTGGCCGTTCGAGCTGTTGGCGCCGGCGGTCATGTCGCCCCAGCCGTAGGCTGTGCCCGTGATGAACTCGTATTCGGGCAGGTCGCGCTCCCATTTGTCGAGGTCGTTCGCGGTGACGCTGCCGTACGGCGTCCAGCAGTAGATGTAGACGAGACGCGCGCGGTTGAGGCCGAGCTGGCCCACGAGCGCGTATTTCACGCCGTCGATGAGGGCGGTCATGGCGATGACGGCGGCGATGCCGATGACGATGCCGAGCACCGTGAGGAGGCTGCGGCCGCGGTTGGAGTCGAGGGCCGAGCCCGTCTCGCGGAGAAGGTCTCCCGCTCTCATGTGGTCGCCCCCTTCCGCTCGTAGCGCGCGGTGAAGGCGCGCTCCTGCTCATCGGTGAGGAGCTTGCCGTCGCGGATGTGCACCGTGCGGTCTGCCCAGGTTGCCACCTCGGGGTCGTGCGTGATGAGCACGATGGTCTTGCCGCGCTCCTTCATGCGCGCAAACGTCTGCAGCACCATCTCGCTGGTTGCGGAGTCGAGGTTGCCCGTGGGCTCGTCCGCGAGGATGAGCGCCGGGTCGTTCACGAGGGCGCGCGCGATGGCGACGCGCTGCATCTGGCCGCCCGAGAGCTCGTTGGATTTGTGCTCGTAGTACTCCTCGGGCAGGTCGACAGACTTCAGGGCCTTCCACGCGCGCCACTCGCGCTCGGCGCGGGGCACGTCGGAGTAGACGAGCGGCAGCATCACGTTGCGCAGCACCGTGGCGCGCGGCAGCAGGTTGAACGACTGGAACACGAAGCCCAGGCGCGTGGCGCGGATCTCGGCGAGGTCGTCGTCATCGAGCGTGCTCACCTCGAGACCCTCCAGGCGGTACGAGCCCGAGGTGGGGGAGTCGAGGCAGCCCAGGATGTTCATGAGGGTGGACTTGCCCGAGCCGGACGGGCCCATGATGGCGAGGAACTCGCCGCGCTCCACGGTGAGCGACACCCCGCGCAGCGCGTGCGTGAGTCCCGCCTCGGTCTCGTAGATGCGGTGGATGTGGCGGATGTCGATGACGGGCAGTGTCATGGCTAGAAGATCACCGCCCCGCCCGTCTCGTATTCCGCGCCCTCTGCGGTGGGCATCGAGAGGCCGCTCTGGACCTCGTCGCCCTCGGCCACGGCGCCCTCGATGGCGGCGGTGGTGGAGCCCTCGGCGAGTACGGTCACCGTGACGGGCATGGCCTCGCGGGTCTCGGGGTCGACCACCATGAGGTAGTAGTTCTCGCCGTCATCGGTCATGAGCGCGCTGGTCGAGACGCAGAGCGCGCCGGGCAGGTACTGCACGTCGATGCGCGCGCTCGCGGTCATGCCGGGCTTGAGCTGCGGATCGGGGTTCTCGATGAGCAGCGTCACGGTGTAGGTCACGTTGCCGCCGCCATAGTAGCCGCCCTCGCCGCCGCCCGATGAGAGCGTGGCGATCTCGGTCACGGTGGCCTCGGACTCCACGCCGGGCAGCGCCGAGAAGGTCACGGTGGCGTGCTGGCCCACGGCGACCTTGGTGATATCGATCTCGTTGACCTCGATGGCGACGGTCATCTGCGAGAGGTCGGCGAGCTGGATGCCGGTGCTCGCGGACGCGGAGGGCGTCTGGCCCTGGCCTTCGGGGGTTGTTGCGGCTCCGAGATGCTGGCCCACGGCGACGCCGCCCAGCGAGATCACGGTGCCGTCGATGGGCGCGCGCACGGTGCGGTCGTGCGCCCTGGTCGCGGCCTGCTCGTAGGCGTCGTAGGCGGCCTGGGTGGCGGCGCGGGCGCGCATGAGCGCGATGTAGACGCGGTCGCGCTCGGCCTGGTCGTCGCTCGTGCCCCACACGTAGTTGAGCTCGGTCTGCGCGGCGTCCTCGGCGGTCTCGGCCTCCTTGTACTTGAACCACGCCTCGTCGGCGTCGGTGTCGAGGCTGTCGTTCTTGATGGTCATGAGCTGCTGGCTCTTGAAGACGACATCGCCCACGGCCACATCGACGGAGATGACCTCGCCCGTGAGGTCAGCCGCCACGGTGACCTGCTCGAGCGGCTTGGCGTTGCCGGTGCCCGAGATGGACTCGCGGAAGTCGTCGCGGTAGACGAACTCGGTAGGGATCGCCGCCTCGCCGCCTTCGGAACCGCCGCCCGAGATGAGCTTGCCGACGCCGAGGAAGATGCCGATGGCCGCGATGACGCCCACCGCGATGGCGATGCGCACGATCTTCTTGCGGCGGCGCTCCGCACGGTGGCGCATGAGGCTCTGGTACGCCGCGGCGCTCTCCGCGTCGTCATCGTCGATCTGGCCGACGGGCGTGAGCGCGGGCTTCTTGGCGTCGATCTCGGGAAGGCTGTCGAGCTTGCGGGTTTCCTCGGAGGCGTTGTGCGTCTGATCCATGGGTGCTCCTCGGCGTTTGGGCTACGATTGAATCACTGCAGACAAGTCTACCCAAAGGCGGCTGCGAGGATGTGTTCGATGGATGGAAAAATGATGGACGGAATCACGCAGGTCTATGCGGATGCGTGGCTTCTTGCGGTCGACAAACCCGCCGGCCTGCTCGTCCACGGCGACGGCACCGGCGCCCGCACCCTGACCGACCTCGTGCGCGAGGCGACCGGCATCGCCTGCGCCCAGGCCGTCCAGCGCCTCGACTCCGAGACCACGGGGCTCGTGCTCTTCTCGCTCGACAAGGAGGTGCAGCCCGCGCTCGACGCAGCCGTGGCATCGGGCGCCGTCCGCAAGCGCTACATCGCGCTCGTCGCGGGACGGCTTGCGGGCGGGGAGCGCACCATCGACGCCGCCATCGGCCGCGACCGCCACGACGCGCGGCGCATGCGCGTTTCGAAGACCGGCAAGCACGCTGCGACCATCGTGCGGCCGCTGGCGCGCTACGGCAACGCCACGCTCGTGGAGCTCGAGCTCCTCACCGGGCGGCGCCACCAGATCCGCGTGCACATGGCCTCGATCGGCCATCCGGTGGTGGGCGACGCGCTGTACCAAGGGCCCGCGTCGAAGGGCGGCCTCATGCTCCACGCGCTCGAGGAGCGGCTGGTCCATCCCGTCACTTCCGAGGAGCTGCTGCTCAGGACCGCCTGGCCTCCGCGATTTGCCGATGCGCCCGTTCCTGCCGGCCACGAGTGGTCCATACTGATGCCATGACGATGTTGTTCCGAGACGACGGGAGACCCTGATGCCCGATACCATGCGCGGCGTGTACACCAACCTGACCGAGATCCGCCGGAAGGTATTCCGCGAGGTCGCGCGCGTGTGCTACGAGGCCGGCGCGCTCGAGGGCCACGCGGCGCTCGACTTCATCGACGCGTGCTTCGAGGAGCTGCCCTATACGATCCTGCCCGGCGATGTGGCCACCTACCGCGAGAGCGTCTTCCTCGAGCGTGCGGTCATCACCGAGCGCATCCGCCTGGCCATGGGCCTGCCGCTCCAGGACCTCGACCGACCCACGCACGTCTCCGAGGGTCTGCACGGCGCCGCCGCGGCCGTGCGCCACTACCAGCCGCCGCTCATCAACATCATCAAGTTCGCCTGCAACGCCTGCAAGGACAACGTGTTCGAGGTCACCGACGCCTGCCAGGGCTGCCTCGCGCACCCCTGCCGCGAGATCTGCCCCAAGGGCGCCATCTCGTTCGTCAACAAGCGCGCCTACATCGACCAGGAGAAGTGCGTCAAGTGCGGGCTGTGCCTCAAGACCTGCCCGTACCATGCGATCTACCACCACGAGCGCCCGTGCGCGGAGGCGTGCGGCATGCACGCCATCGGCTCCGACGAGCACGGCCGCGCCGACATCGACTACGAGCGGTGCGTCTCGTGCGGCCAGTGCCTCGTGAACTGCCCCTTCGGCGCCATCGCCGACAAGAGCCAGATCGGCCAGGTCATCTGGGCGATCATGCACAGCGAGGAGGTCATCGCCATCGTGGCGCCGGCCTTCGTGGGCCAGTTCGGCGGCAAGGGCAACGTGGGCAAGCTGCGCGAGGCGTTCAAGCAGCTGGGCTTCTCGGGCGTGGAGGAGGTCGCCATCGGCGCGGACCTCTGCACCGTCGAGGAGGCCGAGGACTTCATGGAGGAGGTGCCCGGCAAGCTGCCGTTCATGGGCACCTCGTGCTGCCCGGCGTGGTCGGTCATGGCCAAGACCGAGTTCCCCGAGCACGCCGACTGCATCTCGATGGCGCTCACGCCCATGGTGCTCACGGCCCGCATGGTCCGCTCGCAGCATCCCGGCGCCAAGATCGTCTTCGTGGGGCCCTGCTCGGCCAAGAAGCTCGAGGCCATGCGCACGTCGGTCCGCAGCGAGGTCGACTTCGTGCTCACGTTCGAGGAGATGGCGGGCATGATGGATGCCCGGGAGATCGACTACCTCGCGCTGCATGACGACAACAAGAGCGACTTCGCCGTCGCGTCCGCCGACGGCCGCGGGTTCGCGATCGCGGGCGGCGTCGCCAATGCGGTGGTCAACGTGATCCGCTCCAAGGACCCCGACCGCGAGGTGCGCACGGTGGGCGCCGAGGGCCTCGACGAGTGCCGCCAGATGATGAAGGACGCCGTGAAGGGCAAGTACCCGGGGTACCTGCTCGAGGGCATGGCCTGCCCGGGCGGCTGCATCGCGGGGCCGGGCACGCTGCAGCCGATCAACAAGTCGCGCGCCCAGGTGCGCGCCTACGCGAAGCGCTCGCCACACAAGGTCGCGGTCGAGAACGAGTACCGCGCCCTGCTCCACGACCTCGAGCGCGAGGACGATGGGAAGTAGCGGGTTCACAAAACAGGGGGTACTCCCCGAAGTTGCGAAAAAAGAAAGGGGCAGGCGCGCGGCCTGCCCCTTCGCGTTCCGTATGCTGCGGAGCTACTCCTTGATGGAGGCGTAGAACGTCGCGTGATCGAAGACGTCCTTGATGGTCTCGCCGTGGATGAAGGGGATCGAGAGGAACTCGTCGACCGTGGGGACAAGCGGGCTGCAATCGGTGAAGTGGTTCTTGTGGTTGAGCTTGGAGGTGTCCTGCGCGCGCCATGCCTCGAAGTTGGCATCGGTCAGGTAGTAGATGTCATGGCCGACTCGCATGTACACCGAATGGTTGTAGTGCAGGTAGTCGGCCAGTTCCTCGTAGCTTATCTCGAGAGCCTCGGTTGCTTTCTTGCCCATGGCAACGTCCTTTCAGAGGGTTGCGGCCTGCAGTTAAAAAAACTATACCGCCCTGCGGGGTAAAAGTTTCATCTGGTTTGCAAATTGGTCGCAGAACAGCGTAATCGGCGGGTGGGCGGGAGCGCTCCACAGCGATTCCACAAGCTCATCCGAGCAGGGTTGCGAGGAGCTCCTCGGGCGTTCCGACGATGCGCGCGGGGCCGAGCGCGCGCAGCTCCTCCACGCTCCTGAAACCCCACGAGCAGAGCACGAGATCGCAGCCCGTGTTGGCTGCCGTGGCGAAGTCGACCTCGGAGTCGCCCACGTAGACCGTCTCATCCTTGGGGACGCCGAGCTCGGCGAGGACGTGCTCGAGCATGTCGGGCGCGGGCTTCTTGGCGATGCCCTCGCGCTCGCCGACGGCTATGTCGAGCTTGCCGGGAAAGTAGCGTTCGACCAGCTCCTGCACGGCGAAGTCGGCCTTGTTCGAGACGAGCGCGCAGTGGATGCCCGCGTCGCGCAGGCCCTTCAGCAGCGCGGGGACGCCGGAGTAGGGGTGCGTGGTGTCGGCGGCATGGATCGCGTAGGAGCGCTTGAAATCGTCGAAGACCGCATCGACCGTCTCGATGCCGGTGCCTGCGGGCACGGCGCGCTCGATGAGCTTGCGGATGCCGTTGCCCACGAAGCGGCGCACCTCGTCGATGGTCCGCGTGGGCAGGCCATGCGCCTCCAGCGCCTCGTTCGTCGAGAATGCGAGGTCGGCGAGGGTATCGAGCAGCGTGCCATCGAGGTCGAATACGACGAGCCGGTACATGAGCCCCTTCTTTCCGAAAACCGTGTCTATCAATTCTTGCACAGATCCGCTCCGTCCGTTCGGGAACCGCCCCGTGCACGGAAAAGCCCCGTTTTGAGCACAAAGGGGGGTGCGGACGAAAAGTTGGACCGTCGAGGTCCGGGATGGAGGTCCGCATGCACGACAGGGAAACCGTGGAGCTCGTGCTCTACGCGCTCGAGATC
>CADBJR010000041.1 GCA_902795065.1 uncultured Coriobacteriaceae bacterium
GCTGCAGCCCTTGAGCGCATACTTGACGAAGCACTCGCGCAGGTCGGGAGCGAAGGATGCGAAGCCGCCCGCCACGCCGCCGCCGATGAGGTAGAGCTCAGGGTCGCAGACGCAGGAGATCTGCGCCATGGCATAGCCGAGATACTCGCACATCTGGTGGATGGCCTTGCGCGCGCAATCGTCGCCGGCGGTCAGCGCCCTGAACACCGTGAGTGTGTCGGTAGCATGCTCCACGGGCGCGGGGATGACGCCGCGCGCCTTGCACGTCTCGAGATAGAGGCGCACGATGCCCGTGGCCGACGCGTACTGCTCGAGGCAACCCTGGCGGCCGCAGCCGCAGGAACGGGTCTCCTCGCGGTTGACGGTGATATGGCCGATCTCGCCAGCAGCACCGAAGGCGCCGGAGATGAGCTGCCCGTTGGAGACGACGCCCGCGCCCACACCGGTGCCGATGGCGATCATCACGAAGTCGGAGACGCCGTGCGCTGCACCGCGCCACATCTCCCCCACCGTTGCAGCGTTGGCGTCGTTCACGCAGGCGAGGGTGGCGTTGGGCATGGCATCCTGGAGCGCATGGACGAGTCCGTCGGGGTCGAGCTCGACGTTGGCGGTCATGGACACGCTGCCGTCTGCGGCAACGGGTGCGGGGATGTCGACGCCGCAGGCGATAACCTGGTCCATCTTCGCGTCGTAACCGGAGAGCAGGCGAGAGAGGCCGCTCGTCACCATCTGGAAGCCCATCTCGTCGACAAGCGCGGGCGTGGGGATCTTGCGCTCCCCCAGGATTTCGCCTTCGGGTGAGAAGAGACCTGCCTTGATGCTGGTCCCGCCGATGTCGATGCCGAGAACGTAATCAGACATGCCCGCTTCTCCTCTGAACGAAGGCCGCCACATACTCCGCTTCATTATCGCATGATGCGATGCGGCGTGGGATACCGTACGGCGTAAAACGCTGCTCGAAGCGCGCAGGCGGTCTCATGAATGGTGGTGGTGATGCCCGCCTGATCCAGCAGCGGCAACGCATACGAGCTTGCCATGCTCCACGCCCTTCACACCGAGCAGCTGGTCGGCGAGGCTGTGCACCTGCCCGCTCGGACCGCGCACGGCGATCGTCTCGAGGCAGAGGCCATGGTCGAGGTGCACGTGCATCTTCGAGATGACCGCATCCAGATGCTCGTGCTGGATCTCATCGAGCCGCTGCGTGAGACCGGGGATGTGATGGTCGTAGACCATCGTGACCGAGCCGACGACCTCGACATCCTTGTCGCCGACGCTCTCCTCGACCACCTGCTCGCGGATGAGGTCGCGGATGGCCTCGGAGCGGTTGGGTGCGAGTCCGCGGCGCGCCGTGAGCTCGTCGAGCTGCGCGAGCAGATCCTCCGGAATCGTCACCGTGATGCGCGCGAGATCGCTTGCCATCGTACCCTCCTTGCACCGTCCTTACCGGCGCCATTGTCCCATAACGCGCGGCATGCATCCCGCGCGATTCGGCCGTCGCCCCTATCCCTGCGCCTTGTGCCACGCGATGAGGTAGTCGACCACCAGGCCGTATGAGCGCACGCCCTCCTCCTCGCCGAAGCTGCGGAGATAGCCGTCGTTCACAGCCGTTCCAACGTCTGTGAAGGGACCCTCGTAGGCATCGTAGTGCGTACGGGTGTCGGCACGGTCCACGAACACAAGGACCGCACCTTCGTAAAGGTCGGACGCGGCAAAGTCGTCGAGCATCTGCTGGGCGCGGTCGAGGTCGGCCGAGGCGAGCGCGTTGAGGCAGTATCCGAAGGCGCTGAGGTAGCCCGCATACCTGAAGCGGATATCTTCGTTCGCGGTGCACGCGAGAAACGCTGCGAAGTTGGCCTCCCGCTCGCTCGCGATACCCAGGCGATGGGCCGCCTCGTGGCACATGATGAAGGGCTGGTCGGCATCCGCGCAGTCGAGCGGCACGCCGCTCTCCCCCGTCGGCGCCCAGAAGATGCCGGTATGGCCGCTGTAGAGCAGGATAGGCCCGTAGACGATCAGCGCCTTCACGGGAAGCTGAGGCCCGTCGAAGATCACCCAACGCTGCGCAAGCGCCCCGTACGAGGTTCCCGCGATTCCGGCGAGCTCGAAGAAGTCCTGGCGGACCAGATGGCCGTCTGCGTCGCGCGGAACCTGCGGGGCGAGACATGCCGCCTGCTCGAGGTAGTAGCGTGCGGCATCCTCCAGCTCTTCGACGGAGCTCTCGCGAACCTCGAGTCCGAGCTCACGGGCGAGCGGCGGCGCATAGTGGTTGAGCGCCCAGCCAGCCGTGAACGAGAAGTACGCCCATGACACCGCGAGCGCGACGGCGGAGAACCAGAGCGCGAGGCCGCGCCGCCTGCGGATGCAGCGCACGAGCACCGCGACAGCGACGGCGATCAGCACGAGCGCGAGGATATCCCACAGGGCGACGGGGGCGATGGACATGAGATGGGCAAGCAGCGAGATCCATGCCCGGGAAAGGTCCCGATACGCGGGGAACAGGGAGGTTCCGAGGTGGGCGAACAGCTGCCTGAGCGCGAGGCTCGCCGCGAGCAGGACCGCCGCGGCGATGGCGCATGCGCGGGCTGCGATGGAGCGTCTATCCCGGGTCTTCTCATCCATGCATGCGATTGTACCGCTCACCAGTTGACAGGGGGACGCGGTGAACAGTGAACATGTGAACAGGGGGACGCATGTGAACAGGGGGACGGGGGTACTGTTCACGATCTCCAAGCGTGAACAGTACCCCCGTCCCCCTGTTCACCTGTTCACCCTGTTCACACCGCGTCCCCCTGTTCACCTCCGTCACCCAGCTCGCGATTCGATCGGATCACTCGGCCCAGGTGTGCCCGCACTTGTTGCAGTACCACACCTTCGTCCCGTCAGCCCTGGTCTCGAGGCAGGTGACGTCCTCGCTCCCGCACTGGGGGCAATCAGGTTCGAGCAGCCACGCATCGAGCGCGTCGTCGCTGAGGTCTTCGGTTGCCATGGCACCCTCCCGTCTTGAGGTCGTCCGGCCGCGCAGGGCCCCTGCACGGGCGCCCCTCCTGCGGCAACGATACCCGAAAAGGATCGGGGCCGCATCAAGCGGCCCCGAAGCAGCACGTCGAATGGTGGGAAACACCGTGTCAGCAGACGTACGCCTTTCCCGCCTCGATGCACGCCTTGTTGGCATCGAAGAGGTTGGCCTTGCGGGCGGGGATCACGTGGTGGAGCGCCTCATCGACGGTCCCGTCGTCCACGCAGCCCGTCTTGGCGAGGACCGCGCCGAGAAGGATCATGTTGGCGAGGCCGTGGTAGCCCATGTCGGTGGCCATCTGCGTCGCGGGGATGTAGAAGGCCTCTACATCGTCGCGCTCGACCGTGCGGGTGATGAGCGTGGAGTCGACGAAGATCTTGCCGCCGGGGACGACCATGGGTTCGTACTTGTCGAGCGAGGGCGTGTTCATGACGATGAGCACGTTGGGATGCTGCACGATGGGCGAGCCGACCGGCGTATCGGAGAGGATGACGTTGCAGTTCGCGGTGCCGCCGCGCATCTCGGGGCCGTAGGAGGGCAGCCAGCTCAGCTCGCGCCCCTCGATGAGGCCGGCATGGGCGAGCACCTTGCCCGTGAACAGGAGGCCCTGGCCGCCGAAGCCGGCGATGACGATCTCATGGTCTGCCATTATTCCGCCTCCTTGTCCTTATCGCGGTACACGCCGAGCGGATACTGCGGGATCATAGCCTCGTCGATCCACTTGAGCGCCTTGTCGGGCGTCATGCCCCAGTTGGTGGGACAGCTGGAGAGGACCTCGACGAGCGAGAAGCCCTTGCCGTCGACCTGGTTCTGGAAGGCCTTCTTGATGGCGCGCTTGGCGTTGCGCACGTTCTTGACGTTGTTGACCGTGACGCGCTCCAGATAGTACGGCGCCTCGAGGGTGGCGAGCAGCTCGCAGATCTGGATGGGATAGCCCTGGCCCAGGTTGGGGTCGCGGCCGTACGGCGAGGTCTGGGTGACCTGGCCGATGAGCGACGTGGGGGCCATCTGGCCGCCGGTCATGCCGTAGATGGCGTTGTTGATGAAGATGATGGTGATGTTCTCGCCGCGGCAGGCCGTGGAGACGGTCTCGCACAGGCCGATGGAGGCGAGGTCGCCGTCGCCCTGGTACGTGAAGACCACGTTGTCGGGCATGGCGCGCTTGACGCCGGTGGCGACCGCGGGCGCGCGGCCGTGCGACGCCTCGATCATGTCGCAGTTGAAGTAGTTGTAGGCCATGACGGAGCAGCCCACCGGCGCGATGCCGATGGTCTTGCCCTCGATGCCCAGCTCGTCGATGGTCTCGGCGACGAGGCGGTGCACGATGCCGTGGGTGCAGCCGGGGCAGTAGTGGAAGGGCACGTCAGTGAGCGCATGGGGCTTCTCGAACACGATCATGCCTATCGCCTCCCTTCCGCGAGCGCGTGGATATGGTCGAGCACCTCGTCGGGCGTGGGGATCATGCCGCCCACGCGGCCGCAGAAGTCGACGGGCTTCCTGCAGCGGATGGCGAGCTCCACGTCCTCCTTCATCTGGCCCATGTTGAGCTCGACGACCAGGAACGAGTCGACCTTGTCCGCCGCGGCCTTGAGGGGCTCGTTCGGGAACGGCCAGAGGGTGATGGGACGGATCATGCCCACCCTGATGCCCTCCTTGCGCGCCTGGACGATGGCGTTGCGCGAGATGCGGGCGGTGATGCCGTAGGAGACGATGCAGATCTCGGCATCGTCCATCAGGTACTCCTCCCACAGGCACTCCTCGGCCTCGGCCTGAGCATAGCGCTCGAAGCGGGCGAGGTTCTTCTGCTCGAGCACCTCGGGGGCGAGCTCGAGCGAGTTGACGATGTTGTGCTCGCGGGCCATCAGCGTGCCGGTGGTGGCCCAGGGGTTGTCGGTGCCGAAGGCCTCATGCGGCTCGGGCAGCGCCACAGGCTCCATCATCTGGCCCATGGTTCCGTCTGCGAGCAGCATCGCGGGCATGCGGTACTTCCAGGCGAGGTGCAGGGCCTTGCCCGTGAGGTCGGCCATCTCCTGGACGGAAGCGGGCGCGAAGACGAGCACGTGGAAATCGCCGTGGCCGGGTCCGCGGGTTGCCAGGAAGTAGTCGGACTGGGAGGGCTGGATGCCGCCCAGGCCGGGGCCGCCGCGCTGCACGTTCACGATGAGGGCGGGCAGGTCGGCGCCCGCAAGGTACGAGATGCCCTCGCACTTGAGGGAGATGCCGGGGCTCGAGGACGACGTCATGGCGGGCTTGCCGGTGGAGGCGACGCCGTAGACCATGTTGATGGCCGCGATCTCGCTCTCAGCCTGGAGGAAGGTTCCGCCGATCTTGGGCATCTTCTTGGCCATGTAGGCGGCGACCTCGGTCTGCGGCGTGATGGGATAGCCGAAGTAATGCCTGCAGCCTGCCAGGATGGCGGCCTCGGCGATCGCCTCGTTGCCCTTCATCAGGACTTTCTCGGTCATGCTCCTCCCCTCCTATCGCTCGACGGTGATGACGCAGTCGGGGCACATCAGGGCGCAGGACGCGCAGCCGATGCACTCATCGGGCTTCGCCAGCGTGACGGGAGCGTACCCCTTCTTGTTGAGATGGCTGGTGGAGAGCTCGAGGATGTGCTTGGGGCACGCGTTGACGCACAGGCCGCAGCCCTTGCACAGTTCCTCCTTGAAGGTGAGCTTCGCCATATTACACCCCTCTCTTCTCCATGTAGTAGAGCTCAAGTATAGAGAGGCCGAACAGGTTCTCGACCCGTCCGTCCAATTCTGTAACCAATCGTTTCTCGACGGTTGTCATTTTTATGGGCAGGCCCGTGGCGCGCGCGAGCCCCTCCGCATACGGGACGCTCGCGAGCACGGTGCCCGCCGTGGTCTCGGGACCGAGGTTGGTGTTGTTGACGATGCCCGTGAACGGCAGGCGGCAGGCGTTCTGGATCTCGTAGAACACCTCGAGCGCATCATCCACCGTGCGCGTGAGCGGACGCGCCGCATTGGCGACGAAGAGCATCTCGTAGTCGTCCTCGGCGATGATCGACGGCACGTAGCGGCCGAGCGCGAGCGCCCCGCGGTCGTCGCCGCCGATGTCGAGCACGCCGTAGCTGTCGCGCCCATCCACGAGGCCGTAGACCTCCTTGGGCATGGCGGGCGCATCGACGTTGCTGTTCGCGAACGCCGAGACGATGAGATCGATGCCCTGTTCGGCGAGCATGCCCTCCGCATCCTTGGTGCGGAAGTACGGGTTCACGATGTCGAGGTCGGCGACCGTGATGGGAAGTCCCTGCGCGCGCAGCCAGCACGCCCAGTTGAGGGCGATGTTGGTCTTGCCGCTGCCGTAATGCCCGGCGAAGAGGGTGAGCCGCTTATGGTCCATGGCGCGGCGTCCTCCCTACAGCTGGTTGCGCATGATCTTGCCGCTGATGGTCTTGGGCAGCTCGTCGCGGAAGACCACGATGCGCGGGTACTTGTAGGGCGCCGTGTTCTTCTTGACGTAGTTCTGGATCTCCTTGGCAAGCTCCTCGGTGCCCTCCACGCCGGGAACGAGCACGATGCTCGCCTTGACGACCTGGCCGCGGATCTCGTCGGGCGCTGCGGAGACGCCGCATTCGAGCACGTACGGGAGCTCCATGATGACGTTCTCGATCTCGAACGGCCCGATGCGGTAGCCGGAGGACTTGATGACGTCGTCCGCGCGACCCACGTACCAGAAGAAGCCGTCCTCGTCGCGCCATGCCACGTCGCCGGTGTGATACCAACCGTCGTGCCAGGCCTGATGGGTCTTCTCCTCGTCGCGGTAGTAGCCGAGGAAGAGGCCGGGGATGCGCTCGGCGGAGTTCTCGTCGGCACGGATGACGATCTCGCCGTTCACGCCGTCCTCGCAGATGTTGCCATCGGAATCGAGGATCTTGACGTCGTAGCCGGGCGTGGGCCTGCCCATGGAGCCGGGCTTGATGGGCTGGCCGATGAGGTTGCCGATCGTGAGCGTGGTCTCGGTCTGACCGAAACCCTCGGCGATGCGCAGGCCCGTTGCCTTCTCGAACTGGTAGAACACCTCGGGGTTGAGCGCCTCGCCCGCCGTGGTGGCATGGTGGATGGAGCTCAGGTCGTATCCGGAGAGGTCCTGCTTGATGAGCATGCGGTACATCGTCGGCGGCGCGCAGAACGTCGTGATGTTGTACTTCGCGAACATCGGCAGGATCTTGTCGGCGTGGAAGCGGTCGAAGTCGTAGACGAAGATCGCGCCCTCGCAGAGCCACTGGCCGTAGAGCTTGCCCCAGAGGGCCTTTCCCCAGCCGGTCTCGGAGATGGTGAAGTGCAGGCCGTCGCGCTCAGCGAGGTGCCAGTACTTGGCGGTGATGAAGTGGCCGAGCGCGTACTTGTAGCTGTGCGTGGCGATCTTGGGATAGCCGGTGGTGCCCGAGCTGAAGAACATCACCATGGGATCGTCGCCGCACGGCGAGTCGGTCTTGCGGCGGAAGCGCCTGGTGTAGAAGCCGTACTCGGCGTCGAAGTCGTGCCAGCCCTCGCGGCTGCCGCCCACCATGATCTTGAGCAGATCCATGTGCACGGCCTCTGCGCCGAGCTCCGCCTGATGCGCGGTGTCGCCGTCGGCGGTGCAGACGATGGCGGAGACGCCCGCGGTCTGGAAGCGGTAGGCGAAGTCGTGCTCGAGGAGCTGGGCCGTTGCGGGGATGGCGATGGCGCCGATCTTGTGGAGGCCGAGCATCGAGAACCAGAACTGGTAGTGGCGCTTGAGCACGAGCATGACGCGGTCGCCGCGCTTGATGCCCAGCGACATGAAGTAGTTCGCCGCCTGCGACGAGGCGTCCTTGATGTCCTTGAAGGTGAAGCGGCGCTCGGTCATGTCGTCGGCGACGTGGATCATGGCGAGCTTGTCGGGGTACTTGCGGCCCATCTCGTCCACGATGTCGAACGCGAAGTTGAAGCTGTCCGCATTGGGGAAGCTGATGGACTTGAGCACGTGGTTCTCGTCCTCCACGCAGTTGATGAACTTGTCGGCGAGCAGCTTGCCGGACCAGCCCTCCTGGACCGTCGGCATCAGGACGCCGGGGCGCTGGTCCTGCGCGTCGGATGCCATGATCATGGCGAGGAAGACGACGTCCTTGCCGTTGGTGGCGATCATGCCGTGCGGGGTCGAGCTGTTGTAGAAGATCGAGTCGCCCTCGTGGAGGATCTCGGTGTTCTCGCCCACCTGCACCTTCATGGTGCCGCTGATGACCAGGTCGAACTCCTGGCCCGCGTGGGTGGTCGTATGGATGGGCTTGTTCTGCTGCTCCTCGGAGTACTGGTAGGTGACCCAGTAGGGCGTGGCGAGCTTGTTGCGGAACAGCGCGGCCATGTCCTGGATCATCGTGCCGTCCTCATGGGCGGTGATGAGGCCCATGTCGCGACGCGTGACCGCGTAGCTCGTGAGCCTCGGGCTGCGGCCCTCGAGCAGCTGGATCAGCTCGACGCCGAATGCCTTGGCGCAGTTGTGGAGGAAGGTGAACGGCAGATCCGCCGCACCCTTCTCGTATTCGAGGTACTGCTCATGCGAAACGCCGGTGAGCTCGGCCATCTCCTCGGTGGAGTAGCCCATGATGTCCCTCAGCTCGCGGATACGGAGAACCACATCCATGAGCTGCTCAGAAGACGTCGTCTGAAGTTGCATCTATTCCTCTTTCCAGTCCGTGCACACGGACCTATCAGATTACCACAGATAAGCTGCGGTTTTTCAACGAGCCGTCACGAAAGCCCCAGCTTCGCAGCGGCGTCCTCGCGCATCTTGTACTTGAGGATCTTGCCAGCCGCGTTCATGGGGAAGCCATCGACGAACTCGATGTAACGGGGAACCTTATGACGCGCCAAATGATCGACGATATAGGCGCGCATCTCGTCCTCCGTGATATCCACCCCCTCGTTCAGCACGATAGCGGCGTAGGCTTCCTCGCCGTATCGCTTATCCGGCACTCCGACGACCTGAACGTCCTGCACGCCGGGATGCGTGAGGATGAACTCCTCGATCTCCTTGGGGTAGATGTTCTCCCCGCCGCGGATGATCATATCCTTGAGACGGCCGGTGATGCGGTAGCAGCCTTCCGCATCGCGGCAGGCAAGGTCACCGGAATGCAGCCAGCCCTCCTCGTCGACCGTCTCCCTGGTGGCCTTGGGCATCTTGTAGTAGCCCTTCATGGTGTTGTAGCCGCGGGAGCAGAACTCGCCGTTCACGCCGTCGGGGACCGTCTCGCCCGTCTCGGGGTCGATGATCTTGCATTCGACGTGGGGGAAGTCGTAACCCACGGTCTCGGTGCGCAGCTCGAGGCTATCGGTCCAAGCGCTCATGGTGGAGCCGGGGGCGCTCTCGGTCTGGCCGTACACGGAGACGATGCCGCGCATGTTCATCTCGTCGGGCTGGGCAGCGCGCTTCATGAGCTCGGGCGGGCAGCCCGATCCCGCCATGATGCCGGTGCGCATGTGGCTGAAGTCGGTCTTGCGGTAATCGGGATGGTTGAACATCGCGATGAACATCGTGGGCACGCCGTTGAAGCAGGTGATCTTCTCCTGCGTGATGCAGGCGAGCGACGACTTGGCCGAGAAGTACGGCATGGGGCAGAGCGTCGAGCCATGGGTCATGGTGGAGGTCATCGAGAGCACCATGCCGAAGCAGTGGAACATCGGGACCTGGATCATCATGCGGTCGGCCGTGGAGAGGCCCATGCGGTCGCCGATGCACTTGCCGTTGTTGACCACGTTGTAGTGGGTGAGCATGACGCCCTTGGGGAAGCCGGTGGTGCCGCTCGTGTACTGCATGTTGCACACGTCGTCGGGACGAACCTTCGCCGCCATCGACAGGATCGTCTCCTGCGGCGTGAGGTCGGCGCGCGCCATGGCCTCGTCGAAGGTGAGGCAGCCGGGCATGGCGAAATCGACCGTGATGACGTTGCGCAGGAAGGGCAGGCGCTCGCAATGGAGCGGCGTCTCCTTGTCGTGGCCC
>CADBJR010000042.1 GCA_902795065.1 uncultured Coriobacteriaceae bacterium
CTGGTCCGGGATCGCAATCGAGGAGTTCGTCAGGATGCTCGACGCATACCTGAGATGGTATCGTGACAAGAGAATCAAGAGCGACCTGGACTACAGGAGTCCAATGCAGTACCGCAAGGATTTGGGTTTGGTCGCATAGGATCGTTTGGTCCAAAAACTCCACCGCAGTCCCAACGAGAAAAGATTTAGTTTCAACGACGCACTGCTTACCGCGCTGTTCGGCACTCCGAACCGCCAGAACACCATTGACAGGCTTGGGGTAGTCTGCACAGCCTTCCCCGATGAGGAATTCAGGACTGCGGCTGTGATCCTGCGCGAGAGGATCAAGAAGATGGATGACTTCAGCTGGACCGCGCTCTGCAAGCTTTCCAAGTGGGAAATCAATCAGCTGTTTGATTCCGAGCGTTTCCTCTATGACTCTGAGGACGAGCCGGGCGAGGATGACGATCTTGATGATGAGGATCTTGACGATGGATGCGGCGAATAAGCCCGGGGTGATGAGTGAGGCTCCGGCTGCTGAACCGGAGTTCTCCGGTTTCACCATGCGGTCCGGCAATACGACCTTCGTTGTCGGCCTCCACTTCAGCGAGACTTCCAAGGAAACTTTGGAGGATAAGGTCAAGCGCCTTGTGAAGAAGGAAGCGGATCCGGACCCCGATTGACCCGGCTTGAACAGTAAAAAGAGGCGGATCTCCGCCTCTTACATAGTTTTCATGGCTTCTGCAACCCGAAAACCCATAATTATCTGCGTTCTACGTGCTGTTAAACCTTGACAAATGGTAACGTTTGTCCGCTGATCGTCTTCCCGACGGCACCTCGCTGTGGCGTTTGGGCGGTTGATCTCGGAATACTCTCGTCGCGAAACGAGGAGTATAGCCATTTGGGGACTGTGCGCGGCGGATCGATCCAGTGCGGCGGTCCCGCCCCGTGCATTTACTGCTCGTACCGTGGTCGCATGCACTTCGCCGACGCCGCCACCTCCGTGCCGCTATACTAATATGGTACGCGCGCGAGAAGGAGGCCTCATGTCGAGCGAAGCGACGCCGCTGGTCGGCATCATCATGGGTTCGAAGTCCGACATGCCCGCCATGGAGGCATGCACCGAGCAGCTCGATGCGTTCGGCGTGCCCTACGAGCTCGTCATCGCGTCGGCCCACCGCGCGCCGGCGAAGGTTCACGAGTGGGCCTCCACCGCAGCGGACCGCGGCATCAAGGTCATCATCGCCGCCGCGGGCAAGGCCGCCCATCTCGGCGGCGTCGTCGCCGCGTTCACGCCGCTGCCCGTGGTGGGCGTCCCGATGAAGACGTCAGACCTCGGCGGCATGGACTCGCTCCTCTCGATGGTGCAGATGCCCTCCGGCGTGCCCGTGGCCTGCGTCGCCATCGGCGGAGCCAAGAACGCGGCCATCTACGCCACCCAGATCCTCGGCGCCACGCTGCCCGAGTACCGCGACAAGATCATCGCCATGAAAGACGAGATGGCGAACGCATAACGCAATCGCAGCCGGAAGGAACCCCCATGGCCAGGCACTTCAAAGATCTCCCCACCATCGAGGACGGCGACGACGGCCTCGATTCGATCGTCACCCCGCAGGCTCCCGTCGCGCGTCCCGTGCGCGGCGACGAGTCGGTGACGCGCGCGGCGCGTCCCGTCCAGGGGACGTATTCCAACGACGACACCACCGGGTTCATCGCCGTGGTGGGCGAGGCAGACAACCATCGCACCGCACGCAAGAAGTACAACCGCCGCACCAAGAAGAGCGCGCACTTCACCGAGACCGATCCCTACGACATCCGCGGCTACCGCAAGGGCCGCGGCGGCAAAGGCAAGAAGATCGCGCGCACCATCTCGACGCTGCTCTTCGTTGCCGGCTTGATCCTGCTGCTCGTTGCGGGCGGCCTTTGGGTCAAGGCGCGCCTGCAGTACCACGCGCAGGACGTCGAGATCGAGCGCAAGCAGACCTTCGCCACCGTCTCCGACGACCCGTCGGTCGCACCGATCATCAACTGGGGAAAGTTGCGCGCTGACAACCCCGATGCCGTCGCGTGGATCATGATCCCCGGCACCACGGTCAACTTCCCCGTGTACCAGGGTCCCGACAACGACACCTACCTGCACACCAACTCCGACGGCGAGTACGCGCTGGGCGGCGAGATCTTCCTCGACTACCAGAACACCAGGCCCGGCATGATCGATCCGCAGACCATCGTCTACGGACACCACCTGCGCAACGGCGCCATGTTCAAGCCCGTCGCCGACATGGACAACCAGGCGTACTTCGACAGCATCGAAACCGTCTGGTACGTCACGCCCGATGGGGAGTACGAGCTCGTGCCGCTTGCATGCTACTACGCCGACCCGTACGACCTCGACGTGCGTCGCTCCTACTTCGACAGCGACGAGGACTACCGCGCCTACCTGCAGAACATCCTCGACCGCGCCGTCACCAAGCGCGAGGATGCGGGCGAGATCATCTACAGCTGCGACCACGTGCTCGCGCTGATCACCTGCAACTACCTTCCCGAGATGAACGGCGACGGCCGCACCATCGTGATCTGCGTCCCCAAGAGCGAGCTGCCGTCGCAGGGCTAACGCGCCTGCCGCACGAAACCAGAAGGAGGGCCTCAATGGCCGAGAACGACGCCCCCAAGCATGTGACCTACGAGGACGCCGGCGTTGACACCGCCGAAGGCGCCCGCGCCGTGGATGCCATCAAGGCAGCCGTGGCGAGCACGAACCGCCCCGAGGTCATCGGCGGGCTCGGAGGATTCGGGTCGTGCTTCTCGATGGCGGGCTTCAAGGATATGGAAGACCCCGTGCTCGTCTCGGGCACCGACGGCGTGGGCACCAAGCTCGCGATCGCCCAGCTGCTCGACCGCAACGGCACCGTGGGCCAGGACCTCGTGGCCATGTGCGTCGACGACGTCGTGGTCGTGGGCGCCGAGCCGCTCTTCTTCCTCGATTACGTGGCGATCGGCAAGCTCAAGGCCGAGACGGTCGCCCCCATCATCGCCGGCATCGCCGACGGCTGCCGCATGAGCGGCTGCGCGCTGGTGGGCGGCGAGATGGCCGAGCACCCCGGCGTCATGGCGGCGGGCGACTACGACCTCGCCGGCTTCGTGGTGGGCATCGTCGACCGTCCCAAGATGATCGGCCCCGAGCTCGTGCGCGAGGGCGACGTCATCCTCGGCCTGCCGTCGAGCGGCATCCACTCCAACGGCTACTCGCTCGTGCGCAAGGTCGCCATCGAGGGCAAGACCGTCGAGGAGCTCGAGACCCCGCTCGAGGAGCTGGGCGGCGAGTCGCTCGCCGACGCCGTGCTGCGCCCCACCACCATCTACGCGGGCGGGCTCATCCGCGCGCTCAAGGCCGGGGCGTCGATCCACGCGATGGCACACATCACCGGTGGAGGCATCACCGAGAACCTCGACCGCGCGATGCCCAAGCACCTCGACGCGCTGGTCGACCGCGGTATCTGGGATGTCCCGCCCGTGATCGAGTACATGATCGACGCGGCCGGGCTCACCGACGACGAGGCGTACCGCACCTTCAACATGGGCGTGGGCATGGCCGTGATCTGCGCACCCGACGACGTCGACGACGTGGCCGAGGCGCTTGAGGCAGAGGGCTTCTCGCCGTTCGTCATGGGCGAGGTCGTCGCCGGCACCGGGAAGGTCTGCTATCGGTAGTCTCCCACTTCATTTCGGGGGTCATTTCGGGGGTACCCCCCGAAGTGAAGTGTAGTGGGAAAACGGAAGGGAATGACATGATCAAGCTGGGCGTCCTGATCAGCGGCAGCGGCACCAACCTGCAGGCGATCATCGACCGCATCGCCGACGGCACGCTCGACGCATCGATCGAGCTCGTGGTCTCGAGCCGCGCCGACGCGTACGGGCTTCTGCGCGCGCAGGCTGCTGGCATCCAGACCCTCACCATGGATAAGAGCTTCTACGACGAGGACAACACCGCCGACCGCATCATCGCGTCGGAGATGCGCTACCGCAACGTGGACTACATCCTGATGGCCGGTTACATGCGCATGGTGCACGAGCCGCTGCTCGCCGCGTTCGAGAACCGCGTCGTCAACATCCATCCCGCGCTGCTGCCCAGCTTCAAGGGAGCTCACGGCATCCAGGACGCCTACGACTACGGCGTCAAGGTCACGGGCGTGACCGTGCATTTCGCCGACAACCGCTACGACTGCGGGCCCATCATCGCGCAGCGCGCGCTCGCGGTGCAGGAGGGTTGGACCGTCGACGAGCTCGAGGCCGAGATCCACAAGATCGAGCACGTGCTGTACCCCGAGGTCGTGGGGCTGCTCGCCGCCGACCGCGTGCGCGTGCGCGAGAACGGCACGGTGGAGATCCTGCCCGAGTAGGACGTCTCATCCCTGAGCGGAAATGAACTCCCGCATTCCGGGCAACGCGAAGCTCAGGCCCTTGTCATAACCCTCCTCGATCACGCCCTGGTCGAGGAGGCGCCGCTTATACTGCGCAGCATATGAATTGCCCCGGCCCAATCGCTGCGCGATATCGGACAGCGTGCTGGGGCCATCGTCCTCGAGCATCGCGCGCAGGAATGCGCGGTCCATGTTGGAGAGATCGTAGAAGCTCGGGGCAAGGATCCTGTCATCGAACTCGCGCTGGGCAGTCGCAACGCCACGTCGGGCGTCGTCTGCCGTAAGCCCATCATGCTCTTCGCCCCACTCCCAGATGCGGTATCCCACAAGCTGGATCATGAAGGGATATCCTCCGGTTGCCTTTGCGGCATACGCAAGCGCGTCGGCATCGATGGTCTTCCCAGCTGCGAGAATGGTCTTCTCGAGCGCAAGCTCCGCGTCGTAATCGGCGACGCTGCCGAGCCTGAACCGCATCGCCCTGCGCAGAAACGAGACAGACTGGTGGCTGATGAGCTGTGAAGTTGCGCGCGGAAGCCCCGCGATGTAAAGCGCAACGCGGAGACCCTCGCGCACGAAGATTTGACAGGAGCTGACAAGCATGATGACCTCGTCGAGCTCTGGATCTACCTCATCGAGCGTGAAGAGCACGCCGGTGCCGCGCTCGGACAGCTTGGAGACAAGGCGCGACATGCGCGTATGCCAGCTGGCCTGCTCGCCCACGGGGTGCTCCCACGATGCGCCTACGGGTCCGGCGGTGATGCCGGTGAGGTGCGCGCCCTCCGATATATCGACAATATGCGCAGCTTTGTCGCAAGCAGACTCATAGAGCATCTCGAGCATCCCGGGCACTGCGAACGTGCTCACGGCGATCCATCCGTTTGCCTCGGCCTCTTGGGCCGCGTACGAGAGAAGCGCTGTCTTGCCCGTACCGCGCGCGCCGGTGAGAAGCGTGAAGAGATACGGGTCGCGCCCGGAGGCCTCGAATGCGCGCGAGATGTGGTGCGTCTCATCGCGACGGCCGGCCAGGCTGTAGGGAAGCTCGCCGAAGCTCGGGATGAACGGGTTCTCTCTGCGGTTACGCTCATCCATGGTTTCCCCCTTAGCATGAGTTCCCACAGTATATCGTTTAATTTGATTGAACGCTTTTAATTCGTTGATTTCTTTTAAAACCGTTGATTCCCTTTAAGCCAGGCTGCCGGGGCGATTCAAGACCCGCGCAAGGCGGGCCCTGCTCACGGGCAGAGCTCGGTAGGCGGGTAAGATTTCGGCAGGCGGGCAAGTCCCATTTCGTGCGAGAGCCCTGCAGAACCTAACGGGGCCGTGTGGCGGGCGAGCAGCTTCCTCGAGGGCACCCGACGGGGCAAACACAGACCAAAGCTCAAATCTCGAACCCATATTTGTGGAGAATCTATGTAATCGCTCCAAATACCTCTGAGTGGACCGGTCCTACCGTTGGCGCCGAAAACCTTTCACTTAACCCATTGTTTACACAAAACTTGCGGATAACTGTCGCTTTTCTGCTGACAAAGGTGCAGAATGTGTAAAGCACTATGCAGAATCATGCTGCTATAACGCGGTTCAATACAGCGCGTAATAGCAGGTAATCCGCATTGTGCAGAGGTTTTTCGCAGCATAAACGCACCAATGCGGGGTGCTCGTGCCCGCGGAGAGGGTTCTTGATGGATCGCTCGAATGCAGAAGATCGTTAATCCGCCGCCGAGGCGTATGCATCGGCGGCAGACGTTGGTTTAACTACCGGATTTCCGCTGAAAGGGGCGGAAAACCAACGACGTGTTGTAAGAGCAACGTGGCGGTTGCTTTGGAGTAAAGGAGTTGATATGAAGGTCGCAAGGAAGCTTTGGACATGGGCGCTCGCGCTTGTCGCGACGTTCGCTGTCGTGCTCGGCCTGAGTACGGTGGCAATGGCGGCGGCGGGAGATACTCCTCCGCACACCAAGAACATCACCGATAATCAGGACGGCACCTACACGATCTCGCTCGACATCGTCGGCGAATCCGAGAAGAAGCCCAACAATGTCAACGTCATCGTGATTGTTGACACGTCCGGTTCGATGACTTCGACTCGTATGTCCGCGGCGAAGAACGCCGTCAACAGCCTGGCGAACTCGCTGTATGCGTATAACACCACAAGCGAGCCCAACACGGTCGAGATGGCGCTTGTCCGCTTTGCAACGTCCTCCAGCGTTGCCCAGGCGCCCACGAACAACCGGACCACATTCACCAATGCGGTGAACGGTTTGGGCAACCAAGGCAACGGCGGCACCAACTGGGAGTCTGCGCTCCAGACCGCCAATAACGTGAGCTTTGGCGACGACGATCAGACCTTCGTCATCTTCGTCTCCGACGGCAATCCCACGTTCCGCACCACGCAGAACGGATGGAACGACTGGAGCGATTGGTATCAGCAGTGGGGTACTGGTCAGGAAACCGCCCAGAACATTCAGCGCTGCTACACCACGGCTGTCGATGACGCTCAGACACTTGCACAGAAGGTCGGTGTAGGCAACTTCTTCACCATCGGCGCCTTCGGCAACGTCGACCGTATGGAGTCGCTGACCGACGACGCCGGTTCCGACTCCTCGACCAACTACTACAGCGCGCAGGACACCGCCGCGCTCAACCAGGCCATCGCCGACATCCTCGCCAAGATCGAGGTGGCGGGCTTCGCCGATGCCGAGATCGACGACGGCACCACCAGCCAGGTGACCACCACCTCCGGCGTGGTCGCCAACCTCCTCGTGGTGGATGAGTCCTCCTACAAGTATTATCGTTCGGGTGGCTCCTACGGTTCCATGCAGACGTGGACTGATGCCCCTGCAGCCCATCTCGTAGACGGCACGGTTGAGTGGGATCTCTCCTCGGTTGGCGTTCTGGAGAATGGCGTGAAATACACCGTCACGTTCGACTGCTACCCGAGCCAGACCACGTACGACATCATCGCCCAGCTGAAGAACGGCGACATGACGTGGGCAGAAGTGCAGGCAGAGGGGCTTGATAGGTACATCGTCAATAACGGCGGCGGCTCCTACTCCCTCCGCACCAACACCAACGCGGGCATCGCTTGGGACGACACCCGTGACGACGCGGGTCCCCAGACCAGCTCCTACACCAACCCCGATCCCGTTCGTACTGATGCGGTACCTATGTTGACCGTAGCCAAGGAATGGGAGGGTGGCTCTGCCGATGTTACCGCGCTTCCGCTTACGGTTCTCATGGACGAGAAGGATTTCCACACCGCAGCGCTCAGCACGAATAACAGTTGGACGGCCGAGTTCTACATTTCGACCGGCCTCATCAAAGATGGTCAGGTGCTTGCGGGTGCCAAGGGCCACGACTTCTCCTTCGCTGAGCTTGATGATTCCCAGTACCACTGGGAACTCGAGGCTCCCACTGTCCGTCCGATGTTGATTGATGGTGGCAAAAACAACGGCGGGAAGCCCAACATTCTCGTTAAGGTCGACGCTGATCATCCTGCGCCTTCTGGTGCCGCGACCTATGTGATTGATGGCGCGACCTATTATGTTGACACCGCTGCCAGCAGTCTTACCGCAACCAACCATCGTCGTTCCAACCTCAACCTTACGAAGGCAGTTACTGGTGAAGATGCACCTCAAACTGCGACCTTCCCCTTCACTTTGACAGTCAACAATTCCAAGGCCCCCAAGACCGAACCGACGGACGACCCTGACCACAACTCCGACTACTGGGTGTGGTTCTCGATCTACGACACTAAGGCCGGCGCGACGGTCACTGACGCGACCGTGTCTGGCGCCATCGGCCCCAACGCCGACGGCTACTACTACGCTCCCAGCGGCACGGCCATCTCCGTCCAGATGAAGAATGGCTGGAACCTCCGCTTCACCAACCTGCCCTCCGGCACCACCTACACCTTCGTTGAGGGCGCGCTCGCCGATGGCTTCGCCTTCAGCAAGTCCGAGCTTACCCAGGGCAAGGACAGCACCTTCTCCGGCGCTCAGACCACCAAGGGCACCATTGAGAACGCCGAGACGAGCTACTACGTTACCTACACCAACGACTATCAGCTCACCGACCTCGAGATCACCAAGGTCTGGGACGACGCCGACAACCAGGACGGCAAGCGCCTGACCGCCGACGAGCTCAAGGCCAAGCTGACCCTCTCGCCCGCAGTCGAGGGCGCCGAGCCCGGCGTCGTTGACAACGGCGACGGCACCTACACCATCACCTACACCGGCCTGCCGCGCTTCAACAACGGCCAGGAGGTCACCTACACCGTGGCCGAGGGAGCCATCGACGGCTACTCCACCACCGGCAGCCCCGCCAAGGACCACGGCACCATCACCAACACCCATACGCCCGAGGTCACTTCCGTCAAGGTGACCAAGGTTTGGGATGACTCCAACGACGCAGGCAAGATTCGTCCGACGTCCGTCTCCGTCCAGCTGACCGCCGACGACGTTGCTTCTGGCGACCCTGTGACCCTCAACGAGGGCAACGAGTGGACCTACACTTGGGAGAACCTGCCCAAGTACAAGAACGGCACCGCGATCGTCTATGCTGCCGACGAGACCGCTGTTCCGACCGGCTACACCAAGACCGTCACCGGCGATGCCGCGACCGGCATCACCATTACGAACAAGTACACGCCCACTCCTACCACCGCGAGCTTCCCGGTGAAGAAGACCATCTCCGTTCCTGACGGCCTGACCGGTCCTACCACTTGGAGCTATACCATCAACGTGACCGCCAACAACGGTGCTCCCGAGGCCGAGACCATGTCCGGCACGGTCTCCAACACCACCGACACCGTGACCTTCGGTGACTTCACCTTCACGATGCCCGGCACCTACACCTACACCGTGAGCGAGTCCGGCGATGTCGCTGGCGTCACCAACGACACCGACGCCGCTGGCAAGACCGTCACCATCACCGTCGTGGACGATGGCACCGGCAAGCTGACCGCTTCCGTCGAGCCCGCAGCGGGCATCACCTTCACCAACACGTACGGCGTCGAGCCCACCACTGCCAGCTTCCC
>CADBJR010000043.1 GCA_902795065.1 uncultured Coriobacteriaceae bacterium
CCGCCGCAAGCGGCGAGCGCGAGGGCGGCACCGGTGAGGCCGGCGCCGAGGAACGAACGACGGGTGAGCTTGGTGTTCATGGTGATTTCCTTCCTTTTGGAAACTTGATGCCTTGTATATACAACACAGCCTACGAGCAGAACGTGATCTGCCCGTCGTCTGTCATTGCCGAGATCATGGCGAGGGACTCGACGCGGATGCCCTTCGCGCGGAACTCGTCGCCACCGGACTGGAAGCGCTTCTCGACGGAGACCGCCACGCCGGCGACCGAGGCGCCCGCCTGGGTGACCAGGTCGATGAGGCCGCGGAGCGCGCTGCCGTTGGCGAGGAAGTCGTCGATGATGAGGACGTTGTCGGACTCGTCCATGCAGTCGTCCGCGACGACGACGTTGTAGTCCTCGTTGTGGGTGAACGAGTGGACGATGGTCGTGTGGACGCCGCCGTCGACGTTGGTGGTGCGGTGCTTCTTGGCGAAGACGACCGGCACGCCCATGGCCATGCCCGCCGCAGCCGCCAGCGCGATGCCGCTCGCCTCGATGGTGAGGATCTTGGTGACGCCTGCGTCTTTATAGAGGGATGCGACCTCGTCCGCCATATGGGCGAGGAGGGTGGTGTCTATGCAATGGTTGAGAAAGCTGCCGACCTTGAGAACTCCCCCGGGCAGCACCTTGCCGTCCTTGAGGATGCGCTCTTCTAACTCCCGCATGCCTGCGTTTCCTCCAAAAAGCGAACGAGACCTACCAGACCTGGTGCGAGGTGGCGTGGTTGAGTGCTTCGTTTGGCATTACGTTGATATTACAGCACGAACGGGCGGAAAACGCCCGCAGGCGGTCGTAGAATGCCAATTCCTGTAACAATTCTCCACGATTGAACACGGGAAAAGATTCGAATCCCTATGGGTCTGCGCATCAGATGCCGAGGGCCTCCGCGACGGCCGCTTCGATGGCCTCGTTGCCCTCCGCGTTGGGGTGCAGGCCGTCGTCGAACCACGCGGGATGGCTGTCCGTGAGGGTGTAGAGATCGACGATGCCGGCATCCGAGCGCTCGGCCACGCGCTGCATCGCGGGGATCGCCTCGGACTCGAGCCGCTCATCCATCGTCGGGCTCGCGAAGACGTGCGGGGGCAGCATGATGACGAGGCGCGGATGGCCCGGCTTCGCCAGGATCCGGTCGACGAGCTCCTCGAACGACTGCTCGAACGCTCCTGCATCCCATGCGGAATCAGCCACGTCGTTGGTCCCGAGCATGAGGATCACGACGTCCTCCTCCGCCTCCCAGAAGGCATGGGATTGCGCCGTGCGGGTCCACGGATAGTATCCGCCGGACATCGCGCACGAGCCCGAGACGCCGTAGTTCCCCACGCTGCTCCCCTCGGGGAGCCGTCCCTCTAGCAGGAAGGTCCAGCATTCATGCTCGCGGTCCGCGAGGCCGAAGCCGTAGGTGATCGAGTCGCCCACGCAGGAGATGCGCACGGGACCTTGCGCGGGGGCGACCGCCGCGCTCGCACGGCACCCGCGCACCGCCAGGAACGCGATCGCACCGACGAGCAGCAGCAGGATGAGCACCATGCGGATCCTCACGACGAACGGTATCGGGTCGCGGTAGACGCCGTCCTCTCCCCTGCCGTACCTAACCACGGCGTTTGAGCACCTGCCCGCAGATCCACGTGGAGACGCGACGGGGGACGAGGCGCGCGGCGACGTTGGCGAGCTTCGCCGGGAGCGAGTGGACGACGACGGGCTTGCCCGCCATGAGGCCGGCGAATCCGAGCTCGGCCACCGCACGCGGCGACTGGGCACCCATGAGCGAGAACACGTTGCCCGCATCCATGCCGGCGGCTCCCCAGAACCCGGTGGCGGTGGTGCCCGGGCAGAGCGCCGTCACCGTGACGCCGCTGCCGCGCAGCTCCTCGCCGAGCGCCTGCGAGAACGACAGGACGAACGCCTTGCTCGCGAAGTAGACCGGCATGTAGGGGCCCGCCGTGAACGCTGCGACGGAGGCGACGTTCAGGATGCGGCCTGCGCCGCGGCGGCGCATGTCGTTGCCGAAGAGGTACGCGAGCCGCATGAGGGCGAGGATGTTGAGCTTGACCATCTCCTCCTGGCGGGGCCAGTCGGAGTCGAGGAAGGCGCCATGGTCGCCGAAGCCGGCGTTGTTCGCGAGGACGTCGACGGAGATGCCCTGCTCGGCAAGGGCGTCATGGAGCGTGTCGGCGACGCCCGGCTCGGCGAGGTCGACGGGGAAAATCGGCGCGGTGATGCCGTAGGTTCCCTCGAGCCTCTCGGAGAGCGCGCGGAGCTTCGCCTCGCTGCGGGCGACGAGCACGAGGTCGTACCCATGCGCGGCAAGGATATCGCAGAGCTCGGTTCCGATGCCGCCCGATGCTCCGGTGACCAGTGCGACTGCCATGGTTGATCCTTCCTGCGAGACTGTTCGGACGACCTTACTTGAAGGCGCGGCGGTAGATGGAGAGGATGATGTCCTCAGTGATCTCGGCTGCGTCGAGGGTGAAGCCGTTGCCGGTGTCGAAGGCGTTCTTGGCCATCTCGGGCAGCATCTCCTCGGTGAAGCCCCAGTCGCTCATCTTGAGGTCGTCCACGCCGCAGGCCTTCTCGAGCGCGAGCAGGCACTCGAGGAAGTCCTCGGGCTTGTCCGCGTCGGCCTTGCCCATGGCCTTCGCCATGCGCACGAGGCGCTCGTCGTAGATGTGGGTGGAGATGTAGAACTCGTAGAACGCTTCGGCAATCATGATGAGGCCGGCACCGTGGGGAAGCTTGGGCGAGAAGGCGCTCATGGTGTGCTCGAGCGTGTGGCAGGCGATGCAGCCGGTGAAGTCCATGGAGTAGCCGCTCATGGTGTTGGCGAAGGCGAGGTGCGTGCGGGCCTCGAGATCGCTGCCGTCCTCGATGCAGCGCGGCAGGTACGTGGCCACGTTCTCGATGGCGGCGAGCTGCAGCGGCTCGATCATGAGGGCGCAGCCGTTGCCGAGGTAGCCCTCGGTGGAGTGGAACAGCGCGTCGAAGCCCTGGTAGGCGGTCAGGCGGCGCGGGACGGTGAGCATGAGCTCGGGGTCGACGACCGCGTAGCTCGAGAAGTGGTTGGGGGCGCCGATGAGGATCTTCTCGTTGGTGTCGAGGCGGCTGATGATGGCGCCGGTATCGACCTCGGAGCCGGTGCCGGCGGTGGTGGTGACGGCGATCCAGGGCAGCACGGGGTTTACGAGCGGAAGGTTCCTGCCGGTGATGCCGCCGGCGTAATCCCACAGGTCGTCGGAGGGCTGGGGCGTGAACATGGCGATGCACTTGGTGGAGTCCATGACCGAGCCGCCACCGAGCGCGACGATGACGTCGCAGCCGTTCTCGCGCGCCATGAAGGCGCCCGCCTCGACGATCTCCTTGGTGGGGTTGGCCTCGACCTTGTCGAAGACGACGGAGTCGATGCCCGCGAGCTTGAGCTCGTTCACCACGCGGTCGAGGTGGCCGAGGGTCTTGGTGAAGGGGTCGCTCGCGATGACGACGAGGGCCTTGGTACCGGGAAGATCCTGCTCATGGAGGTGATTGAGCTGGCCTGCTCCGAACAGCACGTGCGTGGGGACGAAGAACTCGAACTCGTTGACGTTCATCATGATGACGGCTCCTCCCGAATTGTTTGATGGATTACCTGTTCATTGTACCGAGACACAGCCCGTGCTAGCGAGATGCATGCCGCCATCACTGGTTGAGCACAGCATTTCCTCGTTCCTTGAAGCGTCGGATCATCTCGGCGGTCAGGCTCACGCGATCGTTCTCGCGCGGGAGCGCATCCTCGCGCGTGAACCACTCGGCGACCTTGAGCTCGCTGTGGTCGACCGTGATCTCGGTGGATCCGTCGACCTCGCAGTAGAAGCCCACGAGCAGCGTGTCGGAATACGACCACGGCTGGCTCTTGTAGAACACGAGGTTCTTGACCTTGAGGCCGACCTCCTCCATGACCTCTCGCGCGACGGTCTGCTCGATGCTCTCCCCGATCTCGGTGAAGCCCGCGACCAGCGCGTAGTGGACCTGGGGGCGGCCTGCGTACTTGGTGAGGACGATACGCTCGGTGGCGGGGTCGATGATCGCGACGATGACGCCCGGGGCAATCTTGGGATAGATGACCATGCCGCATTCCGGGCAGCAGATCTCGCGGCTCGTGGGGACGATCTCGGTGGGATGGCCGCAGCGGCCGCAGAAGCGGTTCGCCTCGTACCAGCGGGCGAGCTGCCATCCGGTCACCGCGGCGAAGAGCAGGTGGCGGGGCTCGGCGTCACGCGTCCAGTTGACCGGCGCGTACGAGAAGCCCGGAGCATCCACCGTCTCATCGAGGATGAGGAAGAAGCCCGTGCCGTCGATGGAGAACAGGTAGCGCAGCGACGGGGCGGACGCGAGATCGGCGAGGCGAGGCAGGCAGAACCCGCCGTCATCCAGCTTGCAGAGCATGGTGTCGCCCACGTAATGGAGCAGGTAGCTCCCGGGCCCCGCCTCATGCGGCTCGAAGTGGTTGTCGTAGATGTGCTCGCCGATGTCCTGGATCATGGCGCTTCTCCCCTCTCCGATGCATCAATGGTACCGCCCCCGCGCCCCGCACATGGGGACAGGTTGTTTGTCCCCTTTTCGCACATGGGGACAGGTTGTTCGTTCCCTTTTGGCACAGAGGGACAGGTTACTCAGCCGGCTTATCGAGGAAGCTCGGAAGGACCTCGCTCACGAGCACTGCGGCGAAGATGAGCGCGAAGCCCACGATGACGCGCGGCGTGAGCACCTCGTGGTAGAAGACCACGCTGAAGATGACCGCGAAGACGCTCTCGAGCGAGAGGAGCAGCGCGGCGGTCGCGGGCTCGACGATGCTTTGCCCCACGTTCTGAACCACCATGGCGATGCACGACGACATGATGACGATGTAGCCGAAAGCGGCCCAGAAGCCGCCGCCCGCCGCGGCGAGGTCGGGAACCGGCTCGAAGGCGATCGCCCACACCAGCGCGACGACGGTCGAGAAGCCAATCTGCACGATGGTAAGCGTCATGATGTCGCGGCCTTCCGAGAAGCGCGCGACGTAGACGATGTGGAGCGCGAACAGCACCGCGCAGACGAGCGTCACCAGGTCGCCCCAGGAGAGCGAGAACGACAGCCCCTCGGCCAGCGAGATGAAGCCCACGCCGGCAAGGGCAAGCATGGCCGCGGCGATGTGGACGCCCGCTGGACGACGGCGCGCGACGGCCCAGTTGAGCAGCGGGACGAACACGACGTAGGTCGCCGTGAGGAACGCGCTCCTCCCGGGAGTGGTGTCGGCGAGCCCCACGTACTGGGCGAGGAACGCCGCCCCCGAGAAGAGGCCGAGGAGCGCGCCCGTGCGGAGGTGGTCGGCGTCGAGATGCTCTCGCAGCGTGCGCCGGAAGACCGCGCAGAGGATGACCGTCGTCAGGGCGAAGCGTAAAGCGAGCAGCCATGCAGGCGAGATGTCGTCGAGCGCGCCTTTGACCACGACGAAGGCACCACCCCAGATGGCAGCGGAAACCGCGAGCGCGAGCTTCCAGAACCATGTCGGCTTGGCGTCCATACCGTCGATCGTCCCCCTCCTCAGAAGCATCACTACGAGAGAAGACTATAGCGTTGCGGACACGGCGGTGGCAAACCGCCGTATACCGCGCATTATGCGCGCAACGCCTGTTGCGGAAGCGCGGAGGCGCAGGCAGCCGACCGCGTACGATAAAGTTGTTTAACGGCTCGTCTCCACACATCATCGAAAGGAGTCCCATGAGCAAGATCGTCGTCGTCGGCGCGAACCACGCGGGAACCGCCGCCATCAACACCATCCTCGACAACTACGAAGGCAACGAGGTCGTGGCCTTCGACGCCAACTCCAACATCAGCTTCCTGGGATGCGGCATGGCCCTGTGGATCGGCAACCAGATCAGCGGGCCGGACGGCCTCTTCTACCAGACCAAGGAGCAGTTCGAGGCCAAGGGCGCGACCGTCCACATGGAGTGCCCGGTCGAGCGCATCGACTTCGAGGGCAAGGTCGTCTACGCGCGCGGCAAGGACGGAACCGAGTACGCCGAACCCTATGAGAAGCTCATCCTCGCCACGGGCTCGCTGCCCATCATCCCGCACTTCGAGGGCGGCGACCTCGAGAACATCCAGCAGGTCAAGCTCTTCCAGAACGCGGCCGAGGTCGTCGAGAAGCTCCATAGCCCCGACATCCAGACGGTCGCCGTGGTCGGCGCGGGCTACATCGGCGTCGAGCTCGCCGAGGCGTTCCAGCGTCGCGGACGTCGCACGCTGCTCGTCGACATGGCGCCAACCTGCATGGCCAACAACTTCGATCCCGAATTCTCCGCGATGATGGCCGCCAACCTCGAGGCCAACGGCATCGAGGCCCATTACGGCGAAGGCGTGGTCCGCTTCGAGGGCGCGGACGGCAAGGTGACCACGCTCGTCACCGACAAGGGCGCCTACGACGTCGACATGGTCTGCGTGTGCATCGGCTTCCGCCCCAACAACGAGCTGGTCAAGGACTCCGGCATGGAGCTCTTCCGCAACGGCGCCATCCTCGTCGACCGCCACCAGCAGACGAGCATCCCCGACGTCTACGCCGTGGGCGACTGCGCCACCATCTTCTACAACGCGCTCGATGGCGAGCCCGGCTACATCGCGCTCGCGTCCAACGCCGTGCGCTCGGGCATCGTTGCCGGACACAACATCTGCGGCACGCCGCTCGAGACGCCGGGCGTGCAGGGCTCCTCGGGCATCTGCATCTACGACCTCAAGATGGTCTCGACGGGCGTCACCGAGTCCGCTGCGAAGCGCGCCGGCCTCGACGTGAAGACCACCACCGTCACCGACTGCCAGAAGGCCCACTTCATCGAGCACGACAACCCCGACACCACGATCAAGATCGTCTACGATGCCAAGACGCGTGAGATCCTGGGCGCCCAGCTCGCGTCGACCTACGACATGAGCGGCAACATCAACATGTTCAGCCTCGCCGTCGAGAAGAAGGTCACCATCGACGAGCTCGCACTGCTCGACATCTTCTTCCTGCCGCACTTCAACGCGCCGTACAACTACATGACCGTCGCCGCGCTCAAGGCCGAATAGCGCAGAGATCCGCGCAACGGAAAAACGGCGCCGTCCTGATCGGGCGGCGCCGTTCGCTTGTCTTCGGCGATTACCCCTACTCGCGTCCATTCCAGCAGTAGGTGCAGACCTTCCTGCGGTCGATGCCGATGGCCTCGAGCATGCCGTCGAGCGTCTGGTAGGAGAGCGAGGCGAAGCCCATCTCCTCGCAGATCGAGCGCAGCAGGCACGTGCCGCGCTCAGTGCGGCCGTCGGCGTACTCGGCGAGATGCTCCTCGCCCTCGGGGCCCTCGAGCTCGAGCACCTTGCGGCGCGCGATGAGCTCGTAATCGTTGCGGCTGCGCGAGAACGAGAGGTACTTGCAGCCGTACATGATGGGCGGGCAGGCGGAGCGCATGTGGACCTCGGAGGCGCCGGCGCCGTAGAGGAAGTCGACCGTCTCGCGCAGCTGGGTGCCGCGCACGATGGAGTCGTCCACGAACAGGAGCTTCTTGCCGTTGATGAGCTCGGGCACGGGGATCTGCTTCATGTGGGCGATGCGGTCGCGGATCTTCTGGTCGGCCGGCATGAACGAGCGCGGCCACGTGGGCGTGTACTTGACGAAGGGACGCGCGAAGGGCGTGCCGGTCTCGGTGGCGAAGCCGATGGCGTGCGGAAGGCCCGAATCGGGCACGCCCGCAACGTAGTCCACGTCGGGGAGGATGCCCTGCTCGCGGTCGTTCTGCGCCATGATCGCGCCGTTGCGGTAGCGCATGACCTCGACGTTCACGCCCTCGTAGGTGGAGTTGGGATAGCCGTAATAGACCCACAGGAACGCGCAGATGCGCATCTCGTCCTGCGGCTCGACGAGCGTCTTGTAGCCGTCGGCCGTGATCGAGACGATCTCGCCGGGGCCGAGCTCGTACTCGTCCACGTAGCCGAGCTTGCCGTAGGCGAACGACTCGAAGGTGACGCAGTAGCCGTCGTCGTCCTTGCCGATCAGGACGGGGAGGCGGCCCCAGGGGTCGCGCGCGGCGATGAGCTCGCCGTTGTCGCGCATGATGAGCAGCGTGAGCGAGCCGTCGATCTGCTCCTGCGCATAGCGGATGCCCTCGATGAGGTCGGTCTGGGTGTTGATGAGGGCGGCGATGAGCTCGGTGGTGTTGACCTCGCCGGAGCTCTGGGCCATGAACTGGTGGCCGATGTGGTTGAACGTCTCGATGAGCTCGTCGGCGTTGTTGACGGCACCGACCGTGGCGATGGAGAAAAAGCCCAGATGCGAGCGGACGAGCAGCGGCTGGGGGTCGGAATCGGAGATGCAGCCCATGGCCGTGTTGCCGCGGAATCCGGGCAGATCCTTCTCGAAGCGGGTGCGGAACGGGGTGTTCTCGATGGAGTGGATCTCGCGCTGGAAGCCGCCCTCGGGCAGGCACGACACCATGCCGGCACGGCGCGTGCCGAGGTGGGAGTGGTAGTCCACACCGAAGAACACGTCGAGCGCGATCTCTCTCTTTGATGCGGCGCCGAAGAACGCTCCCATGGCAGCCCCCTGCTCTCGTCTGCGTACAAGAAGACTATAGATGGTACCGTGAGCGGCCTCGAATCGACCGCGTGCGGTTTATCATCACTGAAACAAACCATGATTCCTCCCAGCCATGCGCGCTACGATGGTTGCATCCATCCACCGGGAGAATGCAGGGGTTGAAGATGCTCCATACCATAACGGGTTCCCAGGGTCTGTCCGCGACCATCACCACCGTCGGAGCGGCATGCGTATCGCTCGAGGTGCCGGGACGCGACGGAAAGCCGGTCGACGTGGTGCTCGGCCTCGCCTGCGAGGACGACTACCGCGACAACCCGAACTTCATCGGCGCGACCGTGGGCAGGTGCGTCAACCGCATCGGCGGCGCGCGGTTCTCGCTCGGCGGCGTCGAGTATCCGCTCACGGCCAACGACGGCGCGAACTGCAACCACAGCGGGCGCGACTTCTGGGCGATGCGCGCATGGGAGCTTGCGGAGGCCGATGGGGAGCATGCGACGCTCTCGCTGCACTCCCCCGCCGGCGACCAGGGTTTTCCCGGCGAGGCGGACGTCACGGCGACATACCGCGTCGACGGGATGGCGCTCGAGGTGACGTATGCCGCCACCGTGAGCGAGCCCACGATCGTCAACATGACCAACCACGCCTACTTCAACCTCAACGGCTACGATTCCGGCTCGGCGATGGGCCATCTGCTCCGCATCGACTCCGGTCGGCGCCTCGTGAGCGACGAGACGGTGCTCCGCATGGGACTTCCGCGAGCTGCGGCCGATCGAGCGCGCCATGCCCTCCTCGGGATTCGACACGTGCTTCGTGCTGCCCGGCGACGGCGGGCTCGCGCATGCGGCGCGCCTCGTCGGCGAGAAGAGCGGCATCGCGATGGACCTTCTCTGCGACCAGCCGGGCATGCAGCTCTACACGGCCAACTTCATGAGCGATCCCCGCGGCAAGAACGGCACGGGCTGCCAGCCCCGCAGCGCCGTCTGCCTGGAGCCCGGCATCTATCCCGACGCCATCCACCATCCCGATTGGCCGAGCCCGGTCTTCTCGCCCGAGCGGCCCTACCTCTGGCGCATGCGCCTCGAGTTCAGCCTGGCGTGACCGACCAGCCCGACGCCGTCCTCGTTACAACTCGGGTCGGGAATCGGGAGGCGGCCGGTCCGCGGCTACAATGGAATGCGTTGACCCGGACCCAGGGAGGATCCATGGACAAGATCGCGATGACCACGCCGCTCGTCGAGATGGACGGCGATGAGATGACCCGCATCATCTGGCAGATGGTGAAGGACCGGCTCATCCGCCCGTTCGTGGACCTCAAGACCGAGTACTACGACCTGGGCCTGCCGAACCGCGACGCCACCGACGACGCCGTGACCGTGGAGGCGGCAGAGGCCACCAAGCGCCTGGGCGTTGCCGTCAAGTGCGCGACCATCACCCCCAACGCCGCGCGCGTGGAGGAGTACGGCCTGAAGCAGATGTGGAAGAGCCCCAACGGCACGATCCGCGCACTGCTCGACGGCACCGTGTTCCGCGCGCCCATCATGGTCAAGGGCATCGAGCCCTACGTGCGCACGTGGACCAAGCCCATCACGCTGGCCCGCCACGCCTACGGAGACGTGTACCGCAACGTCGAGCTGCGCGTCGACGCCCCCGGCAAGGTGGAGCTGGTCTACACGCCCGCCGATGGCGGCGAGGTGCAGCGCGCGACCGTGCAGGTTTTCAAGGAAGCGGGCATCGTGCAGGGCGTCCACAACCTCGACCGCTCCATCTCGAGCTTCGCGCGCGCCAGCATGAACTTCGCGCTCGACACGCATCAGGACCTGTGGTTCGGCGCCAAGGACACCATCTCGAAGACCTACGACCACCGCTTCAAGGACATCTTCCAGGAGATCTTCGACGCTGAGTACAAGGAGCGCTTCGCCGAGGCGGGCATCACGTACTTCTACACGCTCATCGACGACGTCGTGGCGCGCGTCGTGCGCAGCGAGGGCGGCTTCATCTGGGCCTGCAAGAACTACGACGGCGACGTGATGAGCGACATGGTCTCCACCGCGTTCGGCAGCCTCGCCATGATGACGAGCGTGCTCGTCTCGCCCGACGGCAACTGGGAGTTCGAGGCTGCGCACGGCACCGTGCAGCGCCACTACTACAAGCACCTCGCCGGCGAGCGGACCTCCACCAACAGCGTGGCGACGATCTTCGCGTGGACGGGCGCGCTGCGCAAGCGCGGCGAGCTGGACGGACTGCCCGAGCTGTCCGCATTCGCCGATCGCCTGGAGCGCGCCGTCATCGGCACGATCGAGGCGGGCGAGATGACCGGCGACCTCGCGGCGATCACCACGCTCGACAATCCCAAGCGCCTCACCACGGAGGAGTTCATCGACGCGGTGGCGGGCAGGCTGTAGCGGCTGCGCCATGGCGGGCTACGCGAAACCCTCCGAGCAGGAGCTGCGCGAGCGGCTCACCTGGACGCAGTTCGAGGTTACGCAGCACGGCATGACCGAGGCGCCCTTCACCAACGCCTACGACCTGCTCTCCTCCCCCGGCATCTACGTGGACGTGGTATCGGGCGAGCCGCTCTTCTCGTCGCGCGACAAGTTCGCCTCCGGCTGCGGCTGGCCGAGCTTCGCGGCGCCCATCGCCGACGATGCGGTCGCCGAGCGCGAGGACACCAGCCACGGCATGGTCCGCACCGAGGTGCGGAGCGCCCGGGCGGACTCCCATCTGGGGCATGTCTTCGAGGACGGCCCCATCGAGCTGGGCGGACTCCGCTACTGCATAAACTCCGCTGCGCTGCGCTTCATCCCGCTCGCACGCATGGCCGAGGAGGGCTACGGGGACCTCATCCCGCTCGTCGAGGAGAAGCCGTGGGGCTGATCCCGCCCGCTACGCGAACACCGTCATCGCGACCGTCGAGACCACGAGGAGCGCGAGGCCCACGAGCGAGCGCTTGGAGAAGCGCTCGTGCAGCACCGTCGCGGCGAATGCCATCGACACCACGAGCGAGAGCTTGTTGATCGGCTCGATCACGCTCACGGGCCCGATGCTCACCGCGTAGTAGTACGTGAGCCACGTGAGGCCGTTGGAGAGGCCGGAGGCGACGATGAAGCCCAGCTCGCGGCGGTCGGTCCCGCGGATGAGCCCCATCTTGCCGCGCGCCGCGAGGAAGAGCGCGTTGGTGATGAAGACGAACGTCGTGCGGATGGCCGTGGCGAGGTTCGAGGGGATGCCCTCGATGCCGAACTTGGCGAGGATCGACGTGGGCACCGCGAGCGCCACGCCGGCGAGCGCGTAGGCGAGCCACGCCCACCCCTCGACCTGCTCGCCATCCGGGTCGTTCTCGGCCATGAGGTAGGTGCCGACGAGGATGACCGCGCTCGCCACGAGCTTGATGGCGATGTGGTTCACCTCATGCAGGATGAGGATCGAAAAGAGCACCGTGAGCACGCTCGAGACCTTGTCGAGCGGGCCGACCTTGTTGAGCGGGCCGAGCGAGAGCGCCTTGAAGAAGAACGCCCACGACACGCCCGAGCAGATGCCCGAGGCGGCGAGGAAGAAGATGGCCGTCGGCGTGAGGCTGTTCCACGCAGCAAGATCGCCGAACGCCGCAGCGATGGCCCAGGTGAGGATGAGGATGACGAAGGTGCGCAGCGTGGTGGCGACGTCGGGGTCGGTCGTCCTCACGCCGAGCTTGGCCAGCACGGAGGTGACGCCCGAGAAGAACGCCGACACCAATGCCGCGATGACCCACATGCCAAACCCTTCCGATGTTGCGCCTTCCCGCTCCAGTATACGCTCGCCCGCACACGCGATACGCGGCTGGGTGGTAAGCTGGAACCGTTGAATTGGACGGGGGGTTCCATGGGCAAGGTCACGACAGGCAACCGCCTGTACTTCTACCAGCTGCTTTCAGAGAAGATCGGCGTGGGCAAGCAGGTGCTCATCCCGCGCGTCGACGAAGTGCTCGCCGCAGAGGACATCGAGCCTGCGGACCTCGAGTTCGAGACCACGGCCGACCTGCTCGCGGCCATGCCGGAGATCGTCAAGCTCACCGTCTTCAAGAAGGGCCGCGTGTACGCGACGCTCATCGCCAACGAGGAGTTCGAAGGCATCCTCGAGCGGCTCGCCGCGCCGGCGCCCGCCGAGAAGGCTGCCAAGGGCGGTGCGAAGTCGTGGAAAAAGAAGAAGGGCCCGAAGGACCCCACGCCCGCCAAGCCGCGCAAGCGCGTGGTCGCGGCAGCGCCGGAACCGGAACCAGAGCCAGAGCCGGAACCCAAACCTGTTGTCGAGGTCGTCTCGGAGGTTCCGTCGGACGTCCTCGCTTCAGAGGACGAAGCTGCGGAATGTCCTCCGGAATCCTCCGAAACGCCCGTTGAGGAGGCTCCCGAGCCAGAACCCGAGCCCGAACCGGTGCAGCCCGAGCCGACCATCTCGCTCACCATCACCTACGACCCGTACGAGGGGACGCTGAACAGCTTCGATGCCGTCGTGCCCCAGCCGGATGAGGAGCCGCTTCCCAAGCCCGAGCCCGCTACGGCACCCGAACCGCAGCCCAACCGCGGGCTGCCCGGAAGCTTCGAGAACGACGTCCTCATCAAGGATGCCCTGCTCCGCGTGCTGTCGCTGCTGCTTCCCTTCGACGCCAACGTCGCCGCGACGCTCGACGAGGACTGGCGCTACGCCTGCTCGTGCGGGCTGGTCTCGGGCACGCGCACCAAGGCGAGCTTCCCGCTGCGCTTCCTCCACGAGGATGGATCGCCCGTCGAGGTGACCATCAAGCACACCACCAAGACCCCGGGCGGCAAGTCGTGGGCGGTCGCCCTCGTCGACGGCGACGACGGCACCGGATCGTCCCACGAGGCGGCAGGGCTCGAGGGCCTTCCCACCGCGGACGAGGGCGCCTGGAGCGACCTCTCGGGCAGCACGCACCGCGCAGGCGGGGCGGATCCCGTCCGCGAGCTGGCCTCGTTCGCGCAGATCGGCAGCTGGGACGCCACGCTCGGCACGCTCGCCACGATGGCGGCTCCCGAGCGTTGGAACTACCCGGGCGAGGGCGTCGGCAAGGCGAGCCGCTACGGCATCCTCCGCGAGTACCTCGCGGTCACCTTCCATCGCATCATGGCCGAGGGCAAGCTCCGCACGGCCGATGACGGCTCGCTCGCCGCCTTCGACACGGGGCTTCTCACGCCGTTCGCCGAGCGCATCTACGCCGTGCTCACGCCGCTCAAGGGCGCCATCCCCTGGAAGCTCGGGTTCGCCGTCGCAGGCTCGGGCGATCTGGGCATGCGCCTCGCCGCGAGCTTCGATCCCCTGCCCGAACCCGCGCGCTACCTCTCGCGCCTCGAGGACGTCGTGCCCCAGCAGGGCAAGCTGCTCATCATCGACACGTCCTCGCTCCTGTCATCCCAGCTCGGCCGCTTCCCGCGCTCGTTCATCAGCGAGAGCCTCGGCGACAGCCGTCAGACGGAGGGTCTGCTCGAGGAGTACACCGCAGCGGTCGAGGACGGCCCCCTCGGTCCCGAGAAGCTCACCGCGCTCGCCCGCTCGATCAAGGCGGAGCCCGGGCTCTACCGCAGGATGGGCCGCACGATCCAGGACGCCGTCGAGCTGGCGCTGCGCCGCGCGCAGGCGAGCTACCGCATCGCCGCGCCCGTCTACGATCCCGCCGACGATTCGACCAAGCTGCTGGTCCCGCTCTGCCTCGTGGACGACCGCCGCGTCGATTGCGCCGCGGTGCTCGCGCTCATGCCGTCGGGGGCGTACCAGGTCTCCGCGGTCATCTCGCTCGAGCGCGCCTACGCCTGCGCCCGCGTGGTCAGCTCCGAGATGCCCGGGTGGCTGAGCTAGAACAGCGCTGCCGAGGGACTCTAGAACCGGTACACACGGCACTCGTACGGACGGAAGGCGTAGAAGCCGTCCGGACGCGCGCCGGGAGCGTCCGCGTAGTTCGCCAGCAGCAGCTCGCCCTTCTCGAGCTCGAAGCCGAGCGGCATGCGGAACAGCGTCTGCTTGTCGGCGAAGCTGCACATCACGAGCAGCTTCTCGTCCTCGTCCTCGCGCACGTAGAAGTAGTGCACGTCGCTCGCGCGCTTGAACTCGCGATAGCTGCCGTCGCGCACCACGGGAAGCTCACGGCGCAGCGCGATCGCCTTGCGGTAGAAGTTGAGCACCGAATCCGGATCGCCCTCGTCGCGCGCCACGTTGATCTCGGGATAGTTGGGGTTCTCGGCGAACCACGGGTCCACGTCGGCCGGGCAGAATCCCGCATGGGGCTCCGCACTCCACTGTACGGGCGTGCGGGCATGATCGCGCGCCGCGCGGTTGATGAGCGCCATGGCCTTCTCGGGGCTGTCGCCCGAGGCGATGCGGTTGCGGTACTGGTTCCTCGCCGAGACGTCGGGCACCTCGTCGATGGACGAGAAGTGCGTGTTGACCATGCCGATCTCCTGCCCCTGGTAGACGAAGGGCGTGCCCTTGAGGAACAGGTAGCTCACCGCGAGCGCCATGGCGCTCTTCTCGCGGTACCGCTCGCTGCCGTAGCGGCTCGCGATGCGCGGGTGGTCGTGGTTCTCGATGTAGAGGGCGTTCCACGCACGCCCGTCGAGCTCGCGCTGCCAGCGGCTGAGCGCGTCCTTGTAGCGCCTCAGCGAGAACGGCATGGGCACGAAGTCGGTGAACAGGCAGTCCGCGCCCATGTGCTCGAAGTTGAACATCATGTCGAGCGTCTGGTCGGGTCCCTCCTCGATGAAGGGGAGCGCCTTGTGCGGCGTGATCATGGGCGCCTCGCCCACGGCCATGCAGTCGTAGCCGTCGAGCACGCGGCGGAACTGCGAGAGGCACTCGTGCAGGCGCGGACCGTTGTCGTAGAAGCGCATGCCGCGGGCGCCGGGCACCATGAGGTAGTCGTTGGGCAGGCCCTCGACCTTGCTGATGAAGGTGATGACGTCCTCGCGGAAGCCGTCCACGCCCATATCGAGCCAGAAGTGCATGATGCCCTCGACCTCGGCGCGCACGGCGGGGTTGTCCATGTTGAGGTCGGGCTGGCCCTTGGCGAAGATGTGCAGGTACCACTCGTCGAGCGCAGGCTCGTACTCCCACGCGCGGCCCTCGAAGAGGCTGTCCCAGTTGTTGGGAGGGGCGGGGATGCCGTCCTTCACGGTGCCCTTCCGCCAGATGTAGTAGTCGTGGTAGGGGCTGTCCTTGCTGGCGCGGCTCTCCTTGAACCACGGGTGCTCCACGGAGGTGTGGTTGACCACGAGGTCCATGATCACCTTGAGGCCGCGCTCGTGCGCGCCGTCGAGCACCTGCTTGAATACCTCGAGGTCGCCGTACTCGGAGTTGATGGAGCGGTAGTCGGCGATGTCGTAGCCGTAGTCGGCGTTGGGCGAGGGATAGAGCGGGCTGAACCAGATGCCCGTCACGCCCAGGCTGGCGATGTAGTCGAGCTTCTCGAGCACGCCCCACAGGTCGCCGATGCCGTCGCCGTTGCCGTCCTTGAAGCTGCGCGGCCAGATCTGGTAGAAGACCGCGTCCTTGTACCAGCGCGTGCGTTCCATGATGCCTCCCGGATGGACCATTGGGACAGGATTCCGCGTCCCACTATAGACGATATGAAGAGGTGGTGGTCGAGACCCCTCTTCACAAGCTGAGGCGTCATTGGCGCAACGTGGGTCGGGACAATCACCGCAAGGATGCACGTGACCGTTCCCGCCACATTGTGAGGAGGCCTCGACCATGCAACATCGTACCAGCATCGGGCTCGACGTCCACGCCCGCTCGATCAGCGCCGCCGCGCTCGACCACGAGACCGGGGAGGTGAGGAGCGCCAGGTTCGGCTACGACGCGCCTGCCGTCGCCGAGTGGGCCTCGGGCCTCCCGCAGCCCGCCCGCGCCGTCTACGAGTCCGGCCCCACGGGCTTCGACCTCGCCAGGTCGCTCACCTCGCTCGGCCTCGAGTGCGGCGTCGGGGCGGTGTCGAAGATGCTCAGGCCGTCCGGGGACCGGGTGAAGACCGACAAGCGCGACGCGGTCTTCCTCGCCAGGATGCTCGCCGTCGGGAACGTCGTCGAGGTGCGGGTCCCGCCCGCCGAGGAGGAGGCCGCGCGCGACCTCTGCCGCGCGAGGGCCGACGCGAGCTTCGAGCTCTCCCGTGCGAAGCTGTCCGTCTCGAGCTACCTCCTCAGGAAGGGGGTCACCTGGGGCGGCGGGACCTGGACGAGGGCCCACCGCACCTGGCTGAGGCAGATAGAGCTGCCGACCGAGCCCGAGCGCATGGTGCTGGACGAGCTGCTCGCGCGCCTGGCGGAGTGCGAGGCCAGGAAGGAGAGGCTCACCGCCAGGCTGGTCGCGCTTGCCGGCGGGGACGCGTACCGCGGCCGAGTCGCGGCGCTCAGCTGCCTGCGGGGCATCAACACGGTCAGCGCGTTCTCCCTCCTCGCCGAGGTCGGCGACTTCTCCCGCTTCGACAGGGCGCCGGCGCTCGCGTCGTTCCTCGGGCTCGTCCCCTCCGAGAGCTCGTCGGGCGAGAGGGTCTCGCGGGGAGGCATCACCAAGACCGGCAACTCCCACGCCAGGAAGCTGCTCGTCGAGGCGGCGTGGCACCACGGCAGGCCGTACAACCCGTCGGCGCCGACGGGATCCGCCGCCATGTCGGCCGTGCCGCCCCGGGTCGCGGAGGTCGCGGAGCGCGCGAACAGGCGACTCCACCGCCGCTGGCACCACCTCGAGTCGCGAGGGAAGCAGCGCTGCGTGGTGACCGCCGCCGTCGCGCGCGAGCTGGCGTGCTGGGTCTGGGCCGTCGAGGCCGAGGCCCGCTGACAGAGGCCACCGGCGCGGGCCGCGGGGCCCGACGGCGCGTGGGGAAACCCGCGAGCTTGCTATGTGCAGCCAGGAGGCCACGCACGCCTATAGACGAGCGGACAATCCCCAGCCGAAGCATCGGAATGCGTTAGCCAACACGCGGATGTCAGACTAGCAGTCGTGCGTCGAGAGACCCGCCAGACACCCGTCGCCCGCGCAGGAGAAGGCAGCAGCCAGCCG
>CADBJR010000044.1 GCA_902795065.1 uncultured Coriobacteriaceae bacterium
CCCAGCATGCCGGAAAACAACGTTCCATATCCGGTTGTCAAGGTGCTGCGAAACTCGAGATCTGTGGGTCTAGCCTGTTGACAAATCCATAGCTGGCTCTTTCGTGATAGTTCCTATTCGCCGAACCACTGGGTCTTGAGGGCGTCCATCGTGCCGTCGGCGGTCATGTTCGCGAGCGCCTGGTTGATGGCGGCGGTGAGGCCGGGGTTGTCCTTCGAGACGACGATGCCGTACTGCTCGCCCGTGGGGATCTCGAGGCAGACGGTGCAGTCGGTGAAGGAGACGGCGCACTGGTAGCTGATGACGGGCAGGTCGGCGCAGAACGCCTGGTACTGGCCCGTGGAGACGCCGGTCATGCAGACGGTGACGGATGCCAGCGGCACGATGGTGGCGTTGGGCATGTTCTCGCGAGCCCACGCCTCGCCAGTGGTGGCGGCCTGGACGGCGACGGTCATGTCGGCGTTGTTGAGCGCTTTGACGACAGCCTCCTCGTTGCCGACGATGCCGAGGTCCTTCTTGACGGCGATGCCGAGGTTGGAGTCGAGGTACGGGTCGGTGAAGTCGATCTCCTTCTTGCGCTCGTCGGTGATGGAGAATGCGGAGTTGCCGATGTCGGCCTTGCCGCCCTGCTTGATCATCGGGATGATCGAGTCGAAGTCCTGCGGGGGCAGGTACTCGCACTCGAGGCCCAGCCGCTTGGCGATCTCCTTGGAGAGGTCGACGTCGAAGCCCTTGGCCTCGTTATCCTCGTAGTAGTCCAGCGGGATGAAGTCGAGGTCGGAGGCGACGATGAGCGTGCCCTCCTTGACGAGGGTGAAGTCGGTCGCGATGGGACCCTCGGCGGGAGCGTCGCCGCCGCTGTTCTTGGCGCCGCAACCGGTGAGGGTGAGTGCGCCGAACGCCGCCGTCGCCTTGAGGAACGACCTGCGATCCATGGTATTCATGATTGATCCTCTCTCCTATAGATGGAACGTGCTACCACGGTGAGATGAATGCAGTGTGGCAGATGCATACCGCGCACGCATAGAGAGATACCGTTTCTTAACATGAATGACATAGACACACCTTATATATTATCAATTCTGCATAAATATCCGATTATATTGCATCATGCCCAAGGCGCGGACCGCCCGGGTACCCGGAACAGGACAACGAGAAACGGGGCCCCTTGTGAGGAGCCCCGCATGAGGTACTACCGGCTATGGAGCGGTTGGGCTTAGGCGCTGAGCCACGTGCTCTTGATGGAATCGATGGTGCCGTCGGCCTTCATGTTCTCAAGCACCGTATTGATGGCGGCGGTGAGGCCGGGGTTGTCCTTGGAGACGACGATGCCGTACTGCTCGCCCGTGGGGATCTCGAGGCAGACGGTGCAGTCGGTGAAGGCGGAGGCGCACTGGCCGGCGACGACGGGAAGGTCCGCGCAGAACGCCTGGTAGGCGCCGGAGGACACGCCGGCCATGCAGTCGGTGACCGCCTCGACGGCCTCGACGGTGGCGTTGGGGATGTGCTCGCGCACCCATGCCTCGCCGGTGGTGCCCTGACGCACGGCGATGACCATATCGGGGGCGTTGAGCTCGTTGACGATGGTCTCCTCGGTGCCGACGATGCCCAGGGTCTTCTTGACGGCGATGGCGAGGCCGGAGTCGAGGTACGGGTCGGTGAAGTCGATCTCCTTCCTGCGGTCGTCGGTGATCGAGAACGCGGAGACGCCGATGTCTGCCGTGCCGCCCTTCTTGATCAGGGGGATGATGTCGTCGAAGACCTGCGGCTCCAGATACTCGCAGGTGAGGCCGAGGCGCTTGGCGATCTCGTTGGAGAGGTCGACGTCGAAGCCCGCGGGCTTGCCGTTCTTGAGGAATCCGAGCGGCTCGAAGTCGAGGTCGGAGGCGACGATGAGCGTGCCCTCCTTGACGAGGGCGAAGTCGGCGGCGGGAGCTGGAGCGTCCGAGCCGCCCTTGGAGCCGCCGCAACCGGTGAGGGCAAGTCCACCGAAGACGGCTGCAGTCTTGACGAAATCGCGTCTGCTGAGGTTCATCATTGCAGGTCCTTTCTCGAGGAAATGGCACTCCGGCTGCGATGTGGCAGACGCGGTAGTGAATGCGGAACCTTCGTTATTTACATTTTACACAGGTGCATTCTCTTATCCATGCATTTGCACGGTATTAGTAAACGACAAATGTAAAGATACCGCCGAGGTGCTGCTGTTTATCGGCTATCGGCACTGCATCGGATATGAAACGGCCCCGCATCGCGCGGGGCCGTCGCTGAAAGGTTAAGCGGAATGGCGCTTACAGGTTGTAGTAACGGCAGCGCTCCCAGTCGGTGACGGTGGTGCAGAACTCCTCCCACTCGCGCGTCTTCGCATCCACCAGGAAGTCGAAGATGTGGTCGCCGAGCGTCTCGCGCATGAACGCGCTGGCCTTGAAGCGCTCGACCGCCTCGCCGAGCGTGCGGGGCAGGCGGACGACGCCGCGCGCCTTGAGCTCGTCGGCGGAGAGCGAACGGGTCTCAGCCGCAGCCTCGGCGGGCATCTCGAGCTCCTCCTCGACACCCTTGAGACCGGCGGCGAGCACGACGGCGAGCGACAGATAGGGGTTGGCCATCGGATCGGGGATGCGCAGCTCGACGCGCGTCGCGATGTGCTTGCCCGGCTTGTGCGTGGGGATGCGCACGAGCGCCGAGCGGTCCTTGCGGCCCCAGGTCGCGTACAGCGGCACGACGCCGTCGGACGTGAAGCGCTTATAGGAGTTGACCGTGGGGTTGGTGACCAGCATGTACTCGGGCGCGTAGGCGAGCAGGCCGGCGACGAAGTACTGCGCGAGCTCGGAGAGGTGCGCGTCGTTGCTCTCCTTGGGCGCCCAGAAGAGGTTCTCGCCGTCATGGTCGAACATGGAGAGGTACAGGAACATGGCAGAACCCGGATAGTCCGCGAGGGGCTTGGGCATGAACGAGGCGAAGAACCCGCGCTTGGCCGCCTGCTCGCGGATGATCAGGCGCGTGGCCATGATGTTGTCGGCGCAGCTCACGGCCTCGTTGTAGCGCAGCTCGATGGCGTTCTGCGACTCGGCGTTGCCGTGGTGGGAGTACTGCACGGGGATACCGTTCTTCTCGCACTCGCGCGAGATGGCGCGGCGCAGGTCGAGCGAGGAGTCGGTGGGCGAGAAGTCGAAGTAGCCGCAGTGGTCGAGCGGCACGGGATCGAGGTCGTTGTCGAAGTAGAAGTACTCGATCTTGGGACCCACGTTGAAGACGAGGCCCTGCTCGTCGGCCTGCGTGAAGACGCGCTCGAGCACGCCGCGGGGATCGCCGTCGAAGGGATCGCGGCTCGGCGTGCGGATGTCGCAGAACACGCGCGCGACGGCGCTGTGCTCGCCCTCCTTACGGGGCATGAGCTGGAAGGTGTTGGCATCGGGGAAGGCGAGCATGTCGGATTCCTCGAGGCGCGCGAAGCCGTCGACCGCGGAGCCGTCGAAGCCGATGCCCTCGGTGAAGGCCTCCTCGAGCTCCTCGGGGGAGATGGAGAACGACTTGAGGTGGCCGAGCACGTCGGTGAACCACAGGCGCACGAAGCGGATGTCGCGCTCCTCGACGGTCTTGAGGACGAAATCGATGCTGCTCTCGCTGCTCATGCAAGCTCCTTACGCGATTGCGGGAAATGCTTCCACTATTTAGATAACCACACTTGTGTTTCGGCTCCGTTTCCCCTTCTGCGAACGGCCCAACTCGCCGCACGGCGTACTCGTCGCCTTTTCAGGCTGCGGGAGCGGAGAAACTGCGCCATACTATTGGTAGCTGCGTGTTTCCCGCACGATTCTCGAGAAAGGACTGCCATGGGCAAGGAGATGACGCTCGTTATTATCCGTCACGGTGAGAGCGAGTGGAACAAGCTCAACCTCTTCACCGGCTGGACCGATGTCGACCTCACGGAGACCGGCCATGCCGAGGCGGCAGCTGGCGGCCGCGCCCTCAAGGAGGCCGGCTACGACTTCGACATCTGCTACACCTCATACCTCAAGCGCGCCATCCACACGCTGAACCACGTCCTCGATGAGATGGACCGCAACTGGCTGCCCGTCATCAAGGCCTGGCAGCTCAACGAGCGCCACTACGGTGCGCTCCAGGGTCTCAACAAGGCCGACGCCGCCGCCGAGCACGGCGAGGCCCAGGTCAAGATCTGGCGCCGCAGCTTCGACATCTGCCCGCCCGCCCTCGAGCCCGGCGACGAGCGCGACCCGCACGTGCTGGAGATGTTCCGCAGCGTGCCGCGCGAGGACCTGCCCTACACCGAGTGCCTGAAGGACACCATCGCCCGCGCGTGGCCGTACTTCGAGGCCGAGATCAAGCCGCGCATGCTCGCCGGCGAGCGCGTGCTCATCGCCGCCCACGGCAACAGCCTGCGCGCCCTCGTGATGCAGTTCGAGAAGCTCACCCCCGAGCAGATCCTCGAGGTCAACATCCCGACCGGCATCCCCCTGTCCTACACCTTCGACGAGGACTGGAACATCCTCGACAAGCACTACATCGGCGACCCCGAGACCATCGCCGCCAAGATCGACGCCGTCGCCAAGCAGGGCACCGTCAAGAAGTAGCCAAGCCAGAACAGCATTTCGGGGGTACCCCCTCTCGTTGCGCAACGTGAGGGGGTACCCCTTTTTTAGCGGAGGGTGTATCTGCAGGCGCCCACTCCCACCCCGGTGATACGCGCTATCTGAGGAACGGAAAATCCTCTTTGGACCAGTTCGACGATGCCTGCGGATTGAACCCCACGATCGCATGCGGCGAGGTTGATGCCCGTATCGCCGAGAACAGCCTTCGCTATCGTTAGCGCCTCGGCGTCGGAGAGGTGGTTGGTGAGGCTGCTTCCAAGGAACGGCGTTGCGGTGGTGTGGGACGGCTTGCTGAACTCGATAAAGCCATCGCGTCCGCCGAGCATATCGAGGACCGTCTCCGTGTCGGTGATCTCGGTCTCCCGTCCAAGGTAGTCTTTCGCACTGCTCCACTCGTATGCCGAAGCAGGACAGATGCCTGCGGCTGCAGGGTTGGCGTGCACGTATCGTACAGCGCTGAGCAGATGCTCATCCGACTCGATAGGTTCGCTCCAGAACGGTTTGCGGAACACGCCCCCGGTTCGTCCGATCTGCTTCGCATAGTACATCGCGTAACGCTCGGTAACGTATTTCATGAACTCGGAGAGCATGTCGTGCTCGTCCTCAACCACGAGATGGACATGGTTGCTCATCAGGCAATATGCGTGGAGTTTGATGCCTACCTCGGCTTTTGCCTTACGGAGCAGCTCAAGATACATGCTCCTGTCGAGATCGTCCTCGAAGATCAGCTGGTCGGCGATTCCCTTAGGCACGACGTGATAATAGCCTGACGCGCTTTTGACTCGGGCGGCTTTGGGCATAGCGTTCTCACTTCCTTGCACACGATGGGGGGGTACCCCCCACACGATGGGGGGGTACCCCCTATGTTGCGCAACGAGAGGGGGTACCCCCTAATTCAGGATGCGGGCGCGCAGGCCGTCGAGGTCGAGCACGCCCTCGGCGAAGCCCTTGCGCACGAGCTCGGGCGGCAGGTACTCGTCGTACTTGTCGAACACGGGCACCTCGCCCGGATACACCAGCTCGATGGGGTCGAACTCCTGCGCCACGGCATCGGCGAGCGCCGAGAGGAACACCTCGCCCGAGGCCTTCATGCGGAACTGGATGTAGAACGGGCGGCACACGTCCATGCCCTTGATGCCCAGCTCGGCGGGCAGGCGCAGCTTCATCACGCGCTCGAGCGCGATGAACGCGTAGGTGCCGAGCCACGGGAAGAGCACCCAGGTGTCGCCGCCCAGGTTCACGAGCGGGGCGTCGAGCACGCCCGCCTCGCGCGCCACGAACCGTGCGTGGAGAAGCCGGGCCGAGGCGTTCCCGCGCAGGTAGGGATAGCTGCACTGCTCGGCGAGGACCTCCCGCATGCGCTCGAGGATGCGCGTGTTGATGTCGCCCGGGCACTCGCCGAAATACGCGGGCACCTTGCCCTTGACCTGCGTGACGTAGACGAGCCGGCGCTTGTGGTCGATCTCCTCGACGGTCCACACCGCGCCCGCGATGGCGAGCTTCTCCCCCACCGGCGGCGGGCTCACGACGGTGCCGAGCTCCTGGCTCTCGGAGCGCACCGTGTACTCCTCGCTCTCGACGAAGACGCCGTAGAAGCGGAAGTTGTTGGTGACGCGCTCGCCCGCGAGACCCACGATGAGGCCGCCCGTCTCGGTGCGCTCGATGTGGTCGGTCTCGAGCAGATGGTGCAGGAGCACCTTGAAGTCGTCCGCGTCGACGCGCGAGAACGGCGAGAGCGAGAGCACGCGCGACGCGAGGCGCGCCGGGGTGAGCTCGCCCTCGGATGCGAGCGTGGCCATGGTCTGGTGGTAGAGCAGGCTGTAGCGCAGGCGGCGCTGCTCCGGCGGCTCGACCCAGCGCTCCTCGAGGTAGAGCTGCACAAGGGCGATTCCCTGCAGCAGCTTCCACGGGATGGTCTCGGGCATCATGGCGCGCGGCTCGGGCGGGTCCTCGCGCATGACGAACCACATCTCGGGCGGCTGGCCGCGCCTGCCCGTGCGGCCCATGCGCTGCAGGAAGCTCGAGACCGTCCACGGCGCGTCGATCTGGAACGCGCGCTCGAGGCGGCCGATGTCGATGCCCAGCTCGAGCGTCGCGGTGGTGCAGGTGGTGAGGGCGACCTCCTCGTCGCGCATGAGCTCCTCGGCCGTCTCGCGGAAGCTCGACGAGAGGTTGCCGTGGTGGATGAGGAAGCGGTCGGGCTCGCCGTTGTGCTCGCAGTAGCTGCGCAGCGTGGACGTGACCGCCTCGCACTCCTCGCGCGAGTTGGAGAAGACCAGGCACTTGCGTCCGCGCGTGTGCTCGTAGATGTAGCCGATGCCCGGGTCGGCGTTGGCAGGCGCATCGTCGGTGGGCTTCTCGGGCTCGGGCAGTGCAAGGGCGGTGGTACTCGTCGATAGGGGCTGCTCCCCTGTTGGAGCATCGACCTTCTCAACGAACGCCTCGACCTCGATCGACCCGTCCGCATCCACGCGCGCGCCCTGCTGCTCGGATGCCTGCGGGCCATACGTGTAGAAGTGCTCCATCGAGATGCGCCAGGTCTGCCCGCGCTCCTCGACGCGGGGCACGACGCAGCCGCGCCCCGACCCCTGGCTGAGCATGCGC
>CADBJR010000045.1 GCA_902795065.1 uncultured Coriobacteriaceae bacterium
TACGCTAGAATAGCTATCTGGTCGGGCCGTTAGCTCAGTTGGCAGAGCAGGGGACTTTTAATCCCAAGGTCCAGGGTTCGAGACCCTGACGGCCCACCATCTTCGATCGCGCGCGCCGGGCGGAAACGTCCGGCGTTTTCGTTTTCCGTGCCAGGGTCTCGAACCCGTAAGGGCGCGGGCGTCCTGCGGACGGCCGCGGCCCGAGCGCGCAGCGCGAGGGAAGAGAGCACGAGCGAATGCGAGTGCGGCGAGACCCTGACGGCCCACCATCTTCGATCGCGTGCGCCGGGCGGAAACGTCCGGCGTTTTCGTTTTTCGACGCGGGTCACTGGAAAGAAAAGGGCATCGCGGAACGGTCGATACGATGCTGTTTCCGCGTGCTCAGCGCTCAAGACCCCGTTCTCGACCGTTTGACGGTGATTGAGAACCCTGTATTGCGATTGGCGTAACGCACTTAAATGCTCAAAAATGCATATATTTACAAATAAATGCATAAAACAGGTACAAACGGCTGCACTTTGCGTAATTCTTGGATGAATAGCGCTCAATACCTAAATTAATGTTTCAGATTCCTCAGTAATTTAATTAATCATGGAGACTCTAAGAATGATTAGTCGGTAAACGATTCGAGCGTCAGTCCGATTCGACTAGCCGACAGCCGTATAGGCGGGAAAGAGCCGCGCTTCCGACAAGAACGAGCGCGGAACAGGAAAGGAAGGAAGAGCAATGCTGAACTACGATCTTTCGAGAAGGCGCTTCGTCCAGGGTGCCGGCCTCACCAGCATCGCAGCGCTGCTTGCTGCGTGCGGTGGCGGCAATGCTCCCGCTCCTGAGGGCGGCGAGGAGGCCGAAGGCGGCGAGGCTGCTCCCGCGAGCGCCGGCAACGACCTCGTGATCGCGCTCAACTATGAGCCCGATACCATGAACATCTACGCCACCCACCTGCTGGGCGATGTCCAGGCCATGGTCGTCGAGGGCCTCCTGGTCCCGAACGGCGACATGGTGTACGTGCCCCGGCTCGCCAAGGAGGTGCCCACGGTTGAGAACTGCCTCATCACGATGAAGGATGACGGCACCATGGACATCACCTACAACCTGCGCGAGGGCATGAAGTGGCACGACGGCGAGCCCGTCACCTCCGCCGACGTCAAGATTACCTGGGAGACCGTGTCCGCCTCCGAGTGGGAGTCCACCGACGGCTGCTACGACATCGACTCCATCGACTGCCCGGACGACCTCACCGTCGTCTGCCATTACAACAAGCAGACCCCCGACTTCGCGCAGTACCTCTTCACCTTCGGCATCATGCCCAAGCACATCATCAAGAACCTCGACATGGCTGACGAGACCAACGAGTACGACAACGCCCCCGTCGGCACCGGCCCGTACAAGTTCGTCGAGTGGAAGCGCGGCGAGTACATCCGCCTCGAGAAGAACGAGGACTACTGGGGCGAGGGCCCGTACATGGACTCCGTCACCTTCCGCTTCATCGAGGACGAGAACACCCGTATCAACATGCTCAAGACCGGTGAGATCGGCTTCACCGCAGGCATCTCCTACGGCAACTACGACCAGGTCAAGGACCTTCCGGGCATGCAGTGCATCACCCACGGCCTGAACTCCTGGCGTTACCTCGACTTCAACTGCACCAAGCCCGGCCTCGACGACGTCGCCGTCCGCCGCGCCATCTCCTGCGCCATCGACAAGCAGGCCCTCATCGACCAGCTGTTCGCAGGCCTGCCCACCCCGTGCGACCAGCCCTGGATGCCCTCCGATCCCTACCACGTCGAGGGCTTCACCTCCCAGTGGTCCTACGATCCCGCCAAGGCCGAGCAGGCCTCGAGGAGGCCGGCTGGGTCAAGGGCGCCGACGACGTCCGCGAGAAGGACGGCGTCCGCCTGGAGTTCATCGTCGGCTGCGCCCAGGGCCGCCAGGAGATGGAGAGCATGCAGCAGGTCATCATCGACGACCTCAAGAAGGTCGGCATCAAGGTCACCGCTGAGACCTACGCCGCCTCCGCCTGGTCCTCGATGATGTGGGACGGCGAGTACGAGCTCGGCCTCGGCGGCTACATCACCTCGCCCGGCGCCTCCCGTACCCTGTTCTGGGCCTCCGACCCCGAGCTCGGCTACCTCAACCGCGGCAAGTGGTTCAACCCCGCCTTCGACGATCCTTCCTACAAGCTCGACTCCGAGATGAACGAGGAGACCCGCAAGGCCCTCGTCAAGGAGCGCCTCGCTGCGTTCGACGACACGCTCCCGCAGGTCATCCTATACGCCTCCACCGAGATCATCTCCGCGACCGACCGTCTCCAGGGCTTCGAGCCCAACCCCACGAACATGACCAACTTCTGCATGTCTGCTCCGTGGAAGCTCGCATAGCTCTGTAGCGTCATCCTTTTGCCGGCTTTACGTGCACGGGCAGGCATGCAATCCGCATGCCTGCCCGTGCACAGCATGTTAGGAGGGAGCAGAGGTGCTCAAATTCACCGTGAAGCGCATCCTGCAGGCCATCCCGATGCTCCTTGCCGTTTCCATCGTCATCTTCGCGCTGATCCAGGCCATGCCCGGCGATCCGCTGGATATGTATCTGGAGAACCCCAACGCGAGCCCCGAGGCCATCGAGCGCATCAAGGAGGCGCACGGCCTCAACGATCCCGTCCACATCCAGTACCTGCATTGGCTGCGGGGCGTCTTGACGGGCGACTGGGGCGTATCCATCATGACGAGGCGCCCCGTCATCGGCCTTATCGGCACCACGACCAAGAGCCCGAAGAGCCTCGGACTCGACCCCGCGAAGTTCCACGAGCCCGTTGTGGTCTTCTCCGGCACCACGCGCGAAGCCTGCGCGGCGTTCCCGCGCAACATGAACGTCCATGCGGCGGTGGCGCTTGCGGGCATCGGCTTCGACCGGACGCGCTCGCGCATCGTCGCCGACCCGTCGGTCTCGACCAACGCCCACGTCATCTCCGTGACGGGGGAGGGGATCGAGTTCGAGCTCCGCATCTCCTCGTTCACCACGGGCGGCGTGACGGGCATCTACACCCCGCTTTCCGCGTGCGGATCGCTTGACCGCGTACGCGGCGGTGCCGCAGGACTCGCCTTCGTGTAGGTTCGTCTTGGAACGATAAGAAGCCGGTCTGGGAATCAGCCTTTCCCAGACCGGCTCTTTCTCTAGAGACTGTGAGCCCTTCTACTGCTGAGGCACGAGCATTATATGCGTTGGTTCGAAAATGTCGACGTAGTATCCTTCAGGAACGGAAATCAATGCTGTTTCTCCTGGGGCTAGCATGGTTACACCGGCAACGTTCTCGACTTCCTCCCAACCATCTTCATTTACGGTAACGCCCTGATAGACATTCACCTGCGTTCGGTAGTCACCCACGTTTGTTACCTCGTAGTTGCCAGCAGGTACGTAATAGACCACTGCTGTTTCTTCGAATTCGGTGTCAGCGTTGAGTGTTCTCAGACTGCTGTACTCATTCTCTTGTCCAGCGATGAGCTCGATTGCATTATCGGCAACGGCCTCTTCAGATGAATCGGCTGTTTCAGGCTCTGAAGTAGTAGAGGCGACATCCTTTGGCTGCTCCTCTGTAGTACTCGGGCTTTCTGTCTTTGAACTACCCTCATTTCCTCCGAAAGCCGAGCCAAACACCATAAGCGCAAACAACACAGCAACCACAATGAACCACTTCCTCTTATAGAGAGGAACCTTGGTCGTTGTAGAAGGAGTCGAAGCGTTCTTCTCTCGCTTGAAGGGTGATTTCATAACAGCTGCTCCAATCCAATAACGATATTGCCTAAATGCACGTTTATAAACGTGCAGCACCATTATAGACGTGCATACGCTAGCTATATGGAAAAGGACAGGCTGGATAACGAGTATCGTGCTGCGCTTGGACGCTGTATTCGTGATCTGCGCACGAGCCAGGGTCTGTCCTTGCGTACATTCGGGAAAATGATAGGCGTTGACTACCAGCATGTAATGAACGTCGAAAACGGCAAGTGCGGTGTAACAATCGATGTCTTGTATAGAATTGCGAGCGGTTTAGGGGTGCGAGTCAAGGACCTCATTTCTTTCTAGCTGCAGGAATGCCGCAGTTCGACAAAGACTGCAACTCAAATAATGCGATTTCCGAAAATGATAGCCAGACTATCAAAATCGGGAACCGCGCTTTTCATACAACAGATGCACCGTTCGCCCTCTGACGTGCGGCGGAGCGGGACGATGCGGCCTCCGCTCCGCCGCCCAATGCATCAGAAGCCGCGCGAGCGGTCGACCACGTGAGTCAGATCGCGGCCCTGCGTGTAGCGCTCGAGGTTGTCCTTGATGAGCTCGAACATCGAGAGGATGTTCACCGGGTCGTCGTCCCAACCGGCGATGTGCGGCGTCACCACCACGTTGTCGAGGGTCCAGAGCGGACTGTCGGCGGGCAGGGGCTCGACCTCGAAGACGTCGAGCACGGCGCCGTAGATGCGCTTGTCCTGAAGCGCCTCGGTAAGCGCGGCCTGATCGACCGTGGCACCGCGGCCGGCGTTCACGAAGATGGTCTTCTCGTTCATGGCGGCGATCATCTCGGCGGAGACGAGCCCCTTGGTGGCGGGCGTGTTGGGCAGGCTCGCGGTCACGATGTCGACGCCCTCGAGGGCGCGCACGTACTCGGCGGGCGTGTACATCTCGTCGAAGTCGGGCGTGGGAGCGGTGGCCGACATGTCGATGCCGCGCACGCAGGCGGCGCCGAGGGCCTTCAGGCGCTTCGCGATGTTCTGGCCGATGTTGCCGCAGCCGATGACCGCCGCGGTGGAGCCGTAGATGGAGCGTCCGACGCCGAGCGCGTTCCAGGTGCGCTCGTCCTGCTGCTTGATGTAGCCCTTCATGTGGCGCATGAGCACGAGGATGGCGCCGATCATGTACTCGGAGATGTCGATGCCGAACACGCCCGAGCAGTTGGTGAGCACGACGTCCTCGGTGGCGAAGGTGCCCGGAACGCACAGCTTCTCGACGCCCGCGGCGGGCGTCTGCAGCCAGCGCAGGTTCGGGAGCTCCTTCATGAGCGCGGGCGGGAAGTAGCCGATCAGCACCTCGCAATCGGAGAGGTCCTCTGCGGTGGGAGCCTCGGGGCCGAACCACAGCGTCTCGAAGCCCGCGCCTTTGGCGATGGCGTCGAGCTCTGCGCACTGGGGCTCGTCGAAGGGGATATGGCGGAATGCGATCTTCACGGGTCGTCCTTTCTATCCCTCGAGCGGCAGGTAGACCCAGCGCTCCTCGCGGTGGGAGAGCTCGGCGGCGTTGATGAGCTCCTGAACGCGGGCGCTCTGCTCGAAGTTGCCCTCGTTCTTCTCCCCTCCGCTGACGATCTCCTCGAGGAAGTTCTGGACGAGGCAGCCGTAGAACGCGGTGTCCCACTCGTCGTCGGGCTGGTGGCCGGGGTTCCAGTACGTGTCGGGGATCTCGAGCTCGCGGTACTTGACCGCCGCGGCGTCGGCGTCGGGAGAAGCCCAGCCGTCGGCGTACTCGAGCTTCTGGATGGCGCCGGTCTCGGGGTCGGCGATGAGGGTCGCCTTGAGCGCTCCCCTATCCCCGTAGATCCAGGCGGTGATGCCGGGGCGGTTGCCGACGGTCACGAAGGAGCCCTGCATCGAGAAGAGGTTGCCCTCCCTCGTGCGCGCGATCCACATGTCGGCGTCGTCCCAGTTGATGGTCGAGAGCTCGGTGTCGACGTTGTAGCGGCGGCGCTGGTGCAGGAGGTTGGCCATCTGGCAGACGAGCTTCTCGATGCCGCCGCCGCCGATGCCGACGAGCCCGAGGCCGATGTCGATGGTGGGGGCGCCGTGGCCCTCGACCGAACCGATGACGATCGCCTTGGGGTCGGGATCCGTCCCCACGATGGGCAGCTCCGGCCAATCCTTGCGCAAGCGCTTGTCTCGCGCGTACCAGGGATTCAGGAACTGCGAGTTCTGCTCGTAGCCGTTGTAGAGCCACGGGGTTCCGATCTTGCCCTCGCGCACGAGGTCGAACATATACTGCTCCGCAGGCGCATAGCGGAACGTGAGGCCCACCTTGGTCTTGAGGCCCTTCGCCTTGGCCAACTCGTCGAGCTCCTTGACGCGGCGGTAGTCCTGCGCGACGGGCTTCTCGACCAGCACGTGCCTGCCGCACTCGATGGCGAGCGCGGTGAGCGGCTCGTGCGACTCGCCATGCTCGTCGCGGGTGCAGACGTCGATCACGCCGAGGTCCTCGCGGCGGATCGTCGCCTCGGCGTCGGTCGAGATCTCGGCGACGCCGAACTTCTCGGCGGCCTCGCGTGCGAGCTCCTCGTCGCGGAGCCGGGCATGTGCGCCCGCTTCGACCAGCGTCCCGCCCCGATGACGCCAACGCGCAGCTTCTCAGCCATCGTTCCTCCAAATCGTCGAACGCTCAACTTGAATCCGTTTCCTATCCTGCCAGCCGCGCCTTCTCCTGCTCGAGACACCACTCGAAGTGCTCTTCGAGCAGGTCGAGGGGGGTTGCGCCGTATGCGAGGACCGCCTCGTGGTAGCGCTTGATATCGAACGCCTCCCCGAGCTCGCGCTCCGCACGCTCGCGGAGGTTCACGAAGAAGCGGCTGCCCCATTTGTAGGCGAGCGCCTGCGCGGGCATGGCGCAGGTGTAGCGGATGAGCTCAATGTGCATCTCGAGGTCGGTGAACATCGTGTGCTCGCGCAGGAAGGCGCAGGTCTGGTCGTAGGTCCAGCCCAGGGCGTTGAGGCCCGTGTCGATGATCAGCCTGCAGCACAGGAAGCTGTCCCACGACAGGCGCCCGTAGTCGTTGATCGGCTCGTAGAGGCCGAGCTCGCGGCCCATGCCGGAGGCGTACTCGGCCCAGCCGTCGGCGTAGGCGGTGTTGTAGTGGTGGTGGATGATGTCGGGGAGCGTGTCATCCTCCATCACGAGGTTCATCTGGTAGTGGTGGCCGGGCAGCAGCTCGTGGTACACGACCGCCTTCATGCGGATCTGGCAGCGCTTGTCGAGCTCCGCGGCGCTGTAGTAGTAGATGCCCTTGTCGTTCTCGCCGGGCACCGGGACGTGGTAGAAGCCCCAGCTCGAGGTCTTCTCGTCCTCGATGGAGGTGCGGGCGACGCCGCAGTCGGCCTCGGGCATCTGCGAGAAGGAATCGCCCATGAGGGGGCGGATCTCGTCGAGCCAGCCGGTCATGCGCTCCTGCATCTCCTCGGGTGTCTTGAACAGGTAGCGCGGGTCGGCCTGAATCTGGCGCATGACCTCCATGAAGCTGCCCTCGTAACCCAGCCCGCGCGCGATCTCGAGCATCTCGGCCTCGGTGCGGGCGAGCTCCTCGTAGCCGCGCTTTGGATGTTCTCGCGCGTCTCGTTGCAGGAGATGTAGGTGTCGATCTCGCGCGCATACAGCTCTGCGCCCCCGGGATACTGGCCGATGCCGATGATCGTGGGCGCGAGCTCGTAGTAGTCGCCGCGGATGTAGGCGATGAGCTCCTCGACGGCGGAGATGATCGCGGCCGTCGCGTCCGCGCAGCCCTCGAAGCGGTCGGCGCGCGGCAGCCCGCCGACGGCGGAGGTGAGGCTCTCGAGCGCGAGGTCGCAGCACATCTTGGGCATGCGGATGTAGCGCGCCGCCTGGGCCTCGAGCTTGCCGTGGAGGAAGCCGACGGACGGGGCGAACCCGTCGAGCGCCTTGCGGTAGAGCGTGCGCTGCTCGGGTGTGTCGGCGGGCAGGGCGACCATCTTCTCGAAGAGCGTCGGGATGACGCGGTAGATGCTGTTGAGGTCGAAGCGCTGCCACCAGTTGAGGTAGTTCTTGCGGATGTAGCCGCAGTAGTGTCCGAGGATCTTGAGGATCATCTCGTCCTCGTGGGTGAGGCCGCCGGCAGCGAGGAGCGCCTCCACCTTCGCCTCGGTCTCGTCGGCCAGCTCGTAGTCGCGCTGGGCGCGCTCGAGGG
>CADBJR010000046.1 GCA_902795065.1 uncultured Coriobacteriaceae bacterium
TGAGCACATCCTCGAACTCGTCCACCATCTGCACCTCGTCGAGGATCACGTACGTAGGCAGCCCGTCAGTGGGAATGCGAGACCTCAGGAACGCAAGCAACGCATCAGAATCGCGCAGGGCCTTGTTCGCGCGATCGTCGAGAGCCACCTCTACGATGTGTCCCTCGTCCACGCCGCTCTCGAGCAGGTGTCTGTGGAAGAGCTTGAGGAGAAGGTAGGACTTGCCGCACCGGCGAATGCCCGTGACGGCCTTGATGAGTCCGTTTCCCCGACGTTCCACGAGCCTCCGCAGATAGCGATCCCTAGCTATTTCCATGGTGACCCCATTCCGAACTTCTGTGTCTTGACGCATTTTCTCGGAATAGTATAGCATCATTAGCCGATAGTATTCCGAATATATGTGTAATGACACAGTTATTCGGAACTAAAGATGATAGAGCAATACTCCACCGGAATGCGCACTCACGCGATCGGGTTGCGGTCGCAAAATGCAGCGACCGAAAATACAACCGTTCGCGTTTGGCTTACAGACACACGAGGCCCTCGGCGCACGAAAAAGGCGCCCCGGAACCACGTCCAGAGCGCCTAGAGAATCGCACAATTATGTAACGGTCCTACTCCCACTCAACCGTGGCGATGGGCTTCGGGGAGAGCTCGTAGGCAACGCGGCAGATGCCCGGCACCTCGTCGAGGATGCGCTTGGTCATCTTCTTGAGCAGCGCCCAGTCGAGCTCGGGCACCTCGGCGGTCATGACGTCCACCGTGTTGATGCAGCGGATGATGCAGGGCCACTCGAAGGCGCGCTTGCCGTCGCGCACGCCCGTGGCGCGATAGTCGGGCACCACGCAGAAGTACTGCCAGATGTCGAGACCGGCTGCGTCGATCTCCTCGCGCACGATGGCGTCCGCCTCACGCAGGGCGGCGAGGCGGTCGCGGGTGATGGCGCCGGTGCAGCGCACACCCAGGCCGGGGCCGGGGAACGGCTGACGGTACACCATACTGTCGGGAAGGCCGAGCTGCTTGCCCACCACGCGGACCTCGTCCTTGAAGAGCAGCTTCACGGGCTCCACGAGCTCCCAGTTGAGCTCTGCGGGCAGGCCGCCCACGTTGTGGTGCGCCTTGACGCCAGCCTCGGACTCGAGGATGTCAGGGTAGATGGTGCCCTGGCCGAGGAAGCCGATGCCCTCGAGCTTGGCAGCCTCCTCGTCGAAGACCTTGATGAACTCCACGCCGATGATGTGGCGCTTGGCCTCGGGGTCGGCAACGCCGGCGAGCAGGTCGAGGAAGCGGTCGGTGGCGTCGACGTAGATGAGCTCGGCACCCATCTGGTTGCGGAAGACCTCGATGACCTGCTCGGACTCGCCCTTGCGCATGAGGCCATGGTTCACATGCACGCACACGAGCTGCTTGCCGAGGGCCTTGATCAGAAGCGCAGCCACGACGGAGGAGTCCACGCCGCCTGAGAGGGCGAGGAGGACCTTGCCGTCGCCAACCTGCTCGCGGGTGTAGGCGACTGCTTCGTCGATGAAGGCCTGGGCGAGCTCGGGGGTGTTGATGCGAGCCATATCGTCGGGACGATGGTTGGAAGTGAAGTCCATGCGTGTCTCCTCGCACTCGGGGTTCTTTGCTGGAAAAAAGTATAGCTGCCTCGGCACCTCCGATAGGCGCCGTTCCCCGATGCGAAACAACCTGTCCCCATGATCAGTCTTAGAGGGCGTAGAGACCGAGGTTGCCGGTACGCAGCGCGCTGATGGCCTGCACCAGCGCCGTTGCCCCGCTCATCGTGGTCGCCATGTCGATGCCGCGCATCACCGCCTCGCTGCGCATCTTCGCGCCGTCGCCGCGTGAGCTGTGGCCGTGCGGCGTGTTGATGATGAACGCGACCTCGCCCACGGCCATGAGGTCCAGGACGTTGGGACTCCCCGCGCTGATGGGCTGGACCACATCGCAGGGAATGCCCGCAGCGCGCAGCACCTTGGCCGTGCCCTTCGTGGCGATCAGGTCGTAGCCGAGACCGCGCAGCGCGAGCGCAACCGGCCCGATCGAGCGCTTGTCGCGGTCGCACACCGAGATGAACACGTTGCCGCTTGAGGGGATCTCGTAGTCGATGGCCTGGCGCGTCTTGGCGTAGGCGGCCGGCATGGTGGTATCGACGCCCATGACCTCGCCCGTCGAGTGCATCTCGGGGCCGAGGTGCACGTCTGCGCCCGGGAAGCGGCTCCACGGCATGACGGCCTCCTTCACGCAGTAGCAGCCCGTCTCTGCCAGCTCCTCTGGAAGATCGAGGTCGGTGAGCTTCTCCCCCGCCATGATGCGCGCAGCATACGCCGCAAGCGGGACGCCGGTGGCCTTGGACGAGAAGGGCACCGTGCGGCTCGCGCGCGGGTTGAGCTCGATGACGAAGATCTGCTCGTCGCGGACGGCCAGCTGCACGTTGAGGAGCCCGCGGATGCCCACGGCAGCGGCGAGATCGCGCGTGATCGTGCAGACGCGCTCGACCAGCGCATCGGAGAGCGAGAACGGCGGATAGCAGCACGCGGAGTCGCCGGAGTGGATGCCGCACTCCTCGATGTGCTCGAGCACCGCACCCACGTAGCAGCCCTCGCCGTCGGCGAGCGCATCCACGTCGAGCTCAACAGCGTCCTCGAGGAAGGCGTCGAGGTAGACGGGGCGGTCGGGCGAGATGAGCGTTGCCTCCGCCATATACGTCACGAGGTCCTCGTCGTTGTAGACGATCGCCATGCCGCGGCCGCCCAGCACGTAGCTCGGCCGCACGATGAGGGGATACCCCACGCGGCGCGCCACCTGCTTGGCCTCCTCGAGCATCGAGGCCGTCGAGCTGGGAGGATAGGCGATCTCCAGGCTGTCGAGCAGGGCGGCGAAACGGTCGCGGTCCTCGGCGAGATCGATGGCCTCGGGCTGCGTGCCCATGATGGGGACGCCGGCCGCCTTGAGCCTCCGCGCCAGGTTGATGGGGGTCTGCCCGCCCAGCGTCACGATCACGCCCACGGGCCGCTCGATCTCGATGACGTTCATGACATCCTCGAAGGTGAGCGGCTCGAAGTACAGCCGGTCGCTCGTGTCGTAGTCGGTGGAGACGGTCTCGGGGTTGCAGTTCACCATGACGGTCTCGAACCCCGCCGCCTCCAGCGCGTACGCCGCGTGGCAGCAGCAGTAGTCGAACTCGATGCCCTGGCCGATGCGGTTGGGACCAGCGGAGAGGATCACCACGCGGGGCTTGGCCGCCTCGTGCCACTCCGTCGCCCCGCCGCGCTCGTAGGTGAGGTAGTGGTAGCCGCCGCGTCCCGGGGCGGCACCCGCGCAGGTGTCGACGGTCTTCACGAGCGGACGCACGCCCAGCACGCCGCGGACGGCGCGCACGACATCTTCCGTCGAACCCGTGAGCTGCGCGATCTGCGCATCCGAGAATCCCAGCTGCTTGGCCGCGAGCAGGTGCGCAGCATCGAGTCCCGCGATCCCGCGCGATGCGATGGCACGCTCGGCAGCGATGATGTCGGCGATGCGGCCGAGGAACCACGGGTCGATGGCCGTGGCCTCGTTCACACGTTCCACGGACCAGCCGCGCCGCAGGGCCTCGGCCACATAGAGGATGCGCTCGGGCGTTGGCGTCGCCACGAGCTCGTCGAACCGCTCCTCATCGTAGGCATCGTCCGAGCTGGCGCACAGCCCGGGATAGCCCTGCTCGAGCGAGCGCATGGCCTTCTGGAGCGCCTCCTCGAAGGTGGCGCCGATGCTCATGACCTCGCCGACCGCCTTCATGCGCGTGGTGAGGGTGGCGTCGGTGCCCTTGAACTTCTCGAATGCGAAGCGCGGAACCTTCACCACGACGTAGTCGATCGTGGGGTCGGCGTTCATGGAGCGGCCGGCGACGAGGTCGTTCTCGAGCTCATCGAGGGTGTAGCCCACGGCGAGCAGCGCGGACACCTTGGCGATGGGGAATCCCGTGGCCTTGCTCGCCAACGCTGAGCTGCGCGAGACGCGCGGGTTCATCTCGATCACGATCACACGGCCGTCAGAGGGGTTCACGGCGAACTGCACGTTGGATCCGCCCGCAGCCACGCCCACGCGGTCCATGATCTTGAGCGAGATGTCGCGCAGGTTGGCCACCTCGGCGTCGGTCAGGCTCATCGCGGGCGCCACGGTGATGGAGTCGCCCGTGTGCACGCCCATGGGATCGAGGTTCTCGATCGAGCAGATGCAGATGCCGTTGCCCGCGCTGTCGCGCATAACCTCGTACTCGATCTCCTTCCAGCCCTCCACGCTCTGCTCCACGAGCACCTCGCCGTTCGCGGAGAGCGCAAGGCCCTCCTCGGCGATGCGCAGGAGGTCGTCGTGGTCGCGCGCCATGCCGCCTCCGGCGCCTCCGAGCGTGAACGCGGGACGCAGCACCACGGGATAGCCCAGCTCGTCGGCGATGGCCTCGCACTCGGCAACGCTGTGGGCGATGCCCGAGCGCGCCACCTCGAGGCCGATGTCGCGCATGGCCTCGGCAAAGAGCTCGCGGTCCTCCCCGCACTCGATGGAGGCGATGTTGCAGCCGATGACCTCCACGCCGTACGTCTCGAGAACGCCCGCCTGCGCGAGCGCGACCGCGCAGTTGAGGCCGTTCTGGCCGCCCATGTTGGGCAGCAGCGCGTCGGGCCGCTCGCGCTCGATCACGCGGGCGACGCTCTCCACGGTGATGGGCTCGATGTAGGTGCGGTCGGCGGTCTCGGGGTCGGTCATGATGGTGGCGGGATTCGAGTTCACGAGCACCACCTCGAAGCCGGCACCGCGCAGCGCCTTGCAGGCCTGCGTTCCCGAGTAGTCGAACTCGCAGGCCTGGCCGATCACGATGGGGCCGCTGCCGATGATGAGGATCTTCTTGATATCGGTGCGCTTAGGCATCCGCCTCGCCTCCTTTCCCCGCCTGCAGACGGGCGAGCAACGCCTCGGAATCGAGCGTCTCGGTGGAGATGGCTGCGCGCAGGCCCGGATGCTCGCGCAGATGCGCCACGAGCGCGCGGACGTCGACGTCCTCGATGCCCACGACGCCCTGCTCGGCAAGGTAGTCGGGCAGGCTCTTCTCGCACTGCCAGCTGGAGGGGGTGTAGATCATGTCGTGCACCACCATGCCAGCCGCGGTAGCGCGCGCAGGGGCATCGGCGTTGATGCCGAAGTTGCCGACCTGCGGGTAGGTGAAGGCGATAATCGACCCCGCGTTGCCCGGAGTGCCGAGCGCACGCTGGTAGCCGAAGATGTCGGTGTCGAAGGAGATGGTTCCGAACGCCTCTCCCCTCGCGCCGCATGAACGTCCTTGGAAGACGGTTCCGTCTTCGAGCACGAGCAGGGCATCGGGGTGGGTCCGGTCATCGAGCAACAGGTTCATGCACATACCTCGCTTTCCGCCTGCACCATGTTCGCGTGCCGAAAAGAAAAGCACCCAGCCCGTGCGGGGTGGGTGCTCCGATGCGGCATGCTGCATGTATGCCTGGGCGCCTTTTCGGTATCTCCGTACCGCTCTTAAAGGTCGGTAATCATTGTAATTCCAACCCTATGAATTGCACTGCTTTGTAACATTCACGCTATAT
>CADBJR010000047.1 GCA_902795065.1 uncultured Coriobacteriaceae bacterium
GGCAGGATCAAGCGCTCCCTGGGCTGGCTGAGCCCGGCGGAGTACCGGAGGAAGCTTGGATACGCCGTCTAGGCGGTCCAAGAAAATGTCCGCACCCCCAAGGGCACTTATTCCGAAGTTTTTCGGTGCCAATTGCCCATCGGAGCCATATGCCCACCCTTCTGACCTGCGGTTTTGCAATCCATCTATTACTCCGATGGCGAAACGAGACCCAAAAACCTCGGAATAAGTGCCCTTTGTGCTCAAAACGGGGCCTTTCCGTGCCAACACCTTTTGTGAAGCGCCCGCCCGTGCGTTCGGACGCGCCGCGCGGTGCTACTATGGATGGGCTGTGCAACGACGTGCCGTCTACGCGGCGTTGCCGTCTGCTGGGGAGCCGCCCGTACCGACACGGGGCGGCAGAGACGAGAGGAGAAGCCATGGCGCTTCATTCCATGCACACGCACTCCTGCGGTGAGCTGCGTGCGGAGAACATCGGCCAGACTGTCACGCTTACCGGATGGGTCCGTGCCCGCCGCGACTTCGGCGGCCTCATCTTCATCGACCTGCGCGACCGCGAGGGCCTCACCCAGATCTTCTTCGATCCCGACCTGTGCGCGCCCGAGGTCTTCGCAGCTGCCGAGACCGTGCGTCCCGAGTGGCCGATCCTCGTCGAGGGCGAGGTGCGCCATCGCATCGAGGGCCAGACCAACCCCAACCTCGCGACCGGCGAGGTCGAGGTGCTCTGCACCCGCGTCGAGGTCCTGAACACCTCCAAGACCCCGCCGTTCCAGATCGAGGACCACATCGAGACCAGCGAGGACCTGCGCCTCAGGTACCGCTACCTCGACATCCGCCGTCCCAAGATGATGGCCAACCTCAAGCTGCGCTCGGACTTCACCTTCGCCATCCGCCAGGCGCTGCACGACCGCGGGTTCATGGAGGTCGAGACGCCGTCGCTGTTCAAGTCCACGCCCGAAGGCGCGCGCGACTTCATCGTGCCCTCGCGCCTGCAGCCGGGCAACTTCTACGCGCTGCCGCAGAGCCCGCAGCTGCTCAAGCAGCTCCTCATGGTGGGTGGCGTCGAGCGCTACTACCAGGTCGCCAAGTGCTTCCGCGACGAGGACCTGCGCGCCGACCGCCAGCCCGAGTTCACGCAGGTCGACATCGAGATGTCCTTCGTCAAGCAGGACGACGTCATGGGCGCGCTCGAGGAGGTCTTCGCCGACGCCTTCGCCAAGATGGGCGTGAAGATGGAGCTCCCGCTGCGCCGCATCCAGTACTGGGATGCCATGGACACCTACGGCATCGACAAGCCCGACACCCGCATCGGCATGGAGCTCCACGACGTGACCGGCATCTTCGCCAGCTCCGGCTTCAAGCTCTTCGCCTCTGCCGCGAACACCGAAGGCCAGCACATCAAGGCCATCTGCTGCCCGGGCGCCGGCGTGTGGGGCCGCTCCAAGATCGACAAGCTCTCCGAGGTCGCGGCGGCGTTCGGCGCCAAGGGCCTCGCGTGGGTGGCCTTCAAGGAGGATGGCTCCGTCCAGAGCCCCATCGCCAAGTTCCTCTCGTCCGAGGAGCTCGACGCCCTCAAGGCCGAGATGGGCGCCCAACCCGGCAGCCTCGTGCTGTTCGCCGTGGGCGGCCGCCTCGAGACCGACGAGATCCTCGGCGGCATGCGCAACCACATGGCCAACGTCCTCGAGATCCCGCGCGAGGGCCACGACTTCCTGTGGGTCGTGGGTTTCCCGCTCGTGCACTGGGACGAGGAGCGCGGCGCCTACGCGGCCGAGCACCAGCCCTTCACCCAGCCCGTCGAGGCCGACATCGACCGCCTCGAGAGCGACCCGCTCTCCGTCGGCTCCTGGACCTACGACTTCGTCATGGACGGCTACGAGGCAGGCGGTGGCGGCATGCGCATCCACAATGCCGAGCTGCAGATGCGCATCCTCAAGCTCCTCGGCTTCACGGAGGAGCGCGCCCGCGCGCAGTTCGGCTTCCTCATGGACGCCCTCGAGTACGGCGCGCCCCCGATGGGCGGCTTCGCGCTCGGCCTCGACCGCGTGTGCATGCTGCTCACCGGCAGCGACTCCATCCGCGACGTCATGGCGTTCCCCAAGACCACGTCGGGTTCCGACCTCATGAGCGACGCACCGAGCGCCGTCTCGGATGACCAGCTCGCCGAGGTCGCCCTGAAGGTCGTCCGCTGATGTACGACGTCGAGCAGTTCGAGGCGTGGGCGCTCGATTACGAGCGCGACGCCGCGCGCTGGGAGGCCGAGGGAGGCTATCCCTTCGGCGGCCGCACGCAGATGATGGGCCTCGTGAAGGAGCTCGCCCATCTCGAGACGGGCGCCAAGGTGCTCGACCTGGGCTGCGGGCCGGGCATCCTGCTCGGGGAGCTCGCCGATGCGGGCTGCGAGGTCTACGGCGTCGATTCCGCGCGCCAGATGCTCGCCCTCGCCGAGAAGCGCGTCCCTTCGGCGCACCTCAACCTGGCCGACCTGCGCGACGAGCTGCCGTCGGAGTGGGGGAGCGGTTACCGTGCGATCATCAGCACCTACGCGATCCACCACATCGACGACGCCGACAAGGTCGCGCTCATCCGCCGCCTGCTCGGGCTGCTCGAGCCCGGCGGTGCGGTGCTGATCGGCGACGTCGCGTTCCAGAGCGCCGCAGACCGCGACGCCGCGCGTGCCGCCGCCGGCGACAGCTGGGATGACGACGAGATCTACTGCGTCGCCGACGAGCTTGCCGCGGAGCTTCCTGGCGTGCGCTTCCACGCCGTCACGCCCTGGTCGGGCGTGGTCGAGATCCGCGCATAGCCGGCGGTTTCACAACGTAGGGGGTACCCCCTCTTCTTGTGGACACACTTTTTGTCCTATAAGCCAAAAAAGCGGCCCCGGGAAACCGGGGCCGTCCGCTTACCAGGTCTTCTCCGCGAGGCGCTTGCGGATGGAGAGGTACTCGTACACGAGCAGCACCACGAGGATCGCCATGATGACGAGGTTGGCGAGCACGGCGCCGGCGAGTCCGGAGAAGTTGACGAGCAGCATCGCGACGGGCACCGCGAACACGAGAGCGATGAGGTAGAGCTTGGTGATCGACTGCTGCTCGCGCAGCAGCGTGATGATCTGGTAGAGGAGGTTCGCGGTCGCGCAGAGGCCGCCCTCGGCGCACATCACCAGCACGAGCGGCCGGTACTTCTCGAAGTCGAGGCCGTAGGCGAAGCTGAACAGGCGGATGCCGAACAGCGACATGGCGAGGGCGACGAGCCCGGCGATGACCACGATGGCGCCGAACATCGCGACTACCGTGATGTCGAAGCGCTTGCGCTGGTCGGGCTCCGCCCACACGCGCGCGAGCTTCACGAGCTGGGGCTTGAACACGAGCTCCGAGATCACGAGCACCATCTGCGACGTCGCGTTGAGCGCGAGGTAGAACAGCTGGTTCTCGTAGGCGAGCACGCCCTCCATGGCGAACTTGGGCATGCTCTCGAGCACGTTGTAGAGGAACAGCGCGAGGAAGACCGGAAGGCACTGGACGAAGAGCTCCTTCACGGCGCGCTTGGTCGCCGGGTAGGAGCGCTCGGTCTCGAAGAGGGTCAGCGGCAGCGTGATGATGAGTATGACGGCCGCCTCGGCGAGCGCCATCGACCAGCACGCCCACACGAGGTTGCGCGTGATGACGAGCACGAGCGCGCAGACGATGAACGCCGCGATGTGGCGCACGGTCTGCGAGATGCCCGCGAGGTAGAGCTTGTCCTTCTGCTGCAGGCGGCCCTCGTACACGTCGGCGAGCGCGTCGAACACGCGGAAGAGGATGACGCCCAGGCAGATGAACATCATGGTGCCCTGGTAGCCGCGCAGCAAGCAGTACAGCAAGCCGATGAGGAACATCCCCGCGCAGGTGATGAGGCGCTGGATCTGGTAGTCGTTGAACGACTGCATCTCCTCGACGTCGGAGACCTGGTAGGCGCGCACGCCGTAGTTGCCCACGAACATGAGCAGCAGTCCGATGGTGACCGCCAGCGAGAACATGCCCGCCTGCTCGGTGCCCGCGAAATGCGTGGCCACGATGGAGATCAGGAAGAAGAAGCTGCCCGCGGCCGTCTGGCCGATGGTGTTGCAGAGGTAGTCGCGCGTGGTCTGGCCCGCGGCGTATTGGCCGGCCTGGTCGACGAAGGAGCCCGACCTGCGGGCATCCTCGATGCGCTGGCGCCATTGGGCGAGGAGCTGGAAGCGGGGACGGCTCTCCTGCGGCTTGGACGCGGCGCCCGGGCGCGCGGTGCCGCGGCCGTGCCTTCTAGTGACGGTGCTCCTCGCATTCTGTGCCAGCCGCTTGAAGCGGCCCAGATCCAAGCCCATGATCCTCCCAATCGACCGTATCGATTGTATCAACCTCTGGCGCTATGCAGGTAAAACTCACGGTTTCGTTACAGAAGGCGGAGCGGGGAGGAATTCTTGAAATTCCCCTTGCGTCGGTGGGAGATACGTGTATACTGGGATATGAAAGTTAGCCATATGAAACTTTAACGACCAGGTTGATTCCCGCCGCAGCGCCCGCAGAACCTCTCCCTGCCGAGCGCACAGGCATCATCTGCGCGCCGCCCGTGATTCCCCCCCCCCTTCTTGCACGGGCGGCGCCCCTTTTTCTCCGTATCCCGTACACCTGTACGCATTTCTGCGGTATACTTACGAACACATGTACGTCGATGGAGGAACGGGGGTGGATGATGGAGGCCGAGCAGATCGTCAGGCTCATACTCGACGCGGCGCGCGAGAGCCGCGTGCTCACGGGCGGCGTGTACAAGGACGAGCCCATCATCCGCACCGGGCGGCAGGCGTACGGCCAGCACAGCACCGGCCCGCGGCGGAAGCGGCGGGGAGCATCCACGCTCTGGGAGCTCGCCGGGTCGCTCGCCGAGCTCGTCTCCGAAGCGACGACGCCCACGCCGCACGCCATCTCCACCATGCACGCGCTCGCGTGCAACTGCAGCGGGCGGGTCTCCGCCTACGCAGCTCCGCAGCTCTTCTACGATCAGGCCCGCCTCATGGAGGGCTACGAGGACGACTGCCCCTACACGGGGGCGTTCCAACGCTATTACCCCACGTACGAGGACATGACGGATGCCCAGCTCAGGGGCTATTTCACGTGGCGCACGCGCTACCGTGCCGGCGAGGCGCCCGAGGCGCCGGATGCGCTGGCCGCGCTCGCGCGTCTGCGCGATACCTACGGGCAGCTCCCCGGCAACGGAGCGCTGCAGTCCTATCTCACCACGTGGATGTCCGACCTCGCCATCTACCACGGGCTCGACCGGTCGCTGCTCGGAGCGAACGCCGAGGGAAGCGCGCTCGAGCGGGCCGTCGCCGTGCTCGACGGTGCCGAGCGCGCCCTGCTCGCGTCTGCCGCGCCGGGGCAGTGGGACGCCTCCGCATCCGGCCTGCCCCTCGGCGAGGACTTCGTGTCCGCGCTCGCGGCTGCCTCGCGCTACCGCCTCGAGCGTTCGCGCATCTTCTCGGATCGCTTTGATGAGCTGGCCGAATGCTGTTGCGCGGTCTTCGCGCGCATGGTCGACCACTGCCATCGGCGCCGCAAGCGCGGTTTCGTCGACGGCCTGTTCGGCGATGCCGTGGGCGAGCCGTACGCGATGTTCCGCTCGGCGGTCTTCCACGATCCCGTGCGGCATCCCGACTGCACGGTCGATTTGATGAGCGGCGTGCGCTTCCGCTGCCGTGCGGGCAGCTGGTCGCGCTACCGTCCGCACCGCTCGTCGGAGGCCAGCGCCGAGCTGGGCGACATCCTCCACGAGATCGACCGCGTGCTCCGGCTCAGGCTGGGCGGCCTGCCCGAGCTCAAGGAGCGCGAGGTGCCTAAATACGTGCGCGCCATCGTGGCCGAGGAGGTCGCGCGCTGCCTCGATCGCCGCGCGGCGGAGGAGGCCGCCCGCGTTCACATCGACCGCTCTGCCCTCGGCGTCATCCGCGCCGCGCACGAGCGCACGCGCGAGGCCCTGCTCGTCGACGAGGAGCGCGAGGATACGGTCGAGGATCTTTCAGTTGAGGCGTCCGCGTCCGCCGCATCGCCCGCGTCTGCGGGGCTTTCCGCGGAAGACGCGGCATATCTGCGGGCGCTGCTCGACGGCGTGCCCGCCGAGGCTCCGGGCGGCATGCCGTCGCTTGCCGCCGACCGCATCAACGAGGCGCTCTTCGACATCGTCGGAGACACCGTGATCGAATTCGAGGGAGACGTTCCGCGCATCGTCGAGGACTACGCGGACGACGTGAGGGAGGCGCTCTCATGACAGCAGCCGAGAAACCCCGGGTGCCCAAGCGCATCGCGACGGTGCTCATCAACTCGCTCAAGGGCGGGGTCGTGCCCCGCGTGGGCCTGCCCTACATCACCGTGGGCCGTGAGGCGGAGGTAGCGGCGCTTTTGCGCGACCTCGAGATCGTGGCCGACGGCGGGGCGTCGTGCCGCTTCGTCGTGGGCAAGTACGGCAGCGGCAAGAGCTTCCTGCTGCAGACCATCCGCAACCACGCCATGGGGCGCAACTTCGTAGTGGCCGACGCGGACCTCTCGCCCGAGCGGCGCCTGCAGGGCACCAAGGGCCAGGGGCTGGCCACCTACCGCGAGCTCATCTCCAACCTCTCCACCAAGACGCGCCCCGAGGGCGGGGCGCTCACGCTCATCCTCGACCGCTGGATCTCGAACGTCCAGCAGGAGGTGGCCGCCGCCGGCACGCCGCCCGAGAGCCCGGCGTTCGCGGGTCTCGTCGAGGGCCGCATCCACGCCGTCATCGCCGACGTGCAGGAGCTCGTGCACGGCTTCGACTTCGCGCGGCTCCTCACGCTCTACTACCGCGCGCACCTCGACGGCGACGACGAGGCTATGGGCAACGTCGTCAAGTGGTTTCGCGGCGAGTACCGCACCAAGGCCGAGGCGCGCGCCGAGCTGGGCGTCTCGGTCATCGTGACCGACGACGACTGGTACGACTACATCAAGCTCTTCGCGCGGTTCCTGCGCGGTGCCGGCTACGAGGGCCTCGTGGTGCTCGTCGACGAGCTCGTGAACCTCTACAAGATTCCCAACGCCATCTCGCGCCAGTACAACTACGAGAAGATCCTGGCCATGTACAACGACACCCTGCAGGGCAAGGCGTCCTATCTGGGCATCATCATGGGCGGCACGCCGCAGGCCATCGAGGACCGCCGCCGCGGCCTCTACTCCTACGAGGCCCTGCGCAGCCGCCTCACGCAGGGGCGTTTCGGCCGCGAGGGGCTGGTCGACCTCATGGCGCCGGTCATCCGCCTCACGCCGCTCACGCCCGAGGAGCTTCTCGTGCTGGTGGAGAAGCTCGCCGATATCCACGCGGGCCTCTACGGCTATACGCGCACGCTCACCGAGGATGACCTCGCGACCTTCCTCGAGATCGAGCTGTCGCGCGTGGGCGCCGACACGCTGGTCACGCCGCGCGAGGTCATCCGCGACTTTATCGAGATGCTCGACATCATGCTGCAGACGCCCGGCCTCACGGTGGCGGGGCTTCTCGGTTCCGGCACGTTCGCCCACGCGGTCGCAGGCGCCGATGCCTGCGACGCCTCCGATGACGACGCCGCCTATGCAGAGTTCACCATCTAGCGCAACGCAACGAAGGGGGTACCCCCTCCCGTTGCGCAACAAGAGGGGGTACCCCCTATTTGGAAAACAGAAGGGTTGATTGACGTGGCAGGGATCTTCGACAGATTCGCACCGTTCGTGCAGGACTTCGTGTACGAGCACGAGTGGGAGTCGCTGCGCGCCATCCAGGTGGCCGCAGCCGATGCGATCTTCAACACCGATGAGAACGTCCTGCTCACCTCGTCCACCGCGTCGGGCAAGACCGAGGCGGCGTTCTTCCCGATCCTCACCGAGCTCTGGGAGGATCCGCCTGCCTCGGTGGGCTGCCTCTACGTGGGCCCGCTGAAGGCCCTCATCAACGACCAGTTCTTCCGCCTCACCGACCTCTGCGAGGAGGGCGGCATCAACGTGTGGCACTGGCACGGCGACGTGGCGCAATCGCACAAGGCGCGTCTCATGAAGAAGCCCTCGGGCATCCTGCAGATCACGCCCGAATCGCTCGAGGCCATGCTCCTGCACCGCCATGCGGCCATCCCCAAGCTCTTCGGCGACCTGCGCTTCGTCGTCATCGACGAGGTGCACGCCCTCATGCGCGGCGACCGCGGCGCCCAGACGCTCTGCCTCATCGAGCGCCTCTCGCGCATGGCGGGCACCAAGCCGCGGCGCGTGGGCCTCTCCGCCACGATCGGCGACCCCGAGGCCGCTGCGCGCATGCTCAGCCAGGGGTCGGGGCGCGGCTGCGTCGTGCCCCGCGTCGAGGAGCGCGGGCAGACCTGGCGCATCTCGATGGAGCACTTCTACACGTA
>CADBJR010000048.1 GCA_902795065.1 uncultured Coriobacteriaceae bacterium
GAGCTCTACCTCATCGGCGGCGGCGTGGCGGGCGGCTTCGCATCCTTCGCTCCCGACCTGCGCGAGTGCTTCGTCAAGTATGCGCTCAAGGGCTGCAGCAAGGCCCGCATCGAGGCGGCGAGCCTGGGCAACCAAGCGGCCATGTACGGCTCGGCCTACGAGGCGTTGGTCAAGCGCGACGCCCATTTCCGGTAGACGCTTCGTCTCGGGCCCCGGTGCATGCCGGGGCCTTTTTCCATCCCAGGTGCCGCGAAAACCCGCTGGCGTATCAGATTGCGCCCATCGGGCGGTATGATTGGGCAAACAATTGCATAATATGGGGCGAGTCCTGCACCCCATGCATGCTATTGCTTCGTTCGGAGTCGGGATGCGCTCCTGTGATACGCCGGCAGGTTTTTGATGCAGGAAAAGCCGTCCGCTCAGTGATACGGGCTGATAGGTACAATCGGAATCGATCGGATTCGTCGAAGGGGAGCTGCCATGAGCGCATATGCCGTCAAAGCAGGGGGATTCGTGCTGGCCGACCGTCTCGCAGAGGGCGGGTACCTGGCCATCGAGGATGGATGCTTCGGTGCATGGAGTAACGAGGCTCCCGAGGGTGTCGAGATTCTCGATCTGCGCGATGCCATCGTCGCCCCCGGTTTCGTCGATACCCACATCCACGGTTTCGCCGGCCACGATGTGATGGACTGCGACGCGGACGGCATGCGCACGGTCTCGCGCGAGCTAGCGCGTCGTGGTACCACGAGCTGGCTGCCCACCACGCTGACCGCCTCCTTCGAGGAGACCGGCCGCGCCTGCGCGAGCGTCGCCGAGGCCGCCCATGGCTGCGAGGGCGCCCGCATCCAGGGCATCTTCCTCGAGGGCCCCTTCTTCACCGAGAAGCACAAGGGCGCCCAGAACCCCAAGTACCTCTGCGACCCCGATCTCGCCTGGCTCGATGCCTGGCAAAAGCTCGCGGAGGGTCTCATCCGCAAGAGCGCGCTCGCTCCCGAGCGCTCAGGCGTTGCGGGCTACATCGCCGGCTGCCGCGAGCGCGGCGTCGTCGCGGCCCTCGGCCATAGCGCCGCGACCTTCGACGAGGCGGCTGCAGGCGTTGATGCCGGGGGCACCGTCTTCGTCCACACGTTCAACGGCATGCCCGAGTTCACGCACCGCGAGCCGGGCGTCGTCGGTGCCGCCCTCACGCTCGGGGGCACGTACTGCGAGGTCATCGCCGATGGCATGCACTCGCATCCGCGCGCTGTCGACCTGCTCGTGCGTTCGCGCGGATGGCAGAGCGTCGTCCTCATCACCGACTGCCTGAGCTGCGGCGGACTGCCCGACGGCGACTACATGCTGGGCGAGCTGCCCATCGTGCTCAGCGGAGGGCTCGCGCGCCTGCGCGATGCCGGCAACATCGCGGGTTCCACGCTCACGATGCTCAAAGCCGTGCAGAACGTCGTCGTCTGGGGCATCGCTACCCCCGAGCAGGCCCTGCGCATGGCGTCAGAGGTTCCCGCGCGCAGCTGCGGCATCGACGGATGCTGCGGTATCATCGCATCTGGACGCACGGCCGACTTCGTAGCGCTCTCACCCGACCTCGACCTGCGTGCCGTCTACATGGCGGGCGAGCTTGTCCATTAAGGAGGATCATCGATGGCAATCGACAAGAAGCAGCAGGCACTCGACGCCCATCGTGCTTGGGAGGGCAAGATCGAGGTCGTGAGCAGGGCGAGTATCACCACCGCCGCCGAACTCGCGGTCGCCTACACGCCCGGCGTCGCCGAGCCCTGCCTCGAGATCTCGAAGGACGTCGATCTCTCGTACACCTACACGCGCCGCTGGAACCTCGTGGCCGTGGTCACCGACGGAACCGCGGTGCTCGGCCTCGGCGATATCGGTCCCGAGGCGGGCATGCCCGTCATGGAGGGCAAGTGCGCGCTGTTCAAGACCTTCGGCGGCGTCGACGCGTTCCCGCTCTGCATCCGCAGCAAGGACGTCGACGAGATCGTGCGTACGGTGGAGCTCCTCGCTGGAAGCTTCGGCGGCATCAACCTGGAGGACATCTCCGCACCGCGCTGCTTCGAGATCGAGCGGCGCCTGAAGGAGGTCTGCGACATCCCCGTATTCCACGATGACCAGCACGGCACGGCGGTCATCTCCACAGCTGCGCTCATCAACGCCTGCAAGCTCACCGGGCGCGAGCTCGCGGACGTGCGCGTCGTCATCTCGGGAGCAGGCGCCGCGGGCACCTCCATCGCCCGCCTCATGAAGAAGGTCGGTGTGCGCGATATCGTGGTGTGCGACCGTTCCGGCGCCATCTACGAGGGCAGGCCGGGAATGAACGACGCCAAGGCCGATCTCGCGACGTGGACCAACGCCGAGAAGCGCGCGGGCACGCTCGCCGACGTGCTCGTCGGCGCCGACGTGTTCCTTGGCGTCTCGGCACCCGGTCTGGTGACCCGCGACATGGTGGCCTCCATGGCCGATGACGCCATCGTGTTCGCGTGCGCCAACCCCATTCCCGAGATCATGCCCGACGAGGCCCTCGCCGCCGGCGCGGCCATCGCCGCGACGGGACGCTCCGACTTCCCCAACCAGATCAACAACGTGCTCGCGTTCCCGGGCATCTTCCGCGGCGCCCTCGATGTGCGCGCGAGCGACATCAACGAGGATATGCTCCTGGCGGCGGCGCACGCCATCGCCGATGCGGTGGGGGAGCGTCTGGCGCCTGACTACATCATTCCCGGCGCCTTCGACGAGGGCATCGCCTACAAGGTCGCCGAGGCCGTTGCCGAGGCTGCACGCGAGAGCGGCGTCGCCCGCCTGTAGGATCATCGTCGCAACGTAAAGCGGACGGGGTGCGGAATCATCCGCACTCCGTCTCCATGTCGCTATCTTTCCGCAGGCAGGACGGCTATTCGCCCTTCCTCCGCGAGATGAGCACGCCCACGAGGGCCCCTACGGCGACAAGACCCACGCCGCCGACGATGTAGAGCGGCAGGGGAAGATCGGAGCCGCCGGAGGGCTCGGGTTTAGGCGAGGGATCGGGGGCCGGCGTGGGTGCTGGCGTCGGTGTGGGCGTAGGCGTGGGTGCAGGTTCAGCCTTCTTCTCCTTCTTCGGGATCGCCTCGGTCCTGGTCTCGCCGCAGACCGTGCAGGTGAAGGTGCGCACGCCCTCGGCATCCTCGGTGGGCTCCGTGGTCACCTTGCCCGAGCCCCAGTCATGGCCGAGCGCCGGTATGGCGGGGATGCTCGCGTAGATGTCCATGGCCGAGGGGCTGTCGACGATGAGACCGCAGTCGCTGCAGTAGGCGTACGCCGCGTTGCCGTTCGTCGTGCAGGTGCCGTATTGCACGGGGTGATATTCCAGATTGTGTTCGGAGCTTGAGGACTTGAAGTGCGCGATGGCCCACAGGTTGACATCGGCGAGGTCGTAGGTGGAGAACACGGCGTCTGCATTGGGGTTGATGATAAGGGTGCTCCCGGTGTCCGTGTCGACGATATCCCAGTAGTCGAACTCGTATCCGCTGTACGGGGAGGCGTGGAGGTAGATGAAATCCCCGGTGCTGTAATACCCGCTGCCATCCTGCCAGGTCGTTCCCGAGCAGCTCGGGGACTCCTGGGTTCCCATGGTGATGTAGCCTCCCGCCCAAGGGGGGTGGGGAGCAGCACGAGGAGTGCGAGTGCCAGGGGAAGAAGAAGGCGCATGAGGCGTTTCACGGTCATCCCTCCTTTGAGGAGTGCGGCTCGATTCAAGCTTTACAAGATGCGCACGTATGGCGACACCTCCGAACGGTGCGTTGCTCTCAAATACTCCTTTATGCTGGATAAGCGGTAGAACGTGCCGTCGTGCATTGCTGATGGAATCTGCCCATCTCAAGCCAAATGCATCAATGCCTCTACTCCTTTGCCTATAGAGCTCGACACATTGCTGCCCAATGTGTCGACTACGATGTACTATGGCGGGGCACCGCGCTTGCCATGTGTCGAAAGGTTCAGAAACCTGACGAAACGATGTATCCGTGGTATTTTGCCGTTTCTGGGCACCTATGCTCATCATCAAGGAAGGGAGGTACGTTCCATGTCCACGTCAGACACCAAACGGGAGCTGATCGATCATCTCGATAGGGCTACTCGTGAAATGGCGCTCTCGTCCGTGCAGGACTTCTCCACCGCCAGGATCGCGACAGACATCAACGTATCCCGAAATCTCGCAAGCCAGTACCTCAACGAGCTCGTGCGCGAGGGCCTCGCCGTGAAGGTGAACTCCCATCCCGTGCTCTACTTCCACAAACGCGGGCTCGAGCGATACCTCCAGGCCAAACTCGGTGAAGCGGAATACCCCTCTATGGCGGCGCTCTTGGGTAGCGTCGACATGATGCCCCAGCACGATTTCGAGAAGGCGATCGGAAGCACCCTCTCGCTCAGCTCGTGCATCGCTCAGCTCAAATCGGCGGTCGAATACCCTCCAGTCGGCCTTCCGGTTCTGCTCGTCGGTGAGACGGGCACGGGCAAGTCGATGCTTGCCCGTCTCACCTACGAGTTCGGCATCGCCCGCAAGGTCCTCCCCTCCGCCGCTCGCTTTGTGCGCGTCGATTGCTCGCGCTATGGAGAGGATGAGCAGGCGCTTCGCGGCGATCTTCCCAATCTCGTCGAATCCGCCGCGGGCGGCGTGCTCTTCTTCGATGATATAGCCCAGCTCACCGCGGGCGGTCGTGATGCCCTTGTGGGGCTCGCCTCCCGCATGGGCGCAGCGGATCGAGCCAAGCGCGACACGGCCGCCAAGCTGCGCCTCATGTTCTCCGCATGCGCCGTGGCGGGCGACCCGCGCATCCGCCAGTTCGCCCGCGCGATTCCCGTGGTGGTGGCGCTGCCCGCGCTCGA
>CADBJR010000049.1 GCA_902795065.1 uncultured Coriobacteriaceae bacterium
CGTAGTAGCAGCTCGACCTGGCGGGCCCGGCGCATTCGAGCGGGTCGGATAGCGGATACTGCCCTGAAAGCCCGCTCACGACGAGCGCCTTCTCGCGGTCCGGGAGCGCTTCTCCGCCTTCAGGGCTATCGATTTTTTAAGGTACGCCACCTCGGCCTCCAGCCTCTCAATCCGCCGCTCGAGCTCCTCCTCGCGCGTCGTCCCCCCGGGGTTGGCGGACGGCCCCTTTGGCCTCCCCTTCGGCTTGGGCCGGAGGGCCTCGGCCCCTCCCTCGCGGTACGCCTTGACCCACCTCGAGATGGGCGCCTCCGACGCCACCCCGAAGCGGGCCATCGCCTCCGCCCTGGTCATCCCCTCGTCGACGACGGCGCGCGCGGCGGCGACCTTGGTCTCGTAGCCATATGCGGTGCTCTTCTCGCCCATGCCGAGCAGCCCCTCCGTTCCGACGGCCCCGTATATGCGCTGCCATCCCTTGGCGGTCCTCACCGGCAGGCCGAGCTCGGCCGCCACGGCACGGTGCCCCGCACCGGAGGAGAGGAGCTCGGCAGCCCTGCTTCTCAGCGCAATATCGAATTTGACCCTCATGTCCACCGCCATATAAAACCTCCCACTTCTTGTTGTCCAAGAAGTGGGAGGCAGTTCAAGGGGGATGCGGCGCCTTTTTTGGTGCGGTTATGCAGCGGGAGCGCTACGAGATCTGGCCGAGGAGGAAGTCGACGATCTGTTCGGCGTCCATGTTCTCGTAGTCGACGGCGTCGGAGTCGTACGCGAAGATCCAGATGGTGCCGACGGCATCCTCGGTCTTCACATCGACGGTGTAGGTGCCCGGGTCGACGCCGTTCTCGCCGGCGCTGAAACCCTCGTAGAAATAGTCGCTCATGAGCCACTCGCCGTTGTGGGAGGTGCTGGACTCCGCCTCGCCTGCGTCGAACTTGCTCATCTGGTAGAGGCTCTCGCCCTCGGCGACCTCGATCTCGACGGTGGCCGTCTTGTTGTTCTCGTCCAGATGCACGGCGACGCCGTTCACCTTTACGAGCTCCTCGATGGGCGTGTCGGCGCCTGACGGTGCAGCGTCCGGCGAGGGCGCTCCCGAGCCGGCGCATGAGGCGATGGTGAGCGAGAGGGCGGCTGCCGCGGCAAGGGCTGCGATGTTCTTGAGAGACTTCATCATGGACCTCCTAGGTTCATGTAGGATCGAGCGTACGATCTCGGTACATTCCTTATACCCGCACGGCGCGGAATCCGTCTCATGAGAACCCGAAAAAAATTCGACGGGAACGCCGGGATGCCCTTGAAAGCGCTTCGGCATGTCGGACGATGCAAATGCATTGTGCGCTGACACAAGAAAGAATCGATTGTTTTCGGACAACGTTGGCACGGCACCCATACAACTTCGAACCTACTCCCGCGAGAATAGCTATCAGTTGGTATTGTGCCTGCACACAACCGAGAGGAGCAGTTCATGGATCTGATGGAGCAGCTGCGCGCCAAGGCATCGGCGAACAAGCAGAGGGTCGCCTTCTTCGAGGCTGACGATCCCAAGATGATGGAAGTGGTGGGCGAGCTCACCAAGGCAGATCTCGCCGAGTGCTTCATCATCGGCGAAGGCGAGGTCCTGCGCGGCGTTGCCGAGCAGGTCGGCGTCGACCTCACGAACATCCACGTTATCGACACCACCGACGAGGAGGCCAACGAGGCCTTCGCCGTCCGTTGCGAGGAGGACCCCGAGTTTCCGTTCAAGGCCAAGGGCATCCGCCGTCGCGCTAAGAAGCCCATGGATCGCTGCCTCATGATGCAGCGCATCGACGACGTCGACATCACCTTCGGCGGCCTCTGCTGCTCCACCGGCGACGTCATCATCGGCGGCCAGACCATCATCGGGCTCGCCGACGGCGTCGACACCATCTCCTCCCTCGGCGTCTTCAACATCCCCGGCTGGGACGGCTCCGAGGGTCCGCTGCTGGGCTTCGGCGACGCGGCCGTGTGCGTCGACCCCGATCCCGAGCAGCTCGCCTCCATCGCCATCACCTCCGCCGAGACGGTCCACGCCCTCATGGGCTGGGAGCCCCGCGTTGCCATGCTCTCCTACTCGACCGACGGCTCCGCCGAGGGCCCGCTGGTGGACAAGGTCCGCGCAGCCGTGGAGGTTACCCGCAATCGCCGTCCCGACCTCAAGATCGACGGCGAGTTCCAGCTCGACTCCGCCATCCGTCCCGAGATCGCTGCCAAGAAGGTCCGCCGAGAGAGCGAGGTCGCGGGCAAGGCCAACGTCCTCATCTGCCCCGACATCAACGTGGGCAACATCGGCGTCAAGCTCGTCCAGAACTTCGCGCATGCCGATGCCTACGGCCCCATGCTCCAGGGCTTCAAGAAGATCGTCTGCGACTGCAGCCGTTCCGCGCCCGTCTCCGAGCTCGTCGGCAACGTCGTCATGAGCTGCGTCCGCGCTCAGGCTCTCAAGGAGGCTTAATACATGGCAGAGAAGACTTACCGCATCCTGGTCATCAACCCCGGCTCCACCTCCACCAAGGTAGGCGTGTTCGATGGTGAGGCCGAGGTGTTCACCAAGAACGTCGCCCACGAGGCGTCCAAGCTCGCCGAGTTCAAGAGCGTCTCCGACCAGATGCCCTACCGCCGCGACCTGATCCTCGAGGTCCTCGAGGAGAACGGCGTCGCGCTCGACACCATCGACGCGTTCGTTGGACGCGGCGGCGGCCTCCTCTCCGTGGTGGGCGGTACCTACCAGGTGAACGACGTCCTGCTCGACCATGCCTACCGCGGCGCCAACGGCATCCAGCACCCCGCGCAGCTCGGCAGCCAGCTCGCCAACGCGTTCGCCGTCCAGGTCGGCAAGCCCGCCTTCGTCGTCAACCCGCCCGATACCGACGAGTTCTGCGACTACGCCCGCGTGACCGGCATCAAGGGCATCTACCGCAACTCGCACCTGCACGCTCAACCTCAAGGAGACCGCGATCCGCCACGCCCATGCCATGGGCAAGCGCTACCGCGACTGCAACTTCATCGTGTGCCACATCGGCGGCGGCATCTCCATCACCGCACACCAGCAGGGCAAGATGATCGATGGCTACGACATCGTGCAGGGCGAGGGCGCTATGGCTCCCACGCGCTGCGGCGCCGTGCCCGTGGCGGGCATCCTCGACTTCCTCGAGGCTGGCCACACCATCAAGGAGGCCCGCGGCATGTGCATGAAGACCGGCGGCTTCGTCGACCTGCTCGGCACGTCTGATGCCCGCGAGGTCTCCGAGCGCGCCGCCAACGGCGACAAGGCCGCTGCCCGCGCCTGGGGAGCCATGCTCTACCAGCTCAACAAGTACATCGGCAGCATGGCCACCGTGCTCGAGGGCAAGGTCGACGGCATCCTGCTCGGCGGCGGCATGGTCCACAACAAGGACCTCGTGGCCTCCATCGAGCGCGGCTGCGGCTGGATCGCGTCCGTCTCCGCCTACCCCGGCGAGTTCGAGCTTGAGGCCATGGCGGCCGGCGCCATCCGCGTCCTCGCCGGCTTTCCCATCCCACAGCGCGCACGGCTGCTCCTCGGCCGTCCAGTTGCTCGCGAACGTGATCGTGCAGCCGTCGAGCTCGCGCTTATAGGCCCAGATCGAGGGCGAATCCTCGAGGAGCGGCGTGTAGGTTCCATACACGATGATGGGCATCGGCAACAGCATCAACGGCTCGGCGCTCATCTATGACATCAACTTCTTCCTTACGCCCGCGGTGCCGGGGCTGACTCCCGAGATCGTCGAGCAGTCGATATACGGGTACCTCGAGGGCGTGCTGGGCATGCGCATCACGACCAGCAGGAAGACGGTCAAGGTCGAGCATGTCGCCAACGACGACAAGGAGGCGATCGACATCCTCGATTGCACGATGGCCGCCATGGTCGTGGGCCAGACCTTCAATTCCGACGGCGTCATGTTCGAGACCACCTTCTCGCGGCATCGCCCCGGCTTCTTCACGTCCCACAACACCGCGGTCCGCGGGTACTGGCCGCGCTCTCTCCGTTCCGCCCTGCGGTGTCGTAGACTGTACGTGGGAATCGATTCCAGATGGAGGAGAAGGACGTGGCGTATCGTCTCGGCACTGCAACCCACGAGGACATACCGCAGCTCATCGAGCTGAGGATGGCCTATCTTCTCGCGGACTTCGGGACGCTCGACGCGACCGTTGAGGACACCATCCGCGGCTCCCTCCCGAGCTTCTTCGATCGCCATCTGGGCGGGGACCTCTTCGCCTATGCCATGCGCTGCGACGACGGCTCCATCGTGAGCCTCGCCCTCATGCTCGTCTCGGAGAAGCCGCCCAATCCGCGCTTCCCCCACGGACGGATCGGGACGGTGTTCAACGTGTTCACGGTACCGGAGCATCGCAGGCGCGGGCTCGCCCGGCAGGTCATGGGCGCCCTTGTCGAAGATGCGCGCCTGCGCGGGCTGGATCTCGTGGAGCTGAACGCCACCGATGACGGGTACGGGCTCTATAAGTCGCTGGGTTTCTCCGACGCCGACCTCCATCGGCCTCTGGAGCACCGCCTGTAAAGCGCTGGATAAGCCTTCGGCATCTCGGCGCGTTGGGATAATCCGCGTATCCGATGCGATCGCGTGCCGAATGCTGGTGGCATGGCCGCTTTGAAATAGAAGCGGCCGTCGCCTAGAATCGCTTGTTTGCGGAACATCCGATTCGAGAGAAAGGC
>CADBJR010000050.1 GCA_902795065.1 uncultured Coriobacteriaceae bacterium
CCAGCAGGCCGGATGGTGCAGCAGGCTCAAGGAGGCCGGAGTCGTGCAGAGCATGTCCAGGAAGGGCAACCGCATCGACAACGGCGCGACGGAGCAGGTCTTCGGCCACCTGAAGGACGAGTTCTTCCGGAGCCGGAGATGGCCGAGCTTCGAGGAGTTCAAGAGGGACCTCGACGGCTACATCGTCCACTGGAACACAAGGAGGAGGCAGGCTAAGCTTAAGGGACTGACCCCGGAGGAGTTCCGGAATCAGTCCCTGCATGCGGCCTAGGCCGCTAATTCGCCCGTCCAAGAACTGGGGTGCAGTTCATTCCGGAAAACGGGTTTTGAAGGGATTGCCGCACGTGGTGCCCGAGGTGGGACTCGAACCCACACCCCCGAAGAGAGAGGTTTTTGAGACCTCCGCGTCTGCCATTCCGCCACTCGGGCCTGAGCGTGCTGTTTGACTATAGCAAATTTCGGAGGCTCGTGCGGCTGCGCCGACCTTGTAGTAGAGTGTACGCGGACCATTTCTGACGAGGGGGACGCATGGATCTGGCAAGCAAGGTCAAGATGTTCACGGCGCGCGTGAGGTCGGGCAGCGTGAAGCGCATGTACACGCTCGCGCACGACATCCATGATGAGCAGGGCACGCCTACGCCGCTCGTTTTCCTCGACATGGGCTGGTGCATCCTGCGCTATGGGATCGGCTACCAGGAGTACCGCGGCTACAGCTTCGCGGGAAAGCCCGCACGTCTGCGCCGCACCTTCATGACCATGAACCACAACGTCGCGCTCACCCGCGAGATGTGCGACCGCTCCCTCTATCCGCTTTTCGACGATAAGCTCGAGTTCCTGAAGCGCTACAGCGCGTTCGCGGGCCGTGACTGGCTCGACGTGCGCGAGGCGGGTGCCGAGGGGGTCTCCGCGTTCTGCGCCGCGCATCCCGTGATCTTCGCCAAACCTTCGGATTCCTTCGGCGGCCAGGGCATCGAGCGTTTCGTCACCGCCGATATCGACGACATGGCGGCGTTCTACGCGCGCCTCGTCGAGAACCGCCAATTCCTGCTCGAGGAGGCCATCACGCAGCATCCGAAGATGGATGAGCTCTGCTCCGACACCATCAACACGCTGCGCATGTGCACCGTGATGGTCGATGGTGCGCCGCGCCACGTCTACACGATCGTGCGCATGGGCCTCGGCGGAAGCTGCGTGGACAACGCGACGAGCGGGGGCATCTACACCTGGGTCGACCCCGACGGCGTCCTGCGCTACCCGTGCTTCTCCGACAAGACCGGCTTCCATTACACCGAGCATCCCACCACAGGCCTCGTTTTCGAGGGCTTCCAGATTCCGCTCTACCGCGAGTGCGTCGAGTTCGCCCTGCGCGTGGCCGAGGTCGAGCCGCGCATGGGCTATGTGGGCTGGGATGTGGCCATCACGCCCGATGGGCCCATCCTCGTCGAGGCGAACATCATCCCGGGCTATGACATGCCGCAGAACAGCGCCTGGCATCCGGGCGGGGAGGGTGCGCTGCCCATGTTCGAGAAGGCGCTCGGACGCAAGGTTCCCAAATAGTTATCCTTGCATTGCTGCACGAAGAGCGTTACCATAGCTGATGCGTTATTGGAAGCGGGGCAGATGCCATGCCCCCACCTGCCGGCGCCGTAAGGCAGCTGTCTGGTCAGACAATGAAGATCCCGCCAGCTTCAGGGCTGGCATCATGTCTCCCGGATTGCTGTATGCGCCGGGAGTTTTTCGGTATACGGAGCACGAAGATTCGAAGGAAGGTGTGCACGATAGCGAAATCCGACGAACCTCGTATCAACGAGGAGATCTACGCACGTACGGTCCGTCTCATCGGCGTCGATGGCAGCCAGCTCGGCGTCTTCAACATCGCCGACGCCCGTCGCGTGGCCGAGAGCCAAAACCTCGACCTGGTCGAGATCGCACCCAACGCCGATCCCCCCGTCTGCAAGGTGCTTGACTATGCCAAGTACCGCTATGAGCAGGATCGCAAGGCCAAGGCTGCCCGCAAGAAGCAGTCCAAGGTCGAGATCAAGGAGATGAAGTTCCGTCCGAAGATCGACGTGGGTGACTACGAGACCAAGAAGTCCCACGTCATGCGCTTCCTCAAGAAGGGCGCCAAGGTCAAGATCACGATCATGTTCCGCGGTCGTGAGATGGCCCACCCCGAGCAGGGCAAGATGGTGCTCGATCGTCTGGCGGAGGACCTCAAGCCCTTCGCGAACGTCGAGCAGCAGCCGCTCATGGAGGGCCGCAACATGCACATGCTCGTCGCCCCCATCAAGGGCGCGTTCGATAAGATCGACATCCCCGAGACGAGCGAAGAGTAAGGAAAGAAAAGGAGAACAGACATGCCCAAGATGAAGACCCACAAGGGTACGGCCAAGCGCTTCCGCCGCACCGGCACCGGCAAGATTATGCGCGGCAAGGCGTTCAAGAGCCACATCCTCACCAAGAAGAGCCCCAAGCGCATCCGCGGCTTCCGCAAGGAGACCGTCATCTCCCCGGCCGATGTCCAGACCGTTTCCCAGCGTATGGGCACCAAGTAAGCGCTGACGCGCAGGTAACGATTCCCACTAAGGAGTGATTGAATATGGCACGTATCAAGCGCGCACTCGCCGGTCGTAAGAAGCGCAACACCCTGGCCGAGCGTTCGAAGGGTTACTACGGCACCGGTTCACGTACGTTCCGCGGCATGAAGGAACAGGTGCAGCACTCCCTGCAGTACGCCTATCGCGACCGTCGCAACAAGAAGCGCGACATCCGCGGTCTCTGGATCCAGCGCATCAACGCCGCCGCCCGTATGAACGACCTTTCCTACAGCAAGTTCATGCACGGCCTGAAGCTCGCCGGCGTCGAGCTCGACCGCAAGGTCCTCGCCCAGATCGCCTACGAGGATGCCGAGGGCTTCGCCGCCCTGGCCGAGGTCGCCAAGAAGGCCCTCGCCGAGTAACGGCTCGCCACACCTCACCGTATCGGAGCGCCCCCTCGTGAACTAGACCCCAATAGTTGGACGGTTAAATAGAGTTCTCAGGCGGCTCTGATTGGATGTCCCCGGTATTGGACCGGGGACATCCCCTTTAGGGCGAC
>CADBJR010000051.1 GCA_902795065.1 uncultured Coriobacteriaceae bacterium
GCCTCTTCCCGCTCCCTGGTGTACTTCACGGAGATCACCCCCAAATAGAAGTTGGACTGGAAACCTGAGTTTCCAGTCCAACTATCGGGGTTCAGTTCACTTTGGGCTGGCCCCGTCTTTGCCATTCGAGATAATCGAGAAAGGAAGAATCATGGGAAAGCTTGACGGTAAGGTCTGCATCATCACCGGCTGCGCCAGCGGACTGGGCAAGCAGGAGGCCATCCGCTTCGCCGAGGAGGGCGCGAAGCTCGCAATCTGCTCGCGCACGGTTGCCAAGCTCGAGGAAACCAAGCGCATCTGCGAGGAGCGCGGCGCCGAGGTGCTCGCGTTTCCGTGCGACATCCAGGTGAGGGAGCAGCGCGAGGCCTTCGTCGAGGCCACGATCGAGAAGTTCGGCACCATCGACGTTCTCGTGAACAACGCGCACAACGTCACGCCGCTCCTGCCGTTTTTGGCCAAGAGCCTCGATGACCTCGAGATCGAGTACAAGGTCTGCACCGAGGCCTACTTCCACTTCTGCCAGCTCTGCGCCCCCTACATGATGGACAAGCCCGGTGCCGGCTGCTCGATCATCAACTTCACCTCCAAGGCGGCCTTCGAGGGCACGCCCGGCCACTCCGTCTATGCCACCATCAAGGCAGGCGTCGGCGGCCTTACCCGTACGCTCGCCCGCGAGCTCGGCCCGCTCAACATCCGCGTCAACTCCATCATGCCCGGCAGCTATACCGACAACTGCGACGCTGGTCTCAAGCTCCAGATCGAGGAGATCCAGGAGTGGGCGAAGACTGCGTTCAAGGCCAATCCGCTCGAGCGCATCGGCGATCCCTACAACGATGTCGCCCCCATCGTCGTCTTCCTTGCCTCCGATGACAGCCACTGGATGACCGGCCAGCTCGTAGATGCCGACGGCGGTTCCTGGTTCGTCAACGGCTAGAACCAGAGGAATCCAGGAGATAGGGAGGGAGACACACGATGAAGTACACGTATACGGATGCGGACAAGCTGCCGTTCGAGAACGCCTCCGACGTCCGCCTCATCGACGACGACTCGAATCTGCGCCTGTTCCGCGGCATGATCAGCCCGTGGGACGCCATCAAGAGCTTCAAGGAGACGTTCTACTTCCAGACCCGCACAGCCGCGCAGATGATCGTCGCATTCATGAACGCGCTGCAGATTCTCGAGCCCGACCAGGTGAAGCGCCAGAGCCTGCTCTCCGGTTGGTGGAAGGGCTCGATGCTCGAGACCTGGGGTCCCGAGGACAAGATGGGCCAGGTTGCCCAGTTCGAGGAGGACTTCTCGATTCCGCCGTTCATGGAGGCGTCCATGTACCGTCCGGCCAACTATGCCGACTGGGGCGATGAGTTCCAGGGCATGCCCGGCTACATCCGCTATGCTTCCAACGACCGCGTGGAGAAGGAAGTCCATAGCTGCTTCATGGATATCGCCGGTCCTGACGCCTGCGACCTTTCGCAGGGCGGCGGCCAGTACTTCTGCAAGGGCCTCATGGCCAGGGACGGCGAGGGCTACGACGAGTGGAACGGCTACCTGGTGCAACGCCGCGGCTGCGGCGACCCGGTGTGCCGCGTCACGTGGGAGCGCGCCTCCAAGTTCGGTCCGCACAAGAACCACACCGAGGAATGCACCGGCCACGACTGGGAGGAGTGGGGCCCAGCGCCATCGGCTATGCCGATGACTACCGTACGCCCAAGAAGCAGTACGCCGAGTGGACCGACACCGGCTACTTCATCGCTGCTCTCGGTCAGGAGTGGACTGCAGGCGAGATGATCCTCCAGGCAGGGCGCTGGTCCCGCCCGTACGTCAACCAGGTCATCCAGGGCCTGCGCATCCGCGGCGGCGGGGAGATCTCGGAATCCGACGCCTATGTGGTGAACACCATGCTCGACGCCTGCGGCAAGTGGCAGTTTGCCGAGTTCGTGACCCGCAAGGCCATCCGCGAGTGGATGAACGTTCCGTCCGACGTTGACGACGGCCGCGTCATGGCAGCCTACATCTCCATGATCTGGCAGGCAATGGCCGCCGAGTGGAGCTTCGACGAGTTCACCGAGGAGCGCGCGGTCATCGACGTCGACGCCACGCACGTCTCGATGTACGGCCAGCACCCCGAGCTCCCCGGCTTCTATGAGGCCCTGTTCAACGGTCAGGTGAAGTGCCTCGTCAATACCCAGTGGATCGTGCGCCTCGACCGCGAGTACCTCGAGGAAGAGAACGTCGCTCGCTTCATCGTCGAGAAGGCCGTCTACGGCAACCGCCGTCAGAAGCCCGGCTACGACTACGACCGCACGCTCGAGAACGCGGCCAAGGCCGTTGCTCACGACGAGGAGCTCGCCAAGATCCGTGCCCGTCTGGGAGAGGAGGCATAAGAGATGTTCTACCTGTATCAGGACGAGTCCCTGCGCACCCAGCACAACGCCGTGCGCACCACGGTGGGCTGGTACGACTTCACCCACCGCCTGTTCGAGGTCACCGGCCCCGACGCGCTCAAGTTCCTCAACAAGATGTACCTCTCGAACCTCGACAACCTCGCCGTGGGCCGCGCGCGCTACACCCCCATGCTCGACGAGGATGGCTGGATCTGCGACGACGTCATCATCTTCCGCCTGGCCGAGGACACCTTCTGGGTCTCCACGCTCTACGGCAAGGATCTCGTCAGGCGCTACGGCTGGTACATCGATGCCTACGACGTTGCCTACGTGGATAGGATCAAGGAGGTCCGCATGTTCGCCGTGCAGGGTCCCAAGTCACCCGAGGTCATGGACGCTGTGATCGACGGCTCGGTGGAGGGCATGAAGTTCTTCTCCATCAAGGAGCCAGCTATGGATTTGTCAACAGGCTAGACCCACAGATCTCGAGTTTCGCAGCACCTTGACAACCGGATATGGAACGTTGTTTTCCGGCATGC
>CADBJR010000052.1 GCA_902795065.1 uncultured Coriobacteriaceae bacterium
ACGCGATCCCCGCCGTCAGGAAACAATGTCCCATATCCGGTTGCCCGCATTACAGGACGAAAGTCGCCGGGAGGCGACGATTAAGAGAATAAGAGGACACCATAGGCGAGATCCCCGTGCGCGTGGCGCGCGCCGGCTACACGGGTGAGAAGTGGGGCTTCGAGCTCTATGTGCCCGAGGAGAACGTCGACGAGGTCATGGCCAAGCTCGACGCTGCGGCTGCCGAGCAGGGCGGCCTGCACGTGACCGAGATCGATGCTATGGCGATGACGCTTCCCGCCGAGGCCGGCTACTACCTCATGCTCGACCTGCGCCGTTGCACGCCGTACGAGGTGGGCTTCGACTCCATGGTCGACTTCAAGAAGGACTTCGTGGGCAAGCGCGCGCTGCGCAAGCTCTCCCGCAAGGAGCCCGCGCGCGAGCTCGTGGGCATCGAGGTGCCCGACTACGACGCCGTGATCTACGGCGGCCCCGACTGCAAGGGCAACGAGGTCTTCAAGGACGGCAAGCACATCGGCTACGTCACCAAGTTCACCTACGGCTACACGGTCGAGAAGAACATCGGCTACGCCCTCGTGAAGAAGGGCTCCGTGGAGCTGGGCGACGTGGTGAAGGTCAACAACCGCTACGACGCGATCATCACGCCCAAGAAGCACCTGGTCTGATCAGACTGCCGACGGCACCTGCGAGATAAGCGCCTCCGTCTGCTCTTTCGCAGATGGGGGCGCTGCTCCAAACGCCAGCGCGAGCGCGCGGTATTCCCTCGGCGTCATTCCCACGAGCTTGTTGAACACGCTCGTGAAATGCGAGTGCGTGGTAAATCCCAGGCGGCTGCCGATCTCGCGTATCTCAAGACGGCTCCCCTCGAGCAGGGCCTTCGCATCCTCGATCTTGCGTGCTCGGATGTATGCCGAAAGGGTCATGCCGGTCTCCTCCCGAAACAGCCGGGTGAGGTAATCCACGCTGAAATGGAAGTGGTCGGCCACGCGCTGCGCGGTCACGCCGTCATAGAGCTGCTCGTCGATGTAGCGAATGCCCTCGTTGACCGGTTGGGGCCCGTCTTCGTCACGCTGCTTCTCGAGAACCGCCTCGGCAAGGTCGACGAGCACCCTGCGGTCGAGATCGAGCACCTCCGCGACAGAGCGTGCCTCGTATGCCTGGCGGGCGTACACATAGAACAGGGCGGACGATTCCTCCAAGGAAAGGCCGCCCGTCTCGGCGGCGAACGCAGCCTGCGCCCAGGTGAAGAGGCAGGCGATAACCGCATGGTCAAGATCGTCCGAGAGTGCGCCGCTGATCGTGGAGAGGTTCTCCTGCGGTGCGAACAGGGCCCTCATGCCATCGACGTCGCCGTTGCGTATGCATTGGAGGGTGATGCGCTTGAGCGCGAAGCCCCGCTTCTGGGCATGCTGGATCGAAGTGATCCACCGGTTATCCACCATACGCGCCTCCATGTGTGAGATGGCAGAAATACGACAGTGGAGAAAGAGCGATTTACATCATAGTATGTCAGCTTTATGAAAGTAGGAGAACGGAATTGCGACAGTACGTATCGGCGTCACGGTATACGCTCTCACCAAGCTCCGGATCGATATGCCGGGGCAAGGCATGAGCTGGCAGATTGCTTTCCTAAGGAGGTCCTACCATGGCAGACAAGATCAAGGTCATCGTCATCGGCACCGGCAATGTTGCGGGCATCGCCATCCGCTGCCTCAAGGGGCGCGAGGACATGGAGCTCGTGGGCGTGTGGGCGCACGAGCAGACCGCCGGCCACCTCATCGGCACCGACTCGGGACTCCTCGATCTCGACGAGCCCAACGGCGTCATCATCACCGGCGACATCGAGGAACTCTATGCCTTGAAGCCCGATGCGGCCGTGATGGCCATCAACATCATGGACCTGGAGAAGGCCGAGACCATCAACGGCGAGTGGTATGCCAACCTGCTCTCGCACGGCATCAACGTGGTGTCCCCGTCCGTCTCGAGCCTGTTCTGGCCCAAGCGCAATCCCAACCGCGCGCTTGTCGAGAAGCTCGAGGCTGCCGCCGTCGCGGGCAACGCATCCCTGTATATGAACGGCCAGGAGCCTGGCCTTGCCGAGAACCTCGCCATGCTGCTCGCCACCTGCTCCAACACCATCAAGACGCTCACCATCACCGAGATGTACAACTACTCGTCCAACAAGAACCCCATGGAGATGGTCCCCTCGTTTGGTTTTGGCCTGGACGAGGACGACGACTGCATGCTTGCGATTCCCGAGTTCCAGTACGCCGTGTGGGGCTCCACCATCCAGCACATCGCAGATGAGTTCGGCGTTGAGCTCGAGGGCATGACCGCCTCCTACGAGAAGCGCTGCACCGACCACGACATCGAGGTGGGCTTCGGCACCATCGAGGCCGGCACCGTGGCCGCCGTGCGCATCCGAACCGCCGGTATCGTGAACGGTCGCGAGGCCATCGTGATCGAGCACGTCAACCGCATGGAGCAGGATATCGCCAAGGATTGGCCGTGGACCGACCGCGTGGGCCAGATCCATGTGGAGATCGAGGGCGACCCCAACCTGCAGCTTGACCAGAACGTGGGCAACCCAGCAAAGCCCGAGGAGCTCTCGTACGACGGCTACATCCTTACCGCCATGCGCATCGTGAACGCCATCCCGTACGTGGTGGCCGCGAAGCCCGGCATCCGCACCGTGCAGGAGCTACCCATGACGCTTCCGCACTCCGCGTTCCGCTCCGATGCGACTTACATCGAGGGCCACAAGATCTGCAGGCCGTAAGGGCTTGGACATAAGCACTGCAACCATGCCGGCCTCTTATTCTCTTAATCGTCGCCTCCCGGCGACTTTCGTCCTGTAATGCGGGCAACCGGATATGGGACATTGTTTCCTGACGGCGGGGATCGCGTGAT
>CADBJR010000053.1 GCA_902795065.1 uncultured Coriobacteriaceae bacterium
CCGTCGGGCGTGAGGCCGGAGCGCGAGTCGAGCGGCGGCTTCTTGAGGGTGGCGAGGTCGGTGAGGCCTCCCACGCGCACCATGAACCACTCGTAGAGGTTGGAGCCGAAGATCTCGACGAACTTCAGGCGCTCGAACAGCGGGACGCGCTCGTCGAAGGCCTCGTCGAGCACGCGGTCGTCGAAGCGCAGCCATGAGAGCTCGCGGTTCTGCGTGAACGAGACGTCCAGCTCGTGCTTGGCCTTGTCGGGTTCCTTCTTCTCGGGCTCCTTCTTCTCGGGCTCCTTCTTCTCGGCAGGCTCTGCGGATTGCGGCTCCTCCTCGACGACTTCGACGGGAACCTCCTCCTCCATCGGTGCGGCCTTCTCGCGCTTCTCCCGTTTGGCTGCCATTGCTCCCCCTTGGTGAGAGTTGTCCATAACGTTTCTATTCTATCAGCGCGCTACAATAGATTCTCGGGACTCAACCTGTAAAAGGAGGCTATATGTCAAACGAAGGCAAGGAGGTCAGCGTCCACTACGTGGGCACGCTCGATGACGGCAGCAAGTTCGACTCGTCCCGCGATCGCGGCACGCCGCTCGATTTCACCTGCATGGCAGGCCAGATGATCCCCGGCTTCGACATCGCCGTGCGCGACATGGAGGTCGGCCAGACGGTCAACATCCGCATCGAGCCCAAGGATGCCTACGGCGAGCGCGACGAGAACGCCATGATGCCCGTCCCGCGCAAGATGCTCCAGGGCGAGCCCATCGCCGGTGCGCAGGTCATGCTCATGTCGCCGCAGGGTCAGCCCGTTCCCGCCGTCATCGCATCGTTCGACGACGAGAAGATCATCCTCGACATGAACCATCCCATGGCCGGCAAGGCCCTCAACTTCGAGATCGAGCTGCTCTCCGCCGAGTAAGCGATACCCGCACGCACCGCGAAGCGCTGTGAACAGAGGGACGGAGGTACTGTTCACGCGAACGTGAACAGTACCTCCGTCCCTCTGTTCACACAGTTCACACAGTTACAGCGCGCAGCTCCAGCGCACGTCCTCGGGAGCCTCGTCGAGCTCGACGAAGCGCATGCGGCGGTCGCGCGCGATCCGCGCGGGCACGCCCACCACGGTCACATCCCGAGGCACATCCTCGATGACGACGGCGCCGGCTCCGACACGTGTACGGTCGCCCACGGTGATATCGCCGAGGATGACCGCATTCGCACCCACCAGGACGCCATCCCCCAGCGTGGGATGGCGTTTGACGTTCTCGAACGATTGGGCCTTCATGCCCAGCGTCACGCCTTGGTATAGCATGCAGTCGTCGCCGATCACGGCCGTGCTGCCGATGACGATGCCCAGGCCGTGGTCGATGGTGAAGCGGCGCCCGATGGTGGCTGCGGGATGGATGTCGGCTCCGATCTTCACGCGCATGCGCTTGGCCAGCCATCGCGCCAGCGTCTTGAAGCCGTGCTGGTAGAGCCAGTGGTGGCGGCGGTACGCCCAGACGATGTGCGTGCCCGTGGAGAAGAGCACGATGTCGCGCATCGAGCCTGCCCCGGGGTCGCGCTCGAGCGCGGCGCGGGCGTCCTCCGCCATGAGCGCGAAGAGGCCGGGCATGTCGGAGTCCCGTCGTGCCATCTCCTACACCTCCATCGACAGGTAGCGCTCGCCGGTGTCGGGAAGGATCGCGACGATGGTCTTGCCGGCGAAGGCTCCGGTCTCAGCAAGCCGGACGGCTGCGGCGACGGCTGCACCGGCGGAGATGCCCACGAGCAGTCCGACTTCGCCGGCAAGGCGCTTCTTCATGGCGATGGCATCCGCAGACGCGATCTGGACGACCTCGTCGACGACCGCAGCGTCATAGGTGGCGGGCACGAATCCCGCACCGATGCCCTGGATCTTGTGGGGGCCGGGTGCGCCGCCCGAGAGCACGGGCGACTCTGCGGGCTCCACCGCGAAGGCCTTGACCTGCGGGTTCTGCTCCTTGAGGTACTTGCCGGCGCCCGAGATGGTGCCTCCCGTCCCCACACCGGCGACGAGCGCGGCAACGGCTCCGTCGGTTGCGGCCCAAATCTCGGGACCAGTCGTCTCGTAGTGCGCCTTCGGGTTGGCGGGGTTCACGAACTGGCCTGCGATGATGGCACCGGGAGTCTGGGCAGCCAGCTCGTCGGCATGCGCGACGGCGCCCTTCATGCCGTCCTTCCCGGGGGTGAGCACGATCTCGGCACCATAGGCGGCTGCAAGCTTGCGGCGCTCGATGGACATCGTGTCGGGCATGACGAGGATCATGCGGTATCCGCGCTCGGCGGCGACCATGGCGAGGCCGACACCGGTGTTTCCGCTGGTCGGCTCGATGATGGTTCCCCCAGGAGCGAGACGGCCGGTTTTCTCGGCATCGTCGATGATGGCGACGGCGATGCGGTCCTTGACCGAACCGCCGGGGTTGGTTGCCTCGTACTTGCCGAGGATGGTTGCGCCGCCCGATGCGGCGAGGGAAGAGAGGTTGACAAGAGGGGTGTTGCCGACGAGGCCGCTGACGTTAGCTGCGAATGACATGGTTGCTCCTTGCACTGAATCAATGGGACGGATCTTCGTGTTGGCCGTCCGCAGCGATTCTATGCACAGGAGGTGCTAGGCGCTCATGCGGGCGGCCGTAGGACAGATGCAACAACACATGAAGGTGCTCTGCTCGGCCATCATCCGCTCCTTTCTTAATTCCTAGTATACAGCTAGGATAATAAGCCAGCCCATCGTATCCGTCAACCACGTTCATGCACTGGAAACAG